>NZ_JALQDB010000061.1:0-8226 GCF_023631465.1 Caballeronia sp. GAWG1-1
TCGTAGTAAAGCCGCGCGATGGTGGCCGCCGGCACGCGCTGCACGAACGCGCGCAGCGCCGTGAAGTCGGTGCGGGTATACGTACGCGGTGTGGGGAGCGTCAATTGTTGGGGTTGATTGACCATCGATATGTAACGCATGCTCCCGCAGATGCTCATTTTATCCATAAACGACGGCGCTTTAGCTTCCAGGCCGCCATCCAGACATTGCAACCTGGCAGTGGCGTCCCCAGTCCTCTCATTGGTCCGAAAAGCCACCTCAGCCCCGTGCTAACGGGCGCTTGGCGAGGCGTAAATGGAGCTACCTCCCATTGGCTCTTTTTCGTCCGTATTGTGCTGTACTTTAGTCGTTGTCACCCGGCCACAAGAGATCTCTTCCGATTTGCCGCGAGAACCGGCCTTTCTAACGGCGTCTTGTCCCTTTACCCCCGCGCTCGCCTGCAATAAATGCTGCATAAGCGCGCCTTTGCCCGGCTTTGCCTCTAACCACTCATTTGCCTCGACGAGTGCTACCATCCTCACCTGTCGCAATTGACGGTGATGTTCATCGAGCACAGGCGCGAGGGAAGCGATCAAATTTTCGTCGAATCTCCAAGTGCCGGTCTCACAGCCTAGTTCGATAACCCGCGCTAGACCGGCCTTGGAGTTCGACATCGCGTGCTCATCGACCACCCCATATCCCAGCATGACAAGACGGTGCACCGCCATCGCGGCATGCGCGAGCGCTAAGGCAACCTCGGAACCCGCATCACCTGCGCGCGCCCGTTCCAGCGCGGTCCAAGATCGCAACGAAATCCGGTTGGCTGCTGCCGTATCGAGCGGCAGAAACAAAGCTTTCTTATGGTGGGCGCGCTTCGCCAAGCCCATTGAGGTTTTGGTCTTACGAACTTTTGCCATTTGCATGCTTTCACGGGAGAAGGTCTGGGCTTTTACATATAGGCCGACGGGTGCAGGCGTGTAGTGCCATGACACGTGTATTGTGGTTGAGTTGCGATCTCGCGCACAGCCGCATATTGGTTATGTTAAGCCGGATATTGCCAAAGCTATCTCCAGTCCTTAAGGTACGGAGGTCTGATGTGCGCGAACCCATCCGTATGGAGGCGAAAAGTGACAATGCAGAACCGTGAATTGACGACTGAATTTATGACGGAGCAGCGAGAACGCCTGTTACGAATGCGGAAAGATTTTGCTAACCATGACGATGTTGCTTCCGTAACGAATCCAGCAGGCTCGAATCCGGGCATGCTCAATTTCAACCGGCTCCGTATTGGCGACATCGACAGAGCATTGCAGAAGATCGACGATGGAACATACGGACTGTCTGACGAGAGCGGCGAGCCAATACCGCAGGCGCGGCTCGAAGTGTTTCCTGACGCGCTCTACACTGAACGCGAGCAGGAAGAGAGAGAAGTCGGTAAGTAAGGTCTTCGCGCAAGCCTGATTGAGCTTCGAGTGCTGCAAAAACGTGGACAGAGTACCAACGCGCCTATTACGCAAAGCGTTGTTGTGCCCGGAGTTACTTTGCTAACGGTCTTAGCTCAACACGAAGGCGCCTCTATCGATGTGTCAGGTTCCTGTTTTGCATATGAGCAAATATTTGGCTCAATAACCCGTGAGACTGAATAAGTCGTGCGGCAGAAGGATGCGCAAGGCTTTTTGCCTTACAGAGCAATCCTTTCGCCGCTTTACACCTGTTTCCGTCTGCGTAAAGCAGTTGAACGGCGCGTATTGACAAACGAGCCTCTGTTTGGAATCGCGTACGACGTAATGTGCCGCGACAATGGCGAAACTCATTTCGCTCATGCCCTTGTCGCTCGCTTTCACGATGACGTACGCGATTCGATCCCGCGCGCCGCCTGCTCCGGGCAATAAGCGCGGCGCGCGTAACTCCTTACTTCTTAGCAGCGTCTACCTTAGCATCGGCAGCCGCTTTATTGGCATCGCCCTGCGCCTCAACCTTCTCTTTGTCGGCCTTTGCTTGCGCTACGCTCGCGCCCTTCGATGCGTCGCGCTTCTTTTTATCGGCCTTCGTTTGTGCGGAATGCTTCTTTTCGTTCGCCTTGGTCTGCGCCTTTGCTGCGTCTGCGCGAGCGTCAGACGCTTTTTCTGGCGTCGTCGCCTGCGCCACCTTTGCGGCCTCCTTGTTCGCATCTGCTTGCGCTGAAGCTTTGTCTTCGTTAGCAGAAGCTTGCGCCTTTGCAGCATCTTGTTGCGCGTCAGCCTTCTTCTTATTGGCAGTCGCCTGGGCGTCGGCCTTTTCGTTGTTCGCCTTCACTTGTGCCTTTTGCGCATCAGTGGCGCCGGTCTGCGCAAAAACCGTAGTAACAAGCATAGCGGACGCGAGAGCAGCAACGATCTTTTTCATGATTTCTTCAGCCCTTCCAGTTTTATTAAACGCGGGACGAAGTGCCCCGTGTTACAACCTAAACGGCCCCACCTTAAAATCCGTTGACTATGATTAGTGACAAAAGGTAACAGCCAGTGACGAGGTTTAACGCCGCCTATCTAGCGTGAGCGGCTTATACAGGATTCGGGCCTCGATACTTTCTGTAGGTTATCGATCTGCCACGCGTAACCCGCATAGTTAGTAAAACAGGAGATATTTATTTAAATTCACCGGCGAAATGCGGAGATCCCTTCTTCGTTTCGCTGATCCGCAGAGCGCATTAAAGACACATACCGCCGTTTCTAAGTTACGGACTTTCTCCAAGTCAGTGGTGACCAATCCCAGCGGGCTAAGGCGAGAGGTCGGAAGCGTCATGAGTTGCGCCTCAAGCCGCACCGGTCGATCGCCAAATGTCCCCTTGAGTTCGCCAACCAACCCGCCAGGTAGACTGCCGCGTCGGTCGCCTGCTCGCCGTTATCCTCCTTCATCAGTAGGTCGTTCGAGTCGAGTTGCGCTCCTGCTCATCGACTAATTGCGCCAAGCGCTGCTCGTTGGCACGCCGCTCCGAAATATCTCGCGCCACAGTGACGACGTGCTCTACCCGGTTGTTTGCGCCCAACAGCGGGGACACCGACACATCCCACCATTGGTCTGCGCCAGCGCTGAGTTTGGGCATCTGTCTTCTACCGGCCGATTAATCCGTTGAAGACGCCCGTCAAGACCAAAGACGAACACACTGTCGACGCTCGCTTCGAGCACACTCCCGGATAATCGAGCCGCGTCGGCGTCGCCCGCTTCGGCGGCCGAACGCTCGACCGCCAGCGCGATTATGTTCGCGATCCCTTCCAAAAACAGGATATCTGTCTCTGGAAAATCGGCTGACTCGGGGCTATCCGCCTCGAGTACGCCGAACGCGATGGGAACGCCTCGAATCGGTACATGGCCGAACCGTCAATGCAGCGGTCCACGCGCAATGGCGCGCTCGCAAGTACCCGTTTTATTGCGTTAAGCATTCCGGTCACAGGAAAAGGTTTTTGCAGGATTTCTGCGAGGGGAAGCGGCGCGACGGGCGGCAATGCGCTCTTTGCGATCACAGGAATAGCGCAAAAGGCGGGCGATGACTTCAGTCGATGCAGCAATTCTTCGCCCCCCATCACCGGCATCATCCAGTCGGACAAAACGGCATCGGGTCGCCAGTCATTTGCCAGTTGCATGGCTTGGAGCCCGTTCTTTGCTGAGCGGACGTCGTAACCCGCATCGGTCAAAATCACCTCTAGCACCTCGACGATACCTGGCTCGTCGTCAACCAATAGAACCCGTTGCATAGTTCAACGCCCGCGCGCCTCTATTTTGCTTCCGTCAACCCTTAGCACATTGCGTACCAGTCGACCCCAACGAAGAATCGGTAAAATGCGATCAATAAGGCTTCTGCCGCCATCGTTCGACCAAAACTTGCAATACGATTATGCGTAATTCCGCCTTAATACAGGGACAGTTCGAACAGGACTGGGCCACCACTTGGGTCAATACCACGTCGGCTGTGGCGGTGTTTGCCCTTACCTCTGCTGGCGTCGTCGGCACGTGGAACCCCGGGGGCATGTCGATTTACGGCTATGAGGCTGACGACATCATCGGTCAGCACTCGTCGATTTTCTTCCCCGACGATATCGAAGAAGCCGGGTCGTTAGAGACCGAGCTCTGTGAAGCACGTGCGAGGGGTAGTTTCGAGGCTGAGGGCTGGCGCAAGCGAAAGAATGGCAGTGTTTTCTGGGCAAACGTCATCACCACGGCGCTCTTTGACGAAAGTAAGTCGTTGACGGGGTTTGTGAAGGTCGTACGGGATGAGAGCGAAAAACGTAGGGCGCATGATGCGGTAATTGAGAGCGAGCGACGCTTCCGCCTACTCGTCGAGGGCGTCACCGATTATTCAATTTTCATGCTCTCGCCTCAGGGACATGTAACCAACTGGAACAGTGGCGCTCGTCGGATTAAGGGTTATACGGCTGCCGAAATTATCGGCTCGCATTTCTCCCGCTTTTACACACCGGAGGATGCGATCTTAGGGTTGCCGCAACGCGCGCTGGATACTGCTGCCCGGGAAGGCCGTTTCGAATCGGAGGGGTGGCGGGTGCGTCGCGATGGTACGCGATTTTGGGCCCACGTCGTCGTCGACGCCATTCGCGAAGAGACTGGGGCGCTTGCCGGTTTTGCAAAAATTACACGCGATGTCACGGAAAAGCGGGAGGCCGATCAGCTGCTTGAGCAGACCCGCGCGGCGCTCTTTCAATCGCAGAAAATGGAAGCGATCGGCAAACTCACGGGCGGCGTCGCGCACGACTTCAACAACGTGCTTCAGGTCTTGAGAGGCAACCTCGAATTGCTGCAAAGCCGACGTCTGAGCGACAACTGGTCGATGGAACGTCTTGCCAACGCAATCGATGCAGTCGAGCGAGGCGCAAAGCTCGCCTCGCAGTTGCTGGCGTTTGGACGTCGTCAGGCGCTACGGCCGGTGCCGGTCAACCTAGCGGCCATGGTTCGCGGCATGGACGATCTGCTGCGTCGCGCGCTGGGCGAGACCATTGAGGTGGAAACGGTCGTCGCAGGGGGGCTCTGGACTGCATTTGTCGACTCACACCAGCTTGAGAACGTGCTACTGAATTTGGCCATCAATGCACGCGATGCGATGCCTGATGGCGGCAAACTCACGCTTGAATTGTCTAACGCAATGTTAGATGACCGGTATGTGCGTTCGCTGTCCTTATCGGACGTGCCAGCGGGGCAATACGTGATGCTCGGGGTTACCGATTCGGGGACCGGTATGGCTCAGGACGTGATCGAGCGCGCGTTCGATCCATTCTTTACAACCAAACCTGAAGGCGAAGGCACGGGATTGGGCCTGAGCATGGCTTACGGCTTTGTCAAGCAAAGCGGCGGTCACATTCGCATTTACAGCGAGGTCGGACACGGCACGACGATACGCGTCTACCTGCCGAGATCGACTGTCGCCGCACTCGAACCCGTCACGCGGCGAACCGCTACACCGGTCGGCGGCAACGAAACGGTGCTGGTCGTAGAGGACGACAAAAAAGTTCAGGAAACAGTTATCGAGATGTTGAGCCAACTCGGCTACAGCGTGCTCAAGGCGGACAATGCGGACCAGGCGCTGGCCGTGTTGAGCAGCGGCGTGCATGTCGATCTCCTTTTCACAGACGTCGTCATGCCAGGCACGCTCAAAAGTCCGGAAATGGCGCGGCGCGCCATACAGTTGCAGCCGAATCTGCAGGTTTTATTCACTTCCGGCTACACTCAGAACGCTATCGTGCATGGGGGGCGTCTGGACCCGGGTGTCGAGCTATTGAGTAAGCCATATAGCCGCGACGATATAGCGGTTAAGCTACGCCAGATGCTGGACCCCGCTCAAGCAGCACCGCCTTGTAAGAGCGAAGAGGAACAGGCGCAGAGTTCTCGAGGCCAAGTAACCACTAAGCGCATTCTCGTTGTGGACGATGACGGTGCGACTCGCGAGGCGGTCACTGAGCTTCTGGAAATGCTCGGTCACCGCTGCGAAGCCATCAGTTCGCCCAGGCAAGCACTAGAGGTGGTGATCCGCCGAAACTTCGATATCCTGATAACTGACGTCAACCTTCCCGGCATGTCAGGCATCGACTTGGCCCGCAGCATCTTGGCGCGTTGCCCCAAAATGCACGTCATCTTCTCGTCCGGTCACATGGTCTTGCCGGAACAGGCCTCTGATTTCCCATGGCGCGAGTTGCCCAAGCCGTACACTCTCGATCAACTTGAAAATGCATTGCGGCTCGTACCTTGACCCCATGACGTAGGCTCGTGCATGAAGTGGGTCCCTTTAAGCCGAATGATCAGCCATCGTTCGCCGAACCTCGCCGGCGACGCTCGAGGAACTCGGCAGTCAACCGCCCGCTGCATCTGATCACGAGATCGGTCGGTCGCCGTGTTCAGAGCAGACAGTCTTTGACAACGAATAACTTTCAGTACAGTCTTGCGAAACCTTAGCGTAGCCCACAAAGCACCGGAACTATCAAGCAGCGGAGCGATGCCTCCGCTGGTCCAGAAATGGTCAATATTCCGCCGCACGAGTAAGCGCTCATCCACCGCGCGGCCGTCCTCTCTAGCGCTGCACATCTCCTGTTCCGGAACTCCCCCTTTACGGCCCCCCTGCCCAACCACAAGGCGTGGAACGGAGCTTGCGCTGGTCGGACAATACGTAACTCAGCGATCGCAAGCAGAGGCCGGGCTTACCAAAACACGGTTATAGGGGCCTCCATTCCGTTGAGGCCCTGTGCACAGCGAACCAGGTTGCAGGAGCCTCAGGCGTGAATTCACCTTTAGATCTGACATCCTCGCGCCGTCGACCGCAGATGCTCGACCGATCTGACGCGCAAGGACCCGTCCATAAACAATTGGACTCGATATCCTCCTCCCTTGCGTCCGTGGTTTCATGGCGCTATGTCGCAATTGTGGTCGGCGTCCTTTTGCTGATCTCCTCATCAGTCGGCGCATTCGGTACGATTTGGCTTTACCAGAGCGAGCGCCGCGTTTCTGACGCGCGCGAATTGAAAACACGACTTGAACAACTCTTGACCATGGCGGTGGACGCGGAGACGGGGCAGCGCGGCTACGTCATCACCGGCGAGAAGTCTTATCTGAACCCTTATTTCGAGTCGACGTCCAGGATGGATGCGCAGTTTGCGGCAGTCGGCGCGCTGTTAGATGACGGTATGGCGCAACGTACTCGTTTAGCTAAGCTTGCTAATCTACTCGCCCAAAAGCGCGTCGAACTCGCTGCCGTGATCGACGCTCGCCAGCTCAATGGCCCCGAGCAAGCTGCGCAAATGGTGGCGAGCGGCAAAGGCAGAGCCTTGATGGAACAAGCCCGAGCGGTCGTATCGGAGATGGAAGATGCGTCGAACAGGCGCATCAATGTCCGCTCGCTACGCGCTCGGGAGGTGCGAGACTTGGCAATTCTCGCAGGAATCCTCACATTTCTGCTTACTACCGTCGGTTTGGCGGGCGTGTTTCGGGCCACCGGAAGGATTGTGAAGGCACGGCTCGATGCCGCGCGTGAGGTCGCCGAAAACTCCGCCTTGTTGCATACCGTGGTTATCAACGTGGCTGATGCACTGATCGTCGTCGATGAGCACGCGTGTGTCGAGATGCAAACCCGGCTGCCGAAGAACTGTGTTGTACGCAGAACAGCGAGGCCCGAGGTCAGAAGCTCGCTACGATCCTTTTACTCAGAACGCGCGATGGCGACGCCTTGGTGAGCGCGGCCAATACAGCGATCATTCGCAACTCACGTGTAGACGAAACTGCAATACTCATCACGCAGGATGGCAAGCGATGCATTGAACAAACAGCCACGCCGATCACCGACGAATCTGGTAGATGCGTAGGCGCGGTCGTGATCGCCCGCGACGTCACGGTCGCAGTCAAAGCGGAGCGCCGGCTCGCCGAAAGCGATCGACGCAAAACAGAATTTATTTCAGTGCTCTCCCACGAGTTACGAAATCCTCTCGCCGCGGTGCGAAGCGCCATACAGGCTCTATCAAAGCCGCTAAATGTTGATGAGCACAGCCACCTCGTCAAGATGGCCGATCGCCAAATGGGCAACATGGTCCGACTAATTGACGATCTTCTGGACGTCGGGCGGTTGGAGCGCGGAGCACTTCAACTCCGACTTACGAACGGACGCTTCAGGGACGTGATCGAAGAGGCGCTGGAGGCTGTATGAAGCGCACCGGGTTTTCCGGAGACCTTTACTCCTGAGAGAATAGAGTCATGGAAAACCTCGACAAAGCAAAACGG
>NZ_JALQDB010000062.1:0-12229 GCF_023631465.1 Caballeronia sp. GAWG1-1
CCGTTTTGCTTTGTCGAGGTTTTCCATGACTCTATTCTCTCAGGAGTAAAGGTCTCCGGAAAACCCGGTGCGCTTCACATTGCCGCTGCCTGCGTTTGCGGCTCCGATTTGTGGCCGTACCGCGGTATTCAGCCTATCTCCGAACCCATGCCAATGGGCCACGAGTACTGCGGTGTGGTTGAAGATATTGGCAGCGAAGTGCGCCACATCAAGCCAGGCCAGTTTGTTATCGGCTCCTTCTTTGCCTCGGATAACGCTTGCCCGGTTTGTCAGCATGGCTACCAATCCTCCTGCCAGCAGGCGGAGTTCGTCGGCGGCGCTCAAGCTCCGTTGCTTCGCGTTTCCCTCGCTGACGGCACATTGGTCGCCACGCCGGACGCTCCTTCGAAGGAATTGATTCCGAGTTTGCTGACGACGTCAGATGTGCTGGGCACAGGTTGGTATGCCGCCGTAGCAGCCAACGTGCAGCAAGGCGTGACGGCCGTCGTTGTTGGTGACGGCGCGGTCGGACTGCTTGGTGTTCTTTCGGCTAAAAAAATGGGTGCCGAGCGGATCATTGTAATGAGCCGTCATCCTTCCCGACTGAAACTAGCTTTAGAATTCGGTGCAACAGACATCGTGACCGAGCGCGGAGAAGATGGCGTTGCACGCATCATGGAAATGACCGACGGCCTCGGAGCCGACTCAGTGCTGGAGTGTGTCGGCACCCAAGAATCGATGATGCAAGCGATCCATTGCGCTCGCCAGGGTGGATACGTGGGTTACGTTGGCGTGCCGCACGGCGTCGAACTCAATGGTGAAGATCTATTCTTCGAGCACGTTCATCTCCATGGTGGACCTGCACCGGTTCGCAAGTTTCTTCCCGCATTGATCGACTTGGTTTGGCAGGGAAAGATCAATCCCGGTAAGGTGTTTGATCTAACTTTGCCGTTGACTCAAGTGGCGGAAGGTTATCAGGCAATGGACGAGCGTCGCGCGATCAAAACCTTGTTGATTCCTTGATGTCCTTACAAGCACGGCAGAGACGTTTGAGGCGCTGTTGCTTCATGAGATAGCTAGAAGATCCCCTAGTGTGGCTCTGCGTAGACGCAGCCGCACTCGGCGATTACCAGGGCGTGCATACAACTAACCCAGTAGATGCGGCCCCTCTCGGCGGTGGTGAATTGCCTTGCGCCCCCCTTCGGTTGCAATCACGCCCAGAAGCTGCGGTGAAAAACCTAGATCAACTTGCTTGCATCTACTTCTTGGCGCAATGCTCAACCAAGTGCAGTTTTGGCTCCGCGGTCACGCCGCACAGGCGCTGCACGGGGTTTTGCAAATCGGCGCAATCATGATGATGATCTATATCGGCTTGCTCTATTTACCGGCTATGCAAGATAGCTCAAATTGGTGAACATTGAGTTGCGGAAAGTAAAGCCGGATCCCTCCGGTGACTGCAGGACCCTTGGGCTGCGGCGAGCCTTTTAATTTTCTTGCCTCCGTCCGGTGGATGCTTAGGACATCGTTCAACAATTATGGAATCTAATCACGAATCCGACATATGACTTTAACGGGCAAGTGGCCCTCGTAACCGGCGCAGCAATCGGGATGGGCCTCGCTGCGGCCCGAGCTTTTGCGAAAAGCGGTGCTTCCGTGGTTTTGGCCGATCTTGATGGAGAATTGGCCGCCAGGGAGGCGCAAAAAATTGCTAATGAAGGCGGTATCGCCATCGGTGTTACCTGCGACGTTACGGACGAAGCACAGATTGCTGCCGCCGTTGACCGGGCCGTTACTGAATACGGCCGCCTTGACATGGCGTTCAACAACGCCGGCATTCAGGTGCCCCCAAGCGACGCCGCTGAGGAGCCGATCGAAAATTTCCAGCGTGTCGTTGCCGTTAATCAATTCGGTGTCTGGGCGAGCATGAAGCATGAGCTGCGGGTGATGCGAAACCAAGGATCAGGGGCGATCGTTAATAACTCGTCGCTGGGTGGCTTGATCGGTCTTCCCGGCCGAGCGGCCTATCACGGAACAAAGCATGCCGTGCTGGGCATGACTAAGAGTGCAGGCGTGGAATATGCGCCACGCCGCATTCGTGTCAACGCGGTCTGCCCTGGCACCATCGATACACCCATGGTGCAGGACATGCTTAAGGGCCAGCAGGACACGATGCAAGAGATCATGAAGGAGCAGTCCATCGGCCGTCTCGGACGGGCCGATGAGGGTGCCGCAGCCGTGCTGTGGCTGTGCAGCCCTGGCGCCAGCTTCGTGGTCGGCGTCGGCCTGCCTGTGGACGGAGGTTTCACCGCGCACTAAGCGTGGGCAATGCATTGGCAGACGGTATTTGCTTTGCGTCAAGGTGGGCCCCACCAGACTCTACAGGGACCGACACTCTCTATGCCTCCCTCATCATCAAGATCGCAAGGCGCTAGCGACGCCGTCAAGCAGCATCTGGCCGACCGACTGGGCCCCACGATGGTTACGATGGTGAAGGTACTAGCGACTGACGCCAGCGTCGTATCGGAGGCGGTGGTGGATGTGCCGGCAGAAGGTTGGTGCAGCACGCTTACCTTCACGACATCGACGGCCCATCGGCTACACGAGCGCTTGGGGTACGGTTCGCTCGCAGCCGCCTCGGACAACGAGCATTGGTTAACATGCCACCTCGGGAACGATCCCGGATTGGTTATTCAAAGGTGAAAAGCGATGAACTACGCACATTTGGGCCGCACTGGTCTCAAAGTCAGCCGTATTGCGCTAGGCACATTGAATTTTGGTGACGTAACCGACGAAGCGACCAGCTTCAAAATCATGGACAGCGCACTCGCCGCAGGTATCAACTTTTTTGATAGCGCGGACGTGTATGGCGGCCCTCAGTCGCCGGATATGGTGAAAGGCTACGGCGTCTCAGAGGAGATCATTGGCCATTGGCTTGCACAGGATGTTAGTCGGCGCGACAAGATCGTGCTGGCGACCAAGGTGTATCAGCCTATGGGCACCGGCCCCAACGACAAGTACCTGTCGGCCTATCACATTCGACGCGCCTGCGAGGCGAGCCTCAAGCGGTTAAAGACCGATCATATCGACCTCTCCCAGATGCACCACATCGACCGGGCAACCCCTTGGGACGAAATCTGGCAGGCGATGGAACAACTGATCCGCGAGGGCAAGATCACCTATGTTGGGAGCAGCAACTTCGCTGGCTGGGACATCGCCACCGCGCAGTGCGCGGCCGCCTCGCGCCACTTGCTGGGGCTGGCATCGGAACAGAGCATCTCTAACCTGACGCAGCGAACCATCGAGCTGGAAGTGATTCCAGCACTGCGCCACTTTGGGGTCGGTCTCATCCCCTGGAGCCCGATCGGCAAGGGGCTGCTTGGCGGGGTGTTGGGCAAAACGCTCAGCGAAGGACGCCGCGGCTCGCCGCGCCTACAAACGCAGATCAAGAAGTTCAATGAGTTGACTGAGGTCATCTAGCGCATGGCGCTGTTCCTCAGTCGGGACGACGAGCGTCGCACCCGCGAGGAAAGTCGGGAAGATGTCGAGCAGCGAAACATCGAATGCAACCGTGCAGAACTGCAATACACGCGATGCCGCAGTTAGTTCAGCGTATTCGCGATACCAATGGCAGAAGTGCACGATATTGCGGTGTGTAAGCATCACGCCCTTTGGTACGCCTGTCGAGCCCGAGGTAAAGATCGTGATCGCACACCGAGAGGCGCGTTCTGGGTCGTCTTCGAGCGGCCAAGCCGAATCATCCAATATCGAGCTCTCGAAGACATTACGCGTCAGAGGCACTACCCGGATCGGCAGATCGCTTAATGCAGAGCTATCGAACGCTTCATCAGTGATGAGACACTCCGCGTGCGCTTGCTCCAAGATCACGCGAACTCGCTCCATTGGAAACGACGGATCAAGTGGAAGGTAAGCGGCTCCCGATCCGATAGCGCCAAGTATCGCCACGTACAACAAGGAAGACTTACGCAATCGAACTGCTATTACGCGGGGAGCGCCAGCGTCGTCGTATGCTACGGTCGACGAAGCTGTGAAGCCGGCGGATAATTGTTGCGCTAGTTTCTTCGCAGCACTGACGAATGTCGCGTAGTCGATCGTGCCGTCTTCGTCATGCAAAGCAACGGCTTGGGGATTCGCCTGCGCCGCGCTAAACACCATTTCCGGCAGTGAGGCATCAAGGTCAAAGTGCCGGTCTGTCAGGTTGCTCGCGTGCCACCCCGCAAGCTTCGCCAGGTCGACTGCGAAAGTACCGTCATCGAGAATATTTCCACTCAAGACAGTCATGGCGTCGTCGTTGAATGCATCCCTGCCGAGCAGACTGACAATCTCGACGAAAAGCTCCTCAGCCGCAGTTTCTACTTCGGCAACCATGTCCGCACCACACAGGTTCGATGCGAGCTCAATGTCGCGGCTAGAAGCCCGCCGCACTGTGCCATCGGGATCGATCGTTTGCCATTCCACACGGATCAGACGGGGCGGAAACGTTGCCGACGACGCGCTGAAAGCAAGAATTTTTGGCTGGTCGACGCCTGACAGGCGTTGCTTGCGCAAATCGATCGACGCGTCGCAACCTATCAACCAGTCGATCGATCGACCATCGGCGTCCAATACCGCTGGATTCTCTCCCAATCCAAGCGCTTCCGTGATGTCGCGCAATGGTCCTGACTGCGTCTCGTCCGTCTCCACGGAATGGCCCATTTCGTGGAGCATTGCTAGCACATTCGCGCCTAATCGGGTGTTGCCACTCACTGCGAAGGTAAGGTTTCTCATGCGCTGTCCCTCAGAGGTACGCGCCAACTGCGGCGCGCGTGGGTTCATGTTTCAGCAAACCCGCCATCTTCAAGAACTTGCGGATATTCGCGATCATTGGATGTTTGCTCGTGATCGGATATGCCCCGACCATATCGTTAGCGATTTGTTCGCGTGTATCCCGCGGTAGATCGAGCGATTCAATAAGCCTGCGATCAAATTCGAGCTGAAGCTCGTTCGTCAAGTACTCTTTGAGGAAGTAAGGCAATCCCAAGCCCAACGCTTCGCGAGCAGCTTCGTCGACTTGCGACCAATAGAGCTTGACGAGGTTGATCCAAAAAATCGAATGCCGACCTTCATCCGCCAGATGGTCCGCCATCACCCCCTTCACCGAGCGCTTAAGCGTCGCATCGCGCGAGAACGCTGCAACTTCCGTAGTCACGGTGTTTTCCGATATTGCGACCGCTAGCAACTCCATTCCGGCCGCGTATTGCGCCGGGACGTGCGCAATGGCTCTTGGAATCGCGCGCGACAGCTCAATTTCGTTATTCTGTGTGATAGGCGCGATTCCGGTGCTTCGTTCGACCTGATCTAGATAATCCATTGCAACGTACGCATGGTAATGCTCGTCGATCACCACAGACATCGCATCGCTCTTGCACGCGAAAGGAAAATCAAACGGAAATCGACTCTTGGCGATTGCAAGCGCGGTGCGGTTGACGATCTCTGTCTCGAAGATGATTACGTCGTTGATGTACTTATAGAAGCTTTGGAGAAGGATGTAATCTTGCACCTCCTGACCTGCGTCCATGATCGTCGGATGTGCATAGAGGGGCTGACGCTCGATCGGGTAGTAGCTGAGCGCATCGTCTTCGACCACACGTCGAGGACGCGAACGGATCGTGGCGCGTTGCTCCCACTGATCCGCATGACTGACGTAATTTTGAGTGGACATGGTGACCATTGCCTCGGAATTTTATAAACCGGAGGGCGCGGACGTCGGCAGTCTTATCGCTGCATAAGAGACTCCGTCCCCGACCTCACGCAGCGATGGCGTCTCTTCGATTGCTAAGATATGCTTGCAAACCGTCCCATAGCCGAAGGCGCTCGTCGATTGCGTTTAATCCCGCCTCGAGTGCTTCGTGCATCTTGCGCTCATCGCCACCGGTGGACTCTTCGATCATGGCCCGCGCTGCTGGCCCATGTTCGCCTGAATCGACCTCAATGTGCCGGTCGAGATAGAAGCTTAGTAGAGGCACGCTTGCACGATCGATCTTCCAGCCGGCAAGCAAAGTGCGAAACATATCTGGGATCGCGTTTTCGCGGCCATAGAAGAAGTTGCCGAGCACTTGATGAGTCGCACCCTCGAAGCAGGTGACGAATGTCGAATTCACGAAACGGACCACGGGCGCCGGAGCTTCGACCGCGTTCAACGCGCTTTGCACGCTTGCGCCCTTTTGGAGCAAAGAAATCAAATGCTCGATGCGTTCGGTGCTGGCTCCAACATCGCGCATCGCATGTAAGTAGAGGTCGAAGTGGCTCATGTGCCCCTTCGGGGTTTCATCGCACTCTTCGCCAAGAACGATTTCGTTGATCAGGCGTGCTGCATTAGGGCTGCGCGGAGCCAACCACGGAAGCGTGATCGTCGTAAGATCAGCTTGGAGACGTTTGACACGCGACATGAAGTCCCACACTGCAAACACATGCCATTCCATGAACGTGCGCAACCCGTGCATAGTCTCGATCGAATGGAAGATCGGGTGCGTAGCGAGCGCCGCGTGTTGCTTCTCAAGTTGCGCTTCCAGTGCATCAATGCTGTTCACAATTGTGGCCCTCAATAGTCTCAAAGATATCGATAGATACGACGGCAAAAGGAACCTCACCTTCGCAACGCTTATAAGGCAAGACCGATGCCAATCGCCCGACTTCCTTGATAACAAAGGGCACGCCGCGCTGCCCATGCAAACGTTTGTACATGTGTGACAGCCATCTGTTTATTTTTTTAAACACCTGTCGCCCTGGCTTTTCCGTGCCGCCGTACCAAATGGCGGTCAAATGCCTGGAGCACACGGCGCACCTGCCACCAGAAATGCTCTTTAACTTTGCGTTCCTAATTTATGTAATTCCTCAGTTTTATTCAAAATGAAGATTTTTCGAAGCGGATGCCGATCGGAGACAGTCGAGTCGTCGTCGCGAACGAAGCTGCTAAGAGTCTGACGCGTCTGGCATGTCAGCCCACGTTCGTTATTAAGCTGTATGTAACATATCGCCAAGACACTATTATTTTGGCGTAATCGCGGATGTGCGTCCGAAAGCGGCAGGAGGAGTGAGTCCGTCCGACAAAGCATGTGAACGGCGCTTGTAACCTAGCCCTGTCGGATGGCCAACCTCCGCCCTTCGACTGCTGCCGACGCTCGCCGGTCATCCACTGTGCGACTGCAGCTCGTCACTTCGCCTTCGTTCGCGATGCGGCGCATTGTGCGTCGGCCTCCCCGAAAGGCGATTGAGTCAAACCGACCCAATCCGGTCGGACGGCCCTCTCCAAAGCGGTCACGCGGGCGAACAGCATCTTTCGAGCGGGAACACCATAAAGCGGACGCTGGCGACCTTACCCAACCGGCCATCTTCTGCCATTCGCGAACGTCCGCTTACAGGCGCGGCAACATGGGCAGTATTCTCACGTTAAACAATCAAGAAGGCACCCGGGTAGCGACAAGCAGCACGATCAAACATAATTATTCCAATCCAGCCACTCGCCAACCAGGGTGCGTCGTGGGCGGGTTAGGGTGACGATATCAAAGCCCTGAGAGCACTCAAGGATTCTGACGTTGGTCCTGACAGCGCACGCCACGCGATAATGCCATCAGGCCTTACAAGTGAGGCGCCGTCATGCCCGATTCCAAATGCTTCCATAAGAACATGCTGGTCCGAAATTCTAATATCTGTTCCGATTCGCATCATAGTCACTGAAACGCCAACCGCCGATTTGGACCAATCTTCGGATGCCGTCAATAACACGAAGTTGCGTCCAAAAAGATCTAAGGTCGATATCTCGCCCGTTTCGCCTTCAAGCCAAATGTGAGGGGCACGAGTCCCAGGCTGGCCGCGCCAAACGCCGGGCTCGGCGGCCGGAGGCAGGTGTGAAGCCGCGCCGATAACCGCTGAAGAACGAACGATCTGCCCAAACTCCATGGCGTCGTTGCTCAGCAAGGTAGAAGGCCGAAAATCCGAGCCGACCCAACTGGCATAATCTGGACGCGAGAACGTTTGTTGGTGTCGAAGCCATCCGATAGGCTGTCGTTCGACGCTATAAGTATCTAACAATGCCGGGCCCGAAAGACCATCTAGAACGCGCTGTAGCTTCCATGCGAGATTCCACGCATCATCGATGCCCGTGTTCGCCCCGAACCCACCTCGCGTCGGTGGAAGTTGATGGGCAGCATCCCCTACGAGGAACACTCGCCCATCGGAATAACGATCAGCAATGCGCCCTGCCATTTCCCAGAGCCCCGTCGCAATGACCTCGAATGGCATATCACGGCCAAGAGCTCGTTGTACGGCTTCACGAAGCTCCTCAGATGAACGGTCCTTGTCATCATCGAACATCAATACCCAGCGCGAATCACCATATGTTGTCAGGAAGGCGTGGAAGCCATCATTCTCGATTTCGTATTGTTGGGGACCACGTTGCAAGTACCGGTCGGCGTCAGGGCACTCGAACAGGACACTTCGCAAGGTTCGCAAGTGCCCAACACCATTGCGGCTTATTGCCAGCGTTTCCCGGATTCCGCTGTTCGCGCCATCGGCCGCAATTAAGTAATCCGCGCACACCTCGTATTCTCGCGAGGATTCGAGTTCGCGTAACAGAGCGACGACACCGTTGTCGACCTGACGAAACTGAACCATCTCGACACCAAGACGCAACTCCGAACCAAGCTCGACGGCCGCCTCCCGGAGGATTGGTTCAATCTTGTCCTGCGCTATGGCCGCGCCAAGGCAGGGCGAAAGCACTGAAGATCGGTCGGCTGTCTGCCCCGGTGTCCAATCGCTTTCGCTTATCCAATCTGCTGCCAAATTTGTCGTTCTAACCCGCCGTAGCCTAGCTTCCGGGGCTGACTGCGGGATGCGAACGGAGATGCCTACAGTGCGATAGTGCTCTACTGTGGTCTCGGTAAAGCCCATGGCTCTCGGGTGAGGCGAGCTGCCGCGATGACGTTCTACAAGGATGTGCGGCACGTTTCGCCACGAGAGAAAAACTGAAGCAGAAAGTCCTACCAGACTTCCGCCTACGATAAGTACCGAAGTATGTTGCATGAAACGTCCAGTTGAGATCGCCGCGGGCACGGCAAAGGACGCAGATAACTCTTGAAGGTTGATGCAATCGCGGGCGCTCCAGCCAACCTTCGACGAGGAACCGGCACGCGTCCGCCCCCGTCGTGGTCCGCGGCCCGCTGCGGGCTGGAATTTTCCAAGCGCCTTGCTGCGCTTGGCGACCGGGGCTCACCACGCCGGTCCACCTTTTTCGACGCCTCGATATTAGCAGATGTCGATTACGAGCCACGGATACGTGCAAAAGGTAAGCGTCATTCCGTGGCCGCATGGACAGAGCTGAAGCCGGTGTCCAAAGTAATGTCCGCTACTTCAAGTGATGGGGACTACTTTGGACACACGGAATGCGCGATCATCGAACCGCAAGGGCAGACCGAATTACACACCAGAGTACCGGCGGCAAGTTGCCGTCGCGGCGTGCGAGCCGGGTATTTCGGTGGCCAAGCTCTCGCAGGCGCACGGACTGAATCCGAATATGGTGTTCAAGTGGCGCCGGCAACTGCGGGCGGGCCTGTTTGAAGGAGTGGCGCACAGCACAGCGGTGTTGCTGCCCGTAGCGCTAAATGATGCACCGACCGGCGAGACCGCAGAGCCGGCATCGCTCGCTCTACAGCCTGTCGAGCCACATCGCGAGAGCGTACCGGCCGCGTCGGGCATCGAGATCGAACTGAACGGTGCCCGTGTACGCGTCACGGGCATGGTCGACCCCGTGCAGTTGCGCCTCGTGCTGCGCTGTCTGATGCCAGCATGATTGCGCCGCCAGGCGGTACCCGCGTATGGCTGACAGCGGGCGTTACCGATATGCGCCGCGGCATGGATGGACTTGCCGCGCTGGTGCAGTCAGCACTCGGTCGTGATCCCTTCTCGGGGCACATCTTCCTGTTTCGCGGGCGTCGCGGTGACCTCATCAGATTTTATGGTAGAGCGGCGACGGCACGAACCTGTACGCGAAACGACTCGAGCGTGGACGCTTCGTGTGGCCGCAGGCGGACTCGGGAACAGTCCATCTGTCAGCCGCCCAACTGTCGATGCTGCTCGAAGGGATTAACTGGCGGCACCCCGAGCGGACGTGGCAGCCGACACACGCGGCATAAGGCATGGTGCGGGAGCCCACAAGCGCGTGGCCTTCATTTACACTGGCATGCATGCCAGCCAGCCATCTGCCCGATGACATCGCCGCTCTCAAGCGCATCGTCGCCTCGCGCGACGAGACCATCGCGCAGTTGCTGGCCGAGACCTCGCGACTGAAGCGATGGCAGTATGGCCGCTCATCGGAGCGCATGACAGAACTGATAGACCAGCTGCAGCTCGCGCTCGGTGAGCTGCCTGTTCATGAACCAGATATGACCGCACCGGCGAAGGTACCTGACGCCGACGCGACTGCGGATACATCAGCCACAACGAACGTCGTTCCGCTGCGCCGCAAGTCACGGCACTTCCCCGCCCATCTTCCCCGCGAAACGGTTGTGCATGCGCCGTCAAACTGCGGATGCCCGGAATGCGGCAAACAGATGCGTGCGCTCGGCGAAGACGTCTCGGAGGTGCTCGACTATGTGCCCGGCTACTTCAAGGTACTGCGTCACGTCCGTCCGAAGCTGAGCTGCCCGCGCTGTGCAGCAGTAGTACAGGAGCCTGCACCTTCGCGGCCGATAGCACGCTCGATGGCGGGTGCGGGGCTGCTCGCGCAGGTCGTCGTCGCGAAGTATGCTGACCATATGCCGCTATACCGGCAGGCCGGTATCTATCGCCGCGCGGGCATCGAACTGGACCGGGCAACACTGGCTTCGTGGGTGCGTGAAGCAGCGGCGCTGCTGCAACCCCTGTCCGACGCACTCGGTGGTTATGTACGCGCCGCAGACAAGATCCATACCGACGACATGCCCGTGCCGGTGCTGGAGCCGGGGCGTGGCAAGACACGCACCGCGCGCCTGTGGACCTATGTGCGGGATGACCGCCCGGCAGGGAGCCGCGCGCCACCAGCAGTCTGGTACAGGTACTCACCCGACCGCAAAGGTGAGCGACCTCGGGAACATCTGGCGGGCTACACAGGAATCCTGCAGGCGGATGCCTTCAGCGGGTATTACGCGCTGTATCGTGACGGCACAGTCATCGAGGCCGGGTGCTGGGCGCATGCGCGGCGCAAGTTCTACGAGCTGTACAAGTTGGATAGCTCACCAATTGCCGAGAAAGCACTGCGCCGCATCGGGGCGCTATATGCCGTTGAACGCGAGGTTCGCGGCCAGACACCGGACGTGCGCCTGTCTGCGCGCCAGCTGCACTCGGCTCCATTGCTCGCTGAACTGAAGGCTTGGTTCGAACACACGCTGTCACAGGTATCGGCGAAGTCTGGGCTGGCGAAGGCGATTCGCTGGGGCACTGGCATGCACTCATACGCTATCGCGAAGACGGGCGCGTCGAGGTGGACAACAATACGGCGGAACGCGCGATCAGGCCGCTGGTTCTCGGCAGGTGTCAGCGTCGGATAGATACTCCTCATTTTCGTCGAAGTAAATTTCCCCAGTTTTTTGTTTGGCGCCGCCGCGTAAGCGGTGGCCCCCCGTCGATCACCGACCATATAGGCCTTCGCATCCGTCGGGGAGATATCGGTGGTCGAGTTGGGAGAGGTTATGACGATTCTGGAATTGCATCGGCAAGGGCTGAGCATCTCGGCTATCGCCGCTCGACTAAATATGGATCGCAAGACCGTTCGCAAATACATTAAGAATGGTGTGCAGGCGCCTCGTTATGGTCCGCGTGCGCCGCGTCCTTGTGTCGTCGATTCGTTTGTTCATTACGTGACCGAGCGTGTGCGTGAGTACCCCGAGCTGAGCATCGAACGAGTTTTTCGCGAGGTTCAGGCGATGGGCTACGTCGGCGGCCGCACAGCATTGGGTGATTTGATCCGAGAAGTTCGTCCACCCAAGCAGCGCGGCTTCGAGGTGCGCTTCGAGACGCCGGCTGGAGCTCAAGCTCAGGTGGACTTTGCCCACTTCAATGTCGAATTGGATGACGTCCCTGGACGAACCTGTCCGCATTTTTGTGTGCGAGGCGGTTAGCGGAGTCACCCGCGTGCGTTGGTGAAACGCTCTCCAAACAGGATGGCAAACTGGTTCATCGCGGACGACCAGTCGAACGCCGCGCGTACTGACTTTGCCAG
>NZ_JALQDB010000063.1:0-18673 GCF_023631465.1 Caballeronia sp. GAWG1-1
CGAACCCAGTTTCTTAACGTTTCGCGTGAGCAACCCATCTTGGCGGCAATCGACTGGATTGCTTCCCATTGCGTCGCGTACTCCGCACGATGCTCGAACACCATACGAACCGCGCGCTCACGCACTTCCGCCGAATGTTTCGGCGCCGTCCTCCGTTTTGCTTTGTCGAGGTTTTCCATGACTCTATTCTCTCAGGAGTAAAGGTCTCCGGAAAACCCGGTGCGCTTCAATTCCGGCCGTGCCGGGTTTGCGGGCCTCCCAGCCGATGACGCACATCGGCGCGCTGGATCTCGACCGCGCGCCGGAGCATCTGATCGTGCTCGGCGGCGGCTATATCGGCGTGGAGATGGCGCGGGCGTACCGGCGTTTCGGGAGCCGCGTGACTACCGTCGAGCGCGGTGCGCGATTGATGGCGCGCGAGGACGCGGACGTCGGCGACGAGATGCTGCGCATCCTTCGGGCGGTAGATATCGACGTCGTACTCGACGCGCAGACGATCCGCGTCGAAGGTCGCTCGGGAACGCCAATGCGCGTCGTCGTGCGGACACCTTCGGGCGAGCAGATCGTTGCGGGCAGCGACATTCCGGTTGCCGCGGGACGTTCTCCAACACGGCCGATATCGGTTTTGAACGGGACGGCGTGCAACTCGACGAGCGCGGTATTATCCCGTGAACGATCGCCTGCCGACATCGGCGGACAATGTCTGGGCAATCGGCGAGGTCGCAGGGAGCCCGCAGTTCAGGCATGTCTCCGTCGACGATTTCCGCATCGTGCGCAACAACATGGCGGGCGGACATCGCAGCACGGGTGTTCGGCTGATTGCGTACACGTTGTTCACCGATCCGCCACTCGCGCGCGTTGGCCTCAACGAAACGGATGCACTGCGCGCGAGGATCGCCGTGCGTGTTGCAATGCCACCGATGCGCAACGTCTTGCGCACGGAAGCGACCGACGAAACGCAGGATTTCATGAAGGTGCTCGTCGGCGCGGATGATGACCGCCTACTCGGCTTCACGATGATCGGCTCGGAAGCGGGCGAAGTACTGGCGGCGATGCAAACGGCGATGGTCGCAGGCATCCCGTATCCGCAACTCCGGGATCCCGTGATTTCCCATCTGACCGTGGCGGAGGGTCTGGGGCCGCTGCTGGAGAAGCTTCCCGAGCGTGCGGTGAAGTGAGGCTTGTGGCCGCGTAGGCGGACTCTGAGCGGTGAGCCACTGCTCGTGCCGCAGCGCTTGCCGATGGACTGCGAGCATGGCAGCGACAAGCGCGGCATTTCGTGCGGGCAGTACGAGGCCGCCATTCATGTTCGGCGTTAGTTCTCGATGTTCGATCGTTTTCGACTATTACAATGCTCTAACACCAAAGCAACGGCGAGCAAAATGACTGCGCATACGGCACGACAGAGTATTGGACCGCTGATCTTGGCGTTTCGTCGGATAAGGAACGCTTTTCGCCCTCAGGTTCACTTATACGAGATACCCAGCGGTATTCACGCGGATTGGGATGTTCCGGTAAAGGTTCGTGACGGAACGACGCTGCGCGTCAATGTGTTTCGCCCGTCGAGCGGCGATCCTGCGCCGGTGATCATGTCGGCTCATCCGTACGGCAAGGACATAATTGCCGCGCATAGTCGAAGCGGCCGGGCCGTCGACCTGCAATATCGACTCTTTCCGCAGCCCCATTCTATTGCGATCTCCGAGTGGACGAGCTGGGAAGCGCCAGATCCCGGCTTCTGGGTGCCGCAAGGATACGCGGTGGTGAACGTCGACCTGCGCGGCGGAGGCACCGCCGAAGGTATCGGCGAACTGTTCTCCGATCAGGAAGCCCGCGACTATTACGACGTGATTGAGTGGGCCGGCACGCAAGCGTGGTGTTCCGGGCGCGTGGCGCTCAACGGCGTGTCTTACCTCGCGATCAGCGAATACAAAGTGGCAGCGCTGCGCCCGCCGCATCTTGCGGCCATTTGTCCGTGGGAGGGGTTTAGCGATCTGTATCGCGACTTTGCACGTCCCGGCGGCATTCGCGAGGACGGCTTCACGATCGTCTGGGACAAGGGGCTCAAACGGGGCGGAGTCGCGACTAGCACCCGATTTCGGGAAGAGATCGTCAATCGTCCAGAACGGGACGAATGGTACGAATCCACGGTTCCTGACCTTGAGCGCATCGAGGTTCCGATCCTGGTATGCGGCAGCTTCTCGGACCACTCGCTGCACACGCAAGGCTCGTTCGAGGTTTTCCGGCGCGGCGGCTCGGCTCTCAAATCGCTCTACACGCATCGTGACGGCAAGTGGTGCGCTTTCTATGGCAAGGAGGCTTCCGCGGCGCGGCTGCGTTTCTTCGATCACACGCTCAAGGGCATCGACAACGGGTGGGACAGCGAGCCCGCAGTTCGTCTGGCGATCCACGATAACGGGCCGGAACCGGTCGCCGTTGTCGGTGAGCATAACTGGCCGCCCGGCGATCTCCAGTGGCGTACGCTTTCACTCGATCCCGGCTGCGGAACGCTGATCGAAGAAGCGCCGCGGGCTCAGGCGACATCCGTATCGTTCGACACGCGACGAGGGGCAGCGCAGTTCGTCTGGACAGTGCCGGACGATATCGACGTGATCGGACCTATGGCGCTGCGTTTGCATCTTGAAGTGCTGGGCGCCGACGACGTTTTCGTTTTTGCGGGCGTGCGCAAGTTTCGCGATGGCGTGCAGATGCAGTTCGAAGGCTCATTCGGCTTTTCAGGCGACATGGTCTCCAAAGGATGGCAACGCGCCGCGCATCGTGAACTCGATGAACGGCTTTCCACCTCTGTACAGCCGGTTCATACGCATCGTTTCGCCGAGCCGCTGCGTGCAGGCGAGATCATTCCAGTCGAGGTCGCGTTGCAGCCGCATGCAACGCGCTTTCTGAAAGGCGATGTGCTTCGCCTCGACATACGAGGCAAATGGCATTTTCCGCGCGGTCCGCTTCGTGGCCAGTTTCCTTCTTTCTACGAACCCAGCCCGAAGGCGGTATGCGTCCTTCACGCGGGCGGGGCATTCGACGCTCGACTGCTGATCGGAACGAGGCTCGTCAGCGCGACGACGGCGAAGTGCGATGCCGCTCGTTTGCGCGGTTGAATCTCCTGGATAACGATCAGTCCGTCCGTTCGCCGCGCATGTTGCTGCCGCAACCCGAAGGGCCGTTGAGGGTGTGCGCCGTGAAAAGGTGGCGCTTTCCAGTGGGTGCAAGTCCCACCCGGCAACCGCTCCAGCCGGAAGCAACCGGAGCAGCTATGGAGGTAACGAAATGGCTGAAGCCTTCGGTGATGCGTGTCACAAATTGGTGACAGCGCGAGTGTGCAGGCCGTAACGCGAGTGAACGCCGAGCAAACCTCGAAAAGGTCGATGCGCAGGCCGACCCGACAACCCTATCGGGGAAGGCTGATACGACTGGGCGAATGAGCAGGCTGGACGTCCAGTCGCTGCGCCGGGGTAGTGGCGACAGCATG
Organism: Caballeronia sp. GAWG1-1; assembly: GCF_023631465.1. Lineage (NCBI taxonomy): Bacteria > Pseudomonadati > Pseudomonadota > Betaproteobacteria > Burkholderiales > Burkholderiaceae > Caballeronia > Caballeronia sp. GAWG1-1. Next base: position 3,485 of record NZ_JALQDB010000063.1, read on the forward strand.
TACACAAGGAAAGCGTACGCAACACGGGAAGTCCCTTGGCGTGGTCAGGGATGACCAACCGGACGCCCGCGAGGGACAGGCCGGGCGCCTTGGGATGACGGAGAGGCCCGTAGTACCGCTGAAGCCGGGTAATGCTGGTGGAGGGAAGGGGCCTCAGTTCAAGACAGACGCAATACGTAGTGAGGACGTGGAGATTGGGCAACCTATCAACTCGGATTCGTGTTCAGAAGCTGCAGATGGCGTTACACGCGAAAGCGAAAGCAGAAGCCGGGTATCGCTTCTACGCGCTGTACGACAAGATCTATCGTGAGGACGTGCTGGCGCATGCGTACGCCCAGTGTCGCTCGAACAAGGGCGCGCCGGGTGTCGATCGGCAAGACTTCGCGGAGGTCGAAGAATATGGGGTGCAGAAGTGGCTCGGCAAACTGGCGCTTGTGCTCAGGCAGGAGAGTTACCAGCCGGACCCTATCAGAAGAGTGTTTATCCCGAAGGCCAATGGCAAGCTGAGGCCACTGGGGATCTCGACCTTGCGAGATCGGGTGTGCATGACAGCAGCGATGCTGGTGCTCAAACCGATCTGCGAAGCGGACCTCCCACCAGAGCAGTACGCTTACCGCCCGGGGCGCAATGCCCAGCAAGCGGTGATCGAGGTGGAGGAGCGGCTGCATTGAAGGCAAACGGACGTTGTTGACGCCGACCTGGCGGACTACTTCGGAAGCATTCCCCACGCCGATTTGATGTTGTCGCTTGCGCGGCGCGTTGTTGATCGGCGCGTGCTGCATCTGATCAAGATGTGGTTGGAGTGTTCCGTTGAAGAAACCGACCACCAAGGCCGGAAGACACGTACGACCGAGGCCAAGGACAGCAGGCGCGGCATTCCGCAAGGTTCACCCATCTCACCACTGCTGGCGAATATTTACATGCGCCGGTTTGTGTTGGCATGGAAGAAGCTCGGACTTCAGCGAAGCCTTGGCAGTCAAATAGTGACCTACGCGGACGATCTTGTGATCTTGTGCAAGCAAGGCAAAGCGGAAGAAGCGTTGTCGCGACTGCGCGAAATCATGGGCAAACTGAAGCTGACGGTCAACGAGGAGAAGACCAAATCTGCAAGGTGCCGGAGGGCGAATTCGATTTCCTGGGTTACACGTTTGGGCGGCTGTACTCTGCAACGACTGGCCGGGCCCGTATGGGCATGTGTCCATCGAAGCAGAGTATTCGGCGCATGGTCGACAAGATTCATGCGATGACTGCCCTCAAGACGGTGTGGCAAGAGACCACGGAGCTGGTAGGCAGGTTGAACCGCACGCTGCGCGGCTGGGCGAACTACTTCAAGGTAGGCTCGGACAGACGCGCGTATCGGGCGCTCGACAGCTACACCGCTACGCGGTTGCGTCGGTGGTTACGCAACAAGTACAAGGTTCGACGTCGCAGGGGCGGGACTTATCCATCCCAGCACCTCTACGGGCACTTCGGCCTCGTGCGTCTGACCGGTCCATGGTTGTGAACCTGCTGTGTACGAAGGTGTGATGTCTTGTCCGAGAGCCGGATGCGGAAGATCTGCATGTCCGGTTCGATGAGCGGGATGTGGAAACGGGGTTAGGGTGAAGTTATTCGGGCACCGCCAGACGAAAGAGGCGGCAACAGACAAACCAAACCTACTGCTACCGCGCCACATCTCGACTCTACCGCTTTCACCCATTGGGAAACGCGGGAACTGTTGCCGGGTGACGTCGCGAGAAAGGAGTGCGGTGATTGTCCCTCATGATGGACTAGGCAGCCGGCATTAGGCCCAAGGCAAGTTGGCACGCCAGGTTTCCAAGCTGGACATTCGTCGGATAGATTCAACTAAAGGTTTTCACTGATACCCTCGACCACGACTGCAGTTACCCGCGGCGAGCAGAGGGCAATTGATTTACCGCGCCCAAAGCTATCTTGACAGCGAGTGTCCGCCGCTATGTGAACAGATGCCTACGACCGCCTGAACCGCTTCGGCGATGATCGGCGAAGCCTCGCCGCTGTCGAGTGGCAGCACGGATGTAGTGACGACCGTTTCACCCATGCTCAGACAACCCGGCTGGCTCACGCGGTGAGACGTTGAACGACGCGTTTCGTGCGGATAACTAACGGAAAATCGCTGATTATAATTTTGTCGAAGCTGACGATTCGATTTACTTACCCGCAGCGGCAGGGGCAACTTTCAAGCGCGACGACCGAGAACTCGATGCGTAGCACTACGCCGCAAAGCTCAGCCCTTCGCTTTTCTAAGCTGCCGATTGCGTGTCTGCAGATTGATCTTGTCCGATACAAGCGCAGCAAGTGTGCGCAGCATCGCCATTTGCGGTGCTTTAAATGCCCGTGGCGCGCGATCAATTACGCACAGCGCGCCAAGCGCGTACCCCTCATAGTCGATGATCGACGCTCCGGCGTAAAACCTTATGCCCATATCGCCGGTGACAAGTGGATTGGCGCGGAACCGTACATCTTCGGCCGCATCCTCGACAATCAATCCGTCCGGTTGTGCGATGGTGTAATTACAAAACGCGTAGTCTCTGGGTGTCTCCTGAGTCGCCAAGCCGTAGCGGGCCTTGAACCATTGTTCCTTGGCGGTGAGCAACGTAATCAATGCAATCGGCACCTTCGCGACGTTTGCCGCCAACGCAACGATCTCGTCGAATTCTTCCTGCTGCGGACTGTTGACCAGATTTGTGCGGGCAACCGCCTGCAAGCGCGCCAACTCCTGTGCGGCCGCAATATCGGCGACGGCTTCCAGATACGGCGCGATTGCAGCGCGCAATTGTTCCGGTGCAGCGCGCTTGCTCACGAGACGCATGCGCGTATCGCCGAGATCGAAGCGCAACTCTTCCGCATTTGAATCGGACAGTACGACGATGTTCGAATGCGCAAGTCTCGGCGATGCAAGGAGCCGCTTGAGCAAGGCGATCCGCTCCCAATCGAGCCGATCGATCTCCATCACGACCGATGCCGGCAGTTGATGCCCCGCCTCGATCAAACCCAGCAGCGCGTCATTCGCTACGCTGACCTGAACGGCGGGCACGCTGGCCAAGCTTTCGCTGCATCGCCTGCCTGCGCCTTCGCTGGCGATGATCAGGACGGTATAGGCGGTTTGAACCGGCGCGACCAGCCGCCGCTCGCGAAGCGCGAATACGGCGCTTCGCCGGACGCGGCGGTGCCCGCCCGGCGTTTTCCACGAGTCGATCGCACCTTCTTCCACCCAGGTTTGAACCGTGCGAATCGATACGCCGAGTATTTCGGCTGCCTCGCGCGTAGTTAGGATCGGATCGCTTTCCATGTCTATGACGTTACTCAAAGCTCTTGCCGCCGAAGATAACGAAAGCTCTGCAAACATGCAACCGTATGCTGGAAGGGAAAATCTGGCAAAAATGAAACATCGCTCGGTGCCGTGCGCGTCGACCGTTTGCATGTTCGCATGCGTAGTTTAGGCGGTAAGTTAAGCCGACGTGAGTGATCGACCGTACGCTTCCAGCGGTGAATTTACCGGCAAACGTTAAAAATTTGGAAAAAACTTAAGTTCGCCGGAGTGCTGCCGTAAGGGGAGTCATGGCGCGTATTAGGATCGTCCGGCATGGGCCGAGTCTTCACCGCGACAACGACCAAACGGACCACGACATGAGAGCTTTACGAAATATAAGAATCGGGGCGAAGCTGGGCATCGGCTTCGGATTGACGCTGTTGGCGCTTTGCTTGATTAGTGGACTGGCCCTTTTTCAGGTCTCGCAGGTCTACAAGGGAACGGCGGAACTCGCAAACGACTGGCTGCCGAGCGTGCTCACGCTCGGGGATATCCGCTCCGGAACGAATGCGGTACGACGCGGCTCGATGGGCGCGCTGCTGGCGACCAATGCGCAGGAAAAGGCAGCGCAAGTGCAGAAGCGTCGTGAAGGTCTGGCGACGCTCGATCGCGCGTTGACGGCCTATCAGCCCTTGATCTCCAACGCAGAAGAGAAGCAACTCTTCGACGACTTCAACACGGCTTGGGCTGCATACCTCGTCGCGGACAACAAGATCAATGCGTTGAACGATGCCGGCGATGACCACTTCACTGCTGCGCGTGAAGCTGCCGCGAATGAATCGGCACCTTTGTTTGTGGCGGTATCGACATTGATCGATCGTGATATCGCGCTCAATACCAAGGGGGCGCGCGAATCGGCCGAAACGGCTGCAGCCGACTATCACCGCACGCTGATCGTCACTTCAGTCCTTGCCTCGTTTGCCATTGCGCTCAGCATCGCGATCGGGTTCTCGATCACGCGTTCGATCTTGGTGCCAATCCGCCGTTCGCTCGAAGTCGCCGAGACGGTCGCTCAAGGTGATTTGACGTCGCATATCGTCGATGACAGCAAGGACGAAACGGGTCAACTGCTTCAGGCACTGCGCAACATGAACGAGCGGCTCGTCGATATCGTCGGCCGTGTCCGGAATGGTAGCGAGAACATTGCGACGGCTTCCGCCGAGATCGCGTCGGGCAACACCGATTTGAGTCAGCGCACGGAAGAGCAAGCGGCATCGCTTCAGCAAACGGCTGCGAGTATGGAGCAACTGACATCGACCGTGAAGCAGAACACGGAAAACGCGCAGCAAGGCAACACACTTGCAGCGAACGCGTCCGAGGTAGCGGCGCGCGGCGGTGCGGTCGTGAGCCGTGTCGTCGATACGATGAAGGACATCAGCACGAGCTCCGCGAGGGTGGCGGAGATCATCGCGGTGATTGAGGGAATCGCGTTTCAGACCAATATTCTTGCGCTGAATGCTGCCGTGGAAGCGGCGAGAGCGGGTGAGGAAGGGCGCGGCTTTGCCGTCGTCGCCGGCGAAGTGCGCACGCTCGCGCAGCGAAGCGCTGCGGCCGCGAAGGAGATTAAGGACCTGATTGGCGAATCGGTCGCCAAGGTCAGCGTGGGAGCGGAACTTGTCGAAGAAGCGGGACGGACGATGAGCGAAGTCGTGCAGTCGGTGAAGCGCGTCGCCGATCTGATGGGCGAGATTTCGGCCGCGTCATCCGAACAGCATACGGGCATCGAGCAGGTAAATGTCGCTGTATCGCAGATGGATGAAGTGACGCAACAGAATGCCGCGCTGGTCGAACAGGCGAGCGCCGCGGCGCAGTCGATGGCGCAACAATCCGGTGCGCTTCGCGATCTGGTTTCCGTGTTCCGTCTGAGTGGCAGTCCGCAAAGGGACGTGGGCATTCGAGTCGAGACAAATCGAAAGCTGGAGCCAAAACGAACGCAACGTGCGGAACGCGCGAACGCCGCGCCTCGCGCTACCGCAACACCGGCTCGTGTGACGGGACCTGCGTCGGGCGAATGGCAGACCTTTTAATCGACAGAAATTCGTCTCCTGACGGACGTCGCACATGAATGCTCGTAGATCGGATTATGCACGTGGGCGCGGCTTTGCAAGACGCGCTTATGTGTTGCGGACTGTAGGACTCACCCTTGGGCTGGTTTTCGTCCAGATGATCCTTTGGCGCGAGCATTCGTCGTATGCGGTGAAGGCCTATATTGCGGTGTATTGCGTCGTCTGGCCACACATCGCATACCTGTTGGCGCGCCGGTCGCGCACGCCGGCAAATGCGGAAAGAATCAACATGTATGTGGACGATTTCGTGAGCGGAACGTCCGTTGCAGCAATGAGTTTCACGTGGCTTCCCAGCACCCTTGTCCTGCTCATGTTCATGATGAACAATGTAGCAGCAGGGGGTTGGCGCCAGTTGGCCAAGGGGTTCCTGTCGTGCGCCTTGGGGACGTTGATCGGAGCAGCCGCTTTTGGCGGGCGGATGGAGCCAGAGTGGATTCCCGATGCACCGACGTTGTTGGCCTGTTTGCCCATGCTCGTGGTGTATCCCTTGGCGCTCGGGTTGGCGAGTTATCGCACCGCATTGAAGCTCGCGGAGCGATCGAAAGCATTGAGAAGCCTGAGCGAGCATGATCCCCTGACCGGTTTGCTGAACCGGGGCACGTTAAGTTCCCAACTGGGTCTTCTGCTCGATTCCCAACGCGGCAAGCGTCAATTGCTCAACGTGCTCTTTATCGATCTCGACGATTTCAAAATCGTCAACGACTCGCTCGGGCATCGCGTCGGCGATCAGCTTTTGACGATTGTTGCGTCGAGACTGCGGGACGCAACGGACGATGCCACCGAAGACATCGCCCGGTATGGCGGCGACGAGTTCGTTATCGTGTCCATCCGCTCGCCTGTGGAAGCCGTCAGGGGTCTGGCGGGCAAGGTCATCGAGGTGATCAATCAGCCGGTCACCCTCGCGGGGCAGGTGATACAAGTGCGTGCGAGCATCGGCATCAGCACGTTCCCGGATCACGGCAATGATCCTCAGGCGCTGCTGAGTCGCGCTGATGTCGCCATGTACGCCGCAAAGGCGGGCGGGCGCAATCGCATCGTACAATTTAACGAGCAGTTGCATCTTGCCGCTGCCCGACGCCTCAATCTCACCGCACGCCTGCAGGCGGCCCGATCGATCAACGCGTTCGAGTTGCTGTATCAACCGCAAGTCGATATGGGTTCGGGGCATATCATCGGCGCGGAGGCTTTGATACGGTGGAACGATCCGTTGCTCGGCAGCATTTCCCCGACGACTTTCATCCCTATCGCTGAGTCCGACGGGCAGATTCATGCGATCGGCGAATGGGTGCTGGCCGAAGCGCTTGAACAGGGACGAAGATGGCTCGATGCGGGATTGCCGCCCATGCGCATCGGCGTGAATGTCTCTCCTGTTCAGCTCGAAGAGCCGCGCTTTCTAGAACGAGTTCAGCGCTCACTGACCTTGCACAGGTTCCCGCCACAATGGCTGGAACTCGAACTGACTGAAGGCGCGTTGATACGCGATATCGATACAGTCGAGCAGACGCTCGAAAGGCTAAACGAAGTCGGGGTATCGATCGCGATCGACGACTTCGGGACGGGGTATTCGAGTCTCGCTTCGTTGCAGCGCTTCGACATCGACCGAATCAAGATCGATCAGAAGTTCGTTCAGGCAATCGGTGTGGCGCCGCGCGGCGAGGCGATCATCAAGGCGGTGATCACACTGGCGGACGCACTTGGGTTTCAGATCGTTGCAGAAGGGGTCGAGACCGTCGAACAGCGCGACTTTCTAACGGAGAGTGGTTGTGTGATCGGACAGGGGTTCCTGTTTGACAAACCCCTGACGGCCGATGCGATGGAAGCACGGTTGCGACAGCGCCTTCTGCCTCACGATACCAGTAATAAGGATAATGGATGCATAACCATTTGCGACACTCCCTAGTCGCACAAATCCTCGACTGCATCGTCGATGCGCACGATCGCCACACGATGCTTCTCGCCGCCCTCGTGTGCGCCGTCGGCATTTATGCGTCGATCGCGATTGCACGTCACGCCGCGCGATCGAGCGGCGCGGTGCGCATCCGGTGGGGTTCGACGAGCGTGCTGTCGAGCGGCTGCACAGCGTGGGCGACGCACTTTATCGTCTTGCTTGCCTATCAGCCTAATATGCGGGTGGCGTTCGAACCTGTTCTCACGGCGATCTCGCTGACATGCGCGGTCGTAGGTATCGGCGGGGGCGTAGTCGTGTCTCTCAGCAGCCGTCGCGGTCCAAGGCAATTCGCAGCAGGAGTCATTATTGGCGTGGGCGTCGCGGCGTTGCATTATGTAGGACAAAGCGCGTATCTGGTGCAAGGAACGATCAGATGGGATCTTACTCTGGTCATTCCATCGATCATTGTGAGCCTGCCGATCTTCGGGTTCTCGATGATGGCGATCGCAAGCCGCAATAGGACATGGCAAACATGTGCCGCGCCGTTGATGCTTTTGGGCATCGCCATATTGCACTTTTGCGGCATGGCGGCGATGACCTTGCAACAAGACCCCAGCATCGAGTTTCCGTCGGATGCCGTTGCGCCGCAGACGATCACACCAATCGTTGCAGGGATTTCTTTGGCGTTGATCGCGCTTGCTTTTCTGGGCTGGCGCTTCGATCTTGCAGCTACAGCCAGAATCCGTCAAGACAGGAAGAGGTTGCGTGATCTCGCGGATGTTGCGCTTGAAGGGCTGTTGATTACGCAGAACAACATAATCATCGCGGCAAACCGGAGCATAGAGCGCCTGTCAGGTTTGAAGCAGGACGATCTGACGGGAAGCGAAGTCAGCCGGCTTCTGCCGGCGCTCGAACTCACCACGCTTTTAGAGAATGAAGAGCGCGAAGCGAATCTCATTGGCGTAGACGGGATCATCGTTCCAGTGCGCGTGCTGCGCTCCACGGTTCCACTTGGGCACAGTGTACAGACGGTCATCGCAGTGCGCGATCAGCGCGAAAGGCTGCGCACCGAAGAAAAGATGCGCCGACTCGCGTTTGCCGATCCGCTGACGGGCTTGCCCAACCGCACAAAGTTCACCGAGTTGCTGGAGCGGCATACGTGCACCGAACGACGCACCGACCAGGGCCTCGCAATACTGCTCATCGACCTAGATAGCTTCAAGATAGTGAACGATACCCTCGGTCATGCGGTAGGGGACGCCGTGCTGCAAGACGTCTCCATTCGACTTTCGACGCTCGTCAAAGACAGAGGTATCGTCGCGCGGCTCGGGGGCGATGAATTCGTCGTGATGCTTACCGGCGACGTCAGCGATGTATCCGCGTTTGATATCGCGAGCAAGGTCGTCGAGCAACTTGGTGCGCGGCCGTTTGATATCGATGGTAGAACAATTCATATCGGTGCAAGCGTCGGGCTTGCGTTGTTCCCCGAAGACGGCGGCGACCCCTCGTCGCTGCTGCGCAATGCCGATCTCGCAATGTATCTCGCGAAGAGCGAAGGCAAGGGGACGGTTCGGCGTTTTGAGAAGATCCTGCATGAGCGGCTTCAAGAACGGCAGAGCCTTGAAGCGGGTCTTCGCATAGCATTGTCGAGTGGTCAACTCGAAGTTCATTATCAACCGCTCGTCGATGCGGCATCAGGCCGTATTACGTCAGCCGAAGCCTTGGTGCGCTGGCGGCATCCATCGCTTGGACTTATCGCCCCCGCCACCTTTATTAGTCTTGCGGAGGAGACGGGGCTGATCGTGCCGCTCGGGACTTTTGTGTTAAAGACTGCGTGTGCCGAGGCTGCAACCTGGCCAGCTGAGATTGGCTTGGCGGTCAATCTGTCGCCTGCGCAATTTCACGACAAGTCGATTGTGTCGATCGTGGCATCGGCTATCGAGGATGCACATCTTCTTCCGCAGCGACTCGAAGTGGAGGTGACGGAAGGCGTGCTGCTTGCCGATACGGGCGCGACGCTCGAAACGCTCAACCGCCTGCGCAGCATGGGTGTTCGCGTTTCAATGGATGACTTCGGAACCGGTTACTCGTCCCTCAGCTATTTGCGCAGATTTCCTTTCGATCGATTGAAGATCGACCGATCGTTCGTACGCGGCATTCCGTCCGATGCGGAGAGCGTCGCGATCGCTCGAGCCATCATTACGATGAGCACGTGTCTTGGTTTGCTGGTGACTGTGGAAGGTGTCGAAACCGCTGAACAGTATGCCTTTGCGGTCTCAGAAGGTTGTACGAGTATTCAAGGCTATTACATCAGTCGGCCAATGCGGGCGGAGGCGTTCGCCGCGTTTTTGATTGCCTGGAATAATCAGGCACCGCCGAATCCATCGACGGGCAGAAAGATCGCTGAAAAGAGCATAGTGCTGCATCATAGCGACCTAAGGTCTGTTTTGAATTGGTAGACCTATGCAGCAGTCCCTGCAAGCTATATGTAAATAGTCGCGAAACATGGAGAAACACTTTGTGAGGGCGGTACCACGCGGACGACGCGTCGTGAGATTCCACTACTTCGCGGGGAGTGGCATCCGGAAGTCTGCGCTGCACGTATCATCCGGTCGACCCGGCGCGACGGTCTGTCCACTCCGCCTCTAGCTTGATGCGTAGAGCAGATTGTTCGCGACGGCCGGTCGTGCGGCGTGCTAGTTTGATGCCATGCCGCATTACTTCTGCAACCGAGAACGATAATGGAAATCCGCTACCGGCTTCATCGACTACTCATCACTGAACAACCAGCTGCTGACGGCAACCGCTGCCCTGTGCTTCTTCGGATAATCAGCGCTGACGGGTATCACTTGCCCACGCTCTCTCTCGTTACCGAACCGGGTATCGATCGGGTATATCGCTCGGCTTTCGAGCGAGGGTTGAGCATGGTAGATGATGCTTGCGACAGTCGATTGACGAATCCACTGGACGAAGTTCAACCGCGCTATTAACTGCGCCGCTCAGCAATCAGTTGATCTTTAGCCAATCGGCGCCCGTTCACAGCCGCCATGGCAGGTGTTGCACAGGCAGCAGTCAGTGCAGGAGCTCAATCTACGGTTCCCGGCGAGCCGCGCAACCGCACATAAGGTTCGAAGCCACCAGACGACCGTGCGTACCCTCCGGACTTCTTTTTTCCCATTAGCGTTATCAACGAACATGAGTAGCAGAATTGGACGTCAACAGCTACTGCAGACTAGTCAAGCTGCTCGCGCAGGAGAGCTGTGCGAACAATCCCCTCGGCGCGAAGCGGCGGCTCAGAAAGGTTACGAAAGGGCGTGCACAGAGAAGCGCTCGATCGATGTTTGGGTACGAACGTCGGCAAGCGGCGAGAAGCGGCCGGCCACGGGGCATCAAGGTTGCCGCCAAGGAACAAGCGTTGACAATCGAGAAAAGATTAAAGACTTACAGCGCAGTCCGCACGAACTGGCAAACTGAGACGTAACCGGTTTTGAGGCGGCTGGACGGCGGCATTACGGAGCAGATGTTGAGCTCCGAAGAAACGAATGCAACGCCGACTCCTGCCGCGACCGATGCCAGGACAGATTGCACGTCATCGGCCCGTTGCGTGATGCTCGGTGTAAATCCATGCTCGCTGCATCATGCGTCGACTTGCGCAGCTATTCCAGGTCCGCGCGCGCGGCGCAAGGCCAGGAGATCACAGTAGCGGTTGTAGACGAGCACCAGACCGTAAACATTACCTCTCAACCTGTCCAAACCGACAACGCGACTACTGCTTTCTTCAGAAACATCGTGACGAAGCCGTTAGCCATGTATGGTAACCGTCGATGGTGGAAACAGATGAACAATGATCAGCATGATATTGAACAAAGAGTCCGTTTAGCGGGCAGCAACATGTTCGAGTTGCTGCTTTTTCGACTCGGCGCAACGCCTGGTAGCGGCGCTCGCGAGCTTTATGGCATCAACGTTTTTAAGGTTCGGGAGATCGTGACAATGCCGACGCTCACGGAACTGGCGGGCTCGTCCAACAAAATTCTCGGCGTGGCGGACGTACGCGGCGAAATCATCCCGGTCATCGACCTCGCACGCGTCACGGGATGTACCCCACGCGAGGGAAGCCGTATTCTCTTGGTGACGGAGTTCGCTCGCACGACGCAGGGCTTCGCCGTCGAAGAGGTTGACGATATCGTGCGCCTCGAGTGGAATCGAGTGCTTTCGGCAGAGGGTCACTCCAGCGGTAAAGCAGTGACGAGCATCGCGCGCCTGGATGCCCACGCGGGCGGTCGGCTTGCGCAGGTCCTTGATGTCGAGCAAATTCTTCGCGACGCGCTGCCTGCAAGCGAACCGGAGATCAATGAGCAGAACACTGGACGCTTGACGCTGCCGCCGGGCGCACGAGTACTTGCCGCAGACGACTCCGGCGTTGCACGCGCCCTTATCGAAGAGAGCCTGAAGTCAATGGGGGTACCGTTCATTATGGCCAAGACGGGCCAAGAAGCGTGGGAACTGCTGGAGAAGGCAGGCGCAAAAGCGGCGAAGGAGGGTAGGAAGGTCACGGATGACATTGCATTAGTGCTTACCGACCTTGAAATGCCGGAAATGGACGGCTTCACGCTTACCCGCAAAATTAAAGCCGCCGCTGCGTTGCAGATGATCCCCGTGGTCATTCACTCTTCATTGTCGGGATCCGCGAATGAACAGCACGTGCGAAAGGTAGGTGCAAACGCTTATGTATCAAAGTTTGTTGCGGCCGAACTTGCTGACGTAATGCGTCAGGCAATGTTACGGACAGCCGCGTGAACCACTCGCTCGACATCGCTTCGACGCCAACACTCCCGATCGCTAAAGATGCAAGCGGCAAATGGCAAGGTGGCCGACGGCCGAAAATTCATGTTGTCGGTCGTTGTTCAAGTTGATTAAGTGATTCTCTTGTCCGTCGTTTCGATCGGGCAGCTGCATGCGTTCGCGAATGCTGAAGAGGGCAAAGAATTCGTTGACCTCAAAGCAGCGTACAAAACGCTTGCGCCGTCGGCTCACGATCTAATGCGGTACGAACTGCATTCGTTGCTCGGCTGACTGGTTGCAGCGAACCGTCGCAATTCAACTATTCACCTCGATGATCCAAACTGATAGACCTGTGCGGAGGTGGCGAATCAGCGCTCTCCGGCGAAGTATGCAGCCTTAAACTATGCAATGCATCTGAGCACTCGCTTAAGCATCCTCGTTACCTTTGCAACGCCCTGTGCACGACCGTGGACGGCTTTGTCGCGGACGGAGCGAGATCGCGAATTGACTACAGTATCAGTAGGATTGCTTATGTTGCCAGTGAATAAAACTGCTGGGCATGAGAGCATCCGACGCCCCGTGCTTGCATTTGACCTTTGGCGATCATGTGCATGAGCTCGATGCCGCTCAGCAGTATCCAGGCACAACGGAACTTCTTGAAGCCAAGCATAGGCCGCGTGCGTCGCTTGACTGCCCGATGATCTTGCTCGATAACATTGTTCAGATACTTCTTCTGGCGAATCTTGATCGGTCTCGTACCAAGGCCGGATTCCGAGCCGTCATCAAGCGTCCAATCGTTCGTAGTGCTGGGGTCACATGATAGCCGACGTGACGCTTATTGCGACAAGCCGTTTCTCGGCCACCACGTACGCGACAACCTGAAGGTCGCGCCGACACGCTGGATAAGTTTAGTTTGAGTCAGATGTCAAAAGATGTTACAGGTGAAAGGCAGTATGTTCGATCTCAAGCCACACCGAAAACATGTCCGCCTCCATTGGCCGACCAGTAAAGTACCCTTGAACTTCGTCGCATCCCCACTCTCGGACCTTTCCAAGTATTTCGGCGGTTTCTACCCCTTCGGCGACAGCCGTGAAGCCTAACTCATGAACGAGACGGATCACCGTGCGAACAATGGTCGCGTCACGTGGGCTATCGGAGACCGCTCTGACAAGCGCCTGGTCTATCTTCACGGTAGCCACGTCGAGATGGCTGAGTTGCGCAAGGTTGCTGAATCCGGACCCGAAATCGTCGATCGCAAGCGTCACGCCGAGCTCTCGAAGCTGACTTACCGCCAAGGCGCTGCGATCGGAATGTCGCATGAGCGAGCCTTCCGTTACTTCGATCTCCAATAGATGAGGGTTCACCCGAAAGCTTTTAAGCGTGGATTCGACCAACGGAACGAATCCGTCACGCGTCAGGTCCGATCCCACAGCATTGAGCGATAATCGAATTGTCGGATGGCTCGATTGCCACATCGCAAGCTGCCTTACGGCAGTAGCGAGCACCCAATCAGTCAGTGTGTTGACGAGCGCTGTGTTCTCGACGAGTGGAATAAATTCGCCCGGAGAAATGTCGCCAAGTTGGGGATGCCGCCAACGAACCAATGCTTCTGCGCCCAGGCAGACTCCATCGCTCAACCGCATGCGGGGCTGATAGACGAGGCGCAGTTGATTTTTCGAAAGCGCATCCTTAAACGAGTTAATCAGGAGAAACGCACGGTTGCGATGACGGCCCATTTCCGAGTCGTAGTACACCGCTTGCTTTTGCTCATCACGCGCACGCTCTACAGCGAAAATCAACGCAGCGATCAAGTCGGAGGGGTTAGCGGCTTCAACAAGTCGAACGACCCCAATCGAAGGCGTGACATCGATGGGCAGATCCGCAGCAACGGTCAAAGGTCGTTCGAACGCGCGGGTGACGCGGTCAAGAAGTTTTTCAATCTCTTTGCAGGACGCCTTCGTAACGAGACCATATCGCGCATAGCCGATTCGATAGAGCGTCATGCCTGGGCCAAGCGCGGCCGTGAGCCTTTTTGTGGTATCGACCGCCACGGCATTAATGGACTCCAGCCCGATAGCAATGACCATGCGGTTGATATAGTCCAGCGTGCATACATCAATGAGCACTGCCCGCGTAGTTGTCTCTACATCGGCTTCGCACTGCTCATCGAAAAGTGCTAGATCATCTAAGAATCGTGTCAGATTTGGAAGTCCGGTCACCTTGTCTCGGCAAGCCGTCGAGCGCAATGCGTCTATGCGCTGCGCGATTAAGTTGGCCAACGCTGAAAGGTGGGACCTCTCCCGAACACTGAAAGACGCCCGGGGCCGTGTACCAATGATGCACAACGTTCCAACAGCGTGGCCGTTGTTTGTTGTGAGCGGCGCACCCGCGTAGAACCGAATGAACGGCGCGCCGGCTACTAGCGGATTGTCATGAAAACGATCGTCATGATGTGTGTCGAGCACCACCATCGGTTCCCGGGACAAGATCGCATGGGCACAAAATGATGTCTCCCTTGATGTCTCGGCCACTGGCATGCCGACACGCGATTTGAACCACTGGCGGTCCGCGTCCACCAAAGTCACCAGCGAGATCGGCACGTCGAAAATGTCGGAGGCAAGGCGAGTTATGTCGTCAAAAAACGAATCGGGCGGTGTATCTAGCACACACGCGGAATGTAGTGTTCTTAGTCGAGCATCTTCATCGAGAGGGTAGGGCGGTGCGATCATTGCTTATTCACGCCAACGGAGTATCGCCCTCTCGCCCGACATCGGAATTGCCTTACTTTCGATCGGTGATAGCGCCGGTGCTCCCTCGGATGCTCCTTAGTTTGGTTAGATGGCCCGGACGTGTTGTCATGGCCGAAAATTGAACATCCTTAAAAGATGACGGCAGGCCGGGATGGAACTTGAGGGTTAAACCGTGCGTCAGCCTGTCTTCTTCGGACGAGTGGCAAAAGCCAACCGAAGAGGTCTACGTGCAAGTCGGCCCGCCGAAACCGTTTAGGCCTCGCTGATGGAAAAGAAAGCAACCGCGCCGGTAAGGTGTATCCCTTGATCATGAAGCGCCTGAGCGGCCGCCGCCGCCTCCTCAACCAGAGCGGCGTTTTGCTGGGTGACCTG
>NZ_JALQDB010000064.1:0-22181 GCF_023631465.1 Caballeronia sp. GAWG1-1
CGACATGAAACAGATTTATTTTATTTAGATGAAATAAAAAATATATTCAAACACCCCCCCCCCCCCCCCCCCCGCCCCCCCCGCGGCGCCCCCCCCCCCCCCCCCCCCCCCCCCCCCCCCCGCGCTCTTGCCCGTGCACCTCTCGATACACTGACCAGCATGTTTCAATTCGCCCTTACGCCTCGCTTTTGGCAGCAGGGCGATATGTTGCGTCGCAGTCGTCGTCCTGCTCTTTCGGCTGGAGCACTGCATCCCATCTCGGTGGTGCTTTTCGATGGCTCGGCAGTGTTTAGAGTGAATGTCGAGTCTTGCACATTGGACGAGCTGACATTCCCGTCAGAAGAGCGCTCGAATTGGGTAGGCAGATGCCGATTTCTTCTACCACGAGCCGACGGTGCGTTTATGGCACTTATCGCCGACATGGGGCGACCAAAGGTAGCCTATAAGAACGGCGAATCGCTCATCTTGCGCGACGCTGGTGCGATGCTGCAGACACTTGCGCTCGCGGCAGAGTATTTTGGTCTCGGTTTCAGTCCGCTCGGCATTCTTGGAAACGAGGTCGTCGACGCGTTGCCGAAGCATGAGCAACTGCTTGCAGTTGGGGGGGCGGTGGTCGGGCTACCGCTTCAAAGCGATTGACATGCATGCTGCCGTTTCAATGCACGCTGACTGGGCCGCTTGAAAATAGGTCGAGCTGTTCGCCCGTCGTACGTTCCTTTCTCAAGATGACGGATAGCTGGCGCATGTGGTCCCACATAAGGCCATCCAGCGTCGCTGCTGAAACCTCTATTGCTCGGGCAAACTTGATGAAGCTAGCTTCGAGCTGTCGGTAGTGCGTTTCAGGCCGCCAGTCCTCTGGGAACAATCCGAGATGCCGACCAACGCGCAAGATATGGATATCAAGAATGGCGACTTCGCTTGTTGGTCGCATGTTGCGAACAATCCACGAGGCTGTTTTGAGGCCGATGCCTGGCAACTGATTGAGCCGGTCCCTAAACGCAATATCGTCCTCGGGTGGGGTGAAGTCGCTCAATTGCTGAAGGCAACCGCTCAGGTATTTCGACTTCTGGCGCGCAAACCGATACTTGCGCGTAGTTGCACCTAGGGCGAATGGCTCGCCGAGGGCCTCCTCAAGCTCGGTGGCCGTCACGCCAGGTCGCAATAGGTTTTTCTCCCGAACGCGAGCGTAAGCTGCCAAAGCTAGCTCTGCGGGCATTCCCCATCCACCAAGCAAGCACGCTGCAACCTCTTCAATCAAGGAGCGGCCGAGTCGGAAGTCACAAAAAGTGCCAGATTCCGTGTGCTGCCATGCCTGGCCGCGCCAGTATGCCGGGGTCATCAACTCGTCGAACGCACCCCACGGAATCCCAGGCAGTACCTCTTGGGTAATGGGTGGAAGGGTCAGTTCGCGGAGCTCTCCCGCGATGTGGGCGTACATGGTCTGCATCGGGTATGGTGCTCGTCTAACGATTGTGGCGCGCGCGGATGGGTCAATCAGCGAGGCGTCGCATGATACATCAGTCCAGCCGATGGTTCGCGGGAGAAAGCAGCGAACTGCACTGGATTATAGTCACAGCCCGGAAGACAGCTTCGCGACCGTCCCATGGCCGCCACCTATCCTTGAAATCGTTCGAGCAGTACGATGCTTGAACGATTTCGGTCTAGATTATCGGTACGTAGCAGACGGCGAGGGTCCTATTGAGGGTCAACAGTCATGAAAACAGCTTCGAATTAGAAGCAGCTATCCGTTGAAGATGTTGGCGTGATGGCGCAAACGGCTTGTTGGCGCTACTGCACCCGTGTTGCTGTTGCCTGCAGCAAAGCACAGTACAGGGGCGAGGGGATGATGCGCTATCCCTTGGGCCATGCAGTTCTTAACGGTTGCGACCGAGCACCTGAATGCATTAGGATTCTCAAATCTTCCGTAACTTCTTCTGTAGAGGTTGGTCCTGAGTACTCGGCTTGTAGGGCGTGTCAGGAAATGGCCACTGGATTAGCGATTGAAATTGGCACTCGTACTCAGGTTTTTTGAAGTAGTCACTTGCCATGAACGCTGCCAGTGAGGTAGACACCGCGAGCCAGACCGCCGCAGCATATTTCGACCCTCCTTCAAGCACGTCGAGCCTGCCTTTGTCGCTGGTGACCTCATAATCCTTTCGCAGTATCCAGAAGGACTCGAAGTAAAACCAAATTGGTGGGCCGATGACCCATCCAGCCGTGACATAGGCAAGCAAAATTGGGAAGCGGCAAGGGGCGACCCAAAGCGCCGATACTGCAGTGAAAACGAGGTACGTTCCGGCAATCGTTATTGCGGTACGTTGAACGAGCCTCGTGTACCACGGCAAATACGCGCTCAACGGAATCACCGCCTGTTCCCGTACCACCTTTCTTTTCCTGAACTGAGTCACTCTGTCTCCATGAAAGAGAGGGGGTGGCGAAGCGAGACACCTTTGGCAGATGGCGTGGGACCTGACATGTATGCTTTTACCCAAGCCGGCTCATTTGGTCGGAGAGGACAGTCAACTTGGTGGAAGTAGCTCTCGCGTGCCCCCTCTCCCGGCTTTAGCAAAAATCGAAGGCGGTCAAGGTCGATTGCAAACGCTATCGACCTAATCGCAATCAGCCTTCGGAGTGCCCCCAGCTTTGATAATTGTGCTCTGCTGGGCTAAGCAATCAGCCTGCGACTTAAGAATTTGGTCTGACACACCCGCTTGGTCTGCGCCGAGCGTGTAGAGTCCAGTCGAGTAAGTAATGCCGGAGTTAAGTGCAGTGTTCCGAGCAGCAATCGCTGTATCCTTGTTGGAGATGGCCGTTGAGTAAGCGGTACCAGCGCTTCCAATCGATGAAATTCCCGATGCGACGTTGGAGTTGTTTCTAAATGCGAGCAGATTAAGTGAGCCGTTTGACGCGACGGATATCTGCAATGTCCCATCTTGGCCAATCTTGTTGTGCAGAGGCATACGTATTTTCTTGCCGAATTGAGGTAAGGCGATGCTCGTTTCCTGAACTATCGCCTGTTCCAGAAACGGTCGGTCCGCTACCACCTGATAGGGTTTCTGTATTGACGTTGGCATTACGTAGTTATTATCTGTCTTATCCCGACGAGGGACAATACGGATGCCCGTGTGGTCTACATCGTAGCCGCAAACGTCAACACAGACTTTCAAGGACCCATACGCTGGCGAGCGAACTACAAGACCTTCGAATCGCGTGGTGCCATCGGGCATCGCTTCGCCTGGACCAACGCCGGCGGTCGATGTGGCGTCGGATGCGGCATCTCCCACCGACCATCGTCTTAGTCGAAGCTCAAACGCGATTTGTGTCCCAATCAGATGGGGCCGGGCCTCGTTGATAGAGACCCATCCTTTACCCACATATTTCGCTTGAGCGAGTGCGCCGACTTCTGCTATTCGTCCTGCCATATCAACGACATCCACCTGCTCCCGATATATCAGGTCGTCGTTATCGTTATCTAAAGTGTTCGGGACGAACTGGTCGCGACGCAGCTTCGGTTCGATAATAAATGTTGCGGATATCGCTTTCGTTGCCTGCACCAAAGAGTTTGCCGCTGCTGTAATTCCTGCGTCTGCAGGCTGGCTTGCTGCGCTTACGCCTGACGCCGGAGTATCGGTTTTCTTCGAATCCTTAAGTGCCTTTGCTTGGGTTTGCACGTCGAGCCAGCTCTTGAATGCGTCATCTGTACATGCGGTGTCGTTTAGTGGTTCTTTGACCCGCTTCGGCGCGGCATTACGGGGCTCGCCCTTCTTGCCAGACGATTCCTTCTTCGCGTTTCTAAGATACTCCGCAAGCTCTGGACTCAAGGTTTTATTTTGTTCGATGGACAGCTGAACGTAATTGTTTTGTTTTTTAGATTTCGCTGCTTGTACAACCGGCACCGAAACGCCGCCAGTGAATACAGCACCTGCTATTTGTGCAGCAGACTGCAACGTTGCCCCCGCAATTTGCAACGTCTGGTCCGAAGCTTCGGTGTTGACCGACTGCAGGATGTCGTTGTCGTCTGTGTTCAAGGTGAAGTCAGTTGATTTCCAGAATTTCTGCAGTTCCGAATAGTCAACAAAATATCTTTCTTGAGGGTCGGCCTGTACCACCAGAGCCGGTATCGCGCTCACGCTGACCTTCAACGAGTTGTGGCCTACCCGAGGCACATTTCCGCAACCGGTGAGGGTCACGGTGACTGCTATTTGCACCCGCGCTGTGGGTAGAGCATAAGGAAATGCAGACACCGGTAACGAGGCAGTCGGTGTATCTGGATTTATTTTGTATACCCGCAACTGAGTGCAGGCTCCGAGGAGGAGACCTGCTGTCACTGCAAAGACACAGATTCGCGCATTTGACGGCATACCTTCCTCTTACCAAGATTGGGGTGAGGTGTTGCAAGCGACGATTTGGTGCGGGGTTCAAATCGGAGGATGCAATAACAAGTGATGGCATACCTGCGCGTGGCATAGTGATAATAGAAAACAAGGGAGATTGCGCAAGACGGATGCGTACGGTGACGCACATATTCATGTTAGCGTCCATCGAACACCGACCGTGCAGACGGCCGTTCTTGACGTTGACAGTTGGAAGCCGAACCGCTCTGCGGCTCGGGGGCTCAGCGTAATTGAACGCGTCCAAGCTCTTGGCGTTCTCCGCAATGCGAACGATGGTCGGATAACGTTCAAGTGGGATGTCGAACCTGCGGCATTCCAAACTTGCGGTATCAACGAGATGTCGGTGACCGAAGCTGTCGAGACGCCGCGAACGTCTATTGAGTTGATAGAAGATATAAGTATTTGAGAGAGGCTTTATGGCATATGCCGACGCAATTCGACCAATTCGAAAACAGAATGCGCAAGTTTGCTTACGCAAGTGTCTTACGCCAGCTCTCCTCGCATATCCATGAAGCGCAGAAGCAAGATTCTGCTCGAGTGCAGGCGCCGTGGGTGGCCGAACGGCTGGTCCTCTGGGTGCTTCGAGATGAGGTTCTTGCGTATGGCGACAAGCCAATGCAAGCAACTGACTTGAACAAGGTCCTAAACATGGCTTGGAGCGGAATGGATTCGGAGTTTCAGTGGTTCTCGCCGGATAATCCTTTGCGTTTGTCACTCCGAGCTATGTTGCTCGCGCAGCTCCCGCATCAAAGAGGGCAGGAAATTGGGCCGTTCGGAAGGCAAATCGACCTCCTCAACCAGCTCGACAAATATTCCCGTTTGTATCAACTCCTTGAGAGTACGTTGCAGATGCCGCCGAAAGACTACCTAGCGATGGCGGGGTTGTTTCGCGTGAATGCCGGACAAGATATTTCTCGCGTGTTCAGCGCGAAGTATCGAGGCGAGCTCGTGCGCATCTTCGGCCAGGAGACGGTGACGCGTTTTTTTCAGACGCTGCTGGTGCCGCGAGAGGCCACCGCGATGCAGATGAGCGAACCGCACCCGGATGAGTGGTTCCAACCCAATCTTCTTTACCGCTCGCCGTTCACCACCTACAACGGACAGTGGTTCTTCTGGGGACGTTGCGGCCTTGACCGACATCTGGAATTCGCGTTGAGTGATATCGTCGGTGCAAGCGCCGATGCGCAGGCGCGACGAACGTTCGAAGATATGTTCGAAGTCTACGTTGGAAGTTCCCTAGCGAGTACCCGTGCCGAGGTGCTAGATGAAAATGCGGTGAGGCGGCGTTTTAACGTCGAAGGTGGTTGCTGCGATTATGCAATCGTTGAAGATAACGCGATAACGCTTCTCGAGGTAAAGAACAAGGCACTCGCGCATACTTTCCCGGCCTCTGCGTCTGTGCGCACCTACAAATCGAAGCTCAAATCCACAATCGTCAAAGCTGCCGAACAGCTGAGGAATACCGGGCGCTTTGTTGAGAAAAGCTTGCTCTTCGCGTCAATCCACAGGGTAACGGTCACGTACGGCGACTTGTACGTAGCTGAAGCGGACCATCTGTTTGACGAGCGGTCCCATGAGCGCAAGGCAGAACATCCGGTCTATATTTTGAGTGTGGACCACTTAGACAAGCTTGCTGAGGCGGTCCGGTTGGGGCAATGCACTTTCGCTTCCTTCTTCGCAGATTACTCTGCGAGGCAGCAAGACCCTGTCAGCCGCCTCTTCACTCCTGCGCAACTTCTCGAATTGGAGCCGTACCAACTGCAACAGCAGCCGGCGCGCCTCGTGGAAACCTACATGCCGTTCTGTGATGAACTGACGGAGCGCTTTTCGGGGCGGGCGGAGACCTGCTAGTCCATTTGCCCTTGCGCCCTGTCCCAAGGCGTGGAGCCGGTAGACATCGGGAGCCGTACCAAAATTCAAGTGCAGCTTCGGAGATGGGTAACAGTTGTTGGCAGGCTCAGGGCAAGATTGCGGTACTCAACTGTCGCAATTTTGCCTTCATAAAACGTCTTTAATCGATGTTATTTCGCACGAAGGGCGATTTGGCACGGCTCCGTAAATTCGGCGTAAAGCAGGGCGTTGAGTGGTGTTCCTGCAACCACGCAGCGGTCCGCAAACGCTTGTACCTTCGAGACGGACCATTCCTCTCCATGACGAAAGAGCCGTTGGTCACCATTCGGAGCAGTGGCAGGCTTGCCGTGCAGTAGTCCGTTTCGCTCCACGACCACAGCAGCAAACTCTTGAGCAAACGGCACTACCTTCGCTTTGAGGTGAACATTATCGATTCTTTCGAAGAAGCCGACGAGGTCGCCAGCAATTGTCCCTGCAGTTTTCTTTTTTTGCTCGATGGTGTTGATGTAGCCAGGGTCGAGCCGCTCACAGCACCAGACAGCGTCCCATTCGAGACGTGCAAATGCAACGGCGGCCAGGCCAATGGCGTGGAAGTATTCACCGTCTTGGGGGACCAACGTTCTTTCGTCGCTCATAGCGTGAGTTTCATTGAAGGGCGCTAACTCTACTCAGGCGAGACGGTAACAGATTTTGTCCCGGTCGCACCTACTAAAAGTGGCACTTAGACTTGGGATTTGGGTGACGCCATCGAATCAAGTTGTTAGCTCTTCCTCGACGCCATTGCTTTGGTTACCTCATGACGCGAGGCCCAGCGTGTCATCCTTCTAAACTCACCTTGAGTTACTGGCCTGTCGTTCGCGTACACGGCCTTACAGTAAAGGTACAACTGAGGATTGGTGTTACACAAGGCCTCAAGTTGTTCGCGCCCGTGTGCATCCAGCGGCCGATACCAGCGTGGACTAAGAGAAGGTACGAGAAATCGACTGACAAGGCCGACGCAGCCGCCCACTATCAAGGAGAAAGCAAGATACTCAAGAATTGAAGGCGGGCGAGCACCCCGCGCAGTGGACTGAATCGCTACGAGCAAAATAACAGCCACGATGACTACGAGCGCCGAACGATGAGAAAGGTGGTGGGTTCGTTGCTCCCACTTGGCCAACTCGTCGGAATTCAAGCATCGCATCCGGAATGTCTCTTCAGTCCGGCTCATCTTATTTTCTAGTTGGTCTGGCGACGACTCGGCGTAGATAACTCTTAATTCACATATATGCGGCTAAGACGGCATCGAGACTATCTTACTGCGAGTTGGGACCGTTGATGTCGCTATCTACCACGCGGACAATTTCCATGGCCGAGACCTAAGCCGACTCCCTCAACACCATGCGGTGAGGCAATATCTCCGACGTTGTTGATTCGCCTTTGATTCGTTGGAGCAGCAACGAGAATGCCCGTTGTCCCAACGAGTACATGGGTTGCGCGAGGGTCGTGATAGATGGCTCAAACATTTCGGCAACAGGCACATCGTCGAATCCGACCACCGCGACGTCGTGTGGGACCTTCAGGCCCGCGCGAAATGATGCCTTCATCACTCCAATCGCCAAAGTATCCGACACAGCAAAGATGGCTGTTGGGCGCGGCTCGAGCGCGAGCAGGCGTCGAGCGGCAAGTTCACCGAGCGGGTAGTCAACGCCGCCGACCGATTGAATATAGTCAGCGCGAGCGTCCACGCCAGCCTCTTTGAGCGCATCCTCGTATCCTGCCCGGCGTTGCTGAGCGTATATGAATCGCTCATCGCTGTTCACGAAGCCAATGTTTCTGTGGCCGCGAGAAAGAAGATAGAGCACCGCGTCTTTCGCGGCTTGACGATGGTCGATGCTGACGTAGGGGATATCCGCGTCGGGAAGAAACTCCGAGCATGCGACCCATGGGAAGCTGACAATCCCATCTGCCGCCAGCCGGCGAATAGTGACCGGGTCCAGGCAAACGACACCATCAGCGAGTTGTTGCTGAAGCAACTCCACATATGCGCGTTTTCGAGCACCTTCGGTACGCGTCTCTGACAGCAGCACATGATACCCATGCTCGCGCGCTACCGATTCGATGCCTCGGACAATCTCTCCGTAATAGGGATTTGAGAAGTCGGGGACCAAGACCAAAATCTGCCGCCTGCTAGACGTCCTCAGGCTTCTCGCAGACTCGCTGACTCGGTAGCCGAGCGCTGCGATGGATTTTTCGACTTTCGATTTTGTTTCTGGCCGTACAAGGTCGACGCCATTGAGCACGCGCGACACAGTGGCCGTCGAAACTCCTGCGTGGCGAGCGACATCTTCGATGGAGGCGGGCACGATTGTAAGGAAATGTATGACTGTGACAAGTCTATCGTTTTTCTTTCATGACGTACGGCCGCCTCTGCCGACATCGAGATTTATGCGGAACTGGTGTCTACTTCGATGATGTACGACAATGCAAACGAATACATTTTCGTACACCTATCGCAGGTTGGACGCGGACGCGTAAACGTTCTGGCCCGCATTGTTCACAACCGCGTGTCGGTCCTGTCGCGCCTGCTTGTACGAGGACGCAAACGACGTTCATTCCTTCTTTCCCATGCTCGAGCGCGATTCAACATTCACATTTGTTTTATTCGGTGGCACCGGCGACTTAGCTATGCGCAAGATATTGCCGGCGCTGTTTGAGGCGCATTGCGCTGGTCTTCTGAACGAGCACGGCACTATTGTTGGCGTGGCGCGCCACGTTGATGACTTGAACGGCTATCTTGAGTGGGTCGAGGAGAGCGTCAAGCCGCATATTGGAAAAGAGCGACCGGACGAAGAGGCATGGAAGTCTTTCCTTGCCCGCCTCGACTATGTAAGGCTGGACGTGAACAACGCAGCTGACTTCGGTCGTCTTCGAGATTGCGTCTCGAGTTATGCGAACGAGTGTTGCCGCAGTTCGCATTGACCAAGTGCATTGCCAGGTTAATTGCAGCCAGACCCCCGGGGCATGTAATGAATCCGCCATCGACCACGACAGGCTTGTCCGTGACCGGCGATATCTTCGGGAAATGACTCTGCATCGTCTGCGCGAGGGAAAAATGGACCGCGCATTGCTTTCCGTCCAGATAGCCGAGCTCGGCGAGGACAAATTGACCGGTACACAGTCCGACGACCGGGACCTGTGACTCAACGCAGAATGTGCGATGGTGCGAAAGGAGCGCGCCAGAAAGACGGCTGACCGACTGTTGGCACCGGGTGGGTTGCGATTTCATGGGCGGACGGAGACTAGCTTCGCAGTGCACACCCAAGCCGGTGTCACGCATGTGTGATTCGGACCGTGTGCAAAATCGAGCCTTTTTCGTGAACGTTCACGTGATTTCGCGTGATTCCTTCGCGCTATCATCTGAAGACTCGAAAAAGAATGGAGCAGGGCTTTGACCAGAGCGAAAAAGAAATCGTCTTCGCACAAAAAACTCCAGCCGATGACAGGTGAACAGCGCATCGGCGAACAGCGAACAGGCGAACAGCGGATGGCCGCCGCAGTGACGCTCGTCAGCGTCAAAGAACTGATTGCCGAGTCAGACCGGCTCTCCGACGAACGCGACTGGCAAGGGCTGCTGAGCCTCTCTGCTATGCCCCTGTCTGCTTTTCCCGCGCATGAACAGCAGGCGGCGAGGGTGCATCTGTTGCATTGCCGCGCGGGCGGAATGGTCCATCCTGATGCTGCACGCGACCCCAACCGAGACTTCGACCCGGCCGCGTTGCTCGCGACTTACGAGGAACTGCGTTCGCTTGACCCACGCTTTCACGAGACCGTTGCGTTCTACCATTATCTGGCGATGGACCGATACACCATCGTCGGAGCCAATCGCTCGCTTCTCGCGCTGTTGTCCGTGTTCCCGGTGTCGCCAAGGGTGGGGCTCCTGCGAGAAATGCGGCGAGCAGTCGAGTGGTTGACGATACGCTCAGACGAAGATTGGGAGGAGGACCGGACGCAGGAAGACGAGGAAATCCTGGCTGCGCTTCCTGACCTTTCGGCTATTTTCATGGACGCTTGTGATGCTGTCGTTGCCAATGAGAATCGGTTTGACGATGTTGACGTTGCGTTGCAGGCAAAAATATTCAAGCTGGATTGGCTGGCCAGAACTGTGAGCCCCGACGAAGCTGAGTGGCTCGCCGACCAGATACGGTCGCTTCCGGAGCCAGCACCGCGGCAGGGTGAGACGCGCTTCCAGCCGCGACAGGGCTGGGGCAATTGCCCGACGCCGCGAGCTTGGGCTTTTTTGATTGCAACTGCGGGAACGACCGCCGGCGGTTGGGCGAAACTGGACGCACGATATCCTGAGGACCTAGGCAATCTTCTCTGCAATGGAATCAGGCAACTGGTCCGAGCGATGGTGGCTGAGCCCGACCAAGCGGAGCGTTACTTCGTCAGGGGTGTGGAACTCTTGTCGCAAGTCCATATGGAAGAACGTGAAGATTGCTTCGGGCAGTTTCTGCTGGTTCAGCAGGAAAGCGGGGTCGACGACATGGATTGCGGGTTGCATCTTCCGTCTCGCGCAGACCTCGTGCGTCGACTTGCTGAGCATGCGGCTCGAGGGTTTCCGTTCGTCGACGAGCTCTTCGCGTTACGCGAGGCACTGGAAGCAAGCCGGGCTTACGACACGATTCAGCTGTCGAGCGACACTCCAGCCCTTGCCCGGGTCGACTGGCTGGCGGAGCGGTCGCTTTCGTTCACGACCATGATGGCCGACGTGGCGCCAAGTGCGGCGGAAAGATTGTTCTTCGCTGTGCAGTCGCTTCGCCGGTACGTTGAGGGCAACCAGTCCGCTTTCGAATCGGTTCATGACTACTCGTCCGGACTGGACGAGCCGGTCGATGCGGCGATGACGGCGCGCCTTGGAGCCGAAGTTCTTGCACTTAGCGGAGTCGAGGCCGAGATGGGCCTGACCCATCTTAAGGTGTGGCTTTCTCTTGTGGGGCCAGTTTTCGACTTGCTGCATCGTTGTCATGAGGGGCCGGTGGCAGATTCTCTGCTCTATCGCTGTGCGCTTGTGTGTCGGGACGCGTTGGCCGATGCCCGACCGATGCTGGTATCGCACCTGGACGAGCTTGCTGGCAACTGGAAGTCGGCTTTAGGACAAAACCTGCTCTACATCGAACGGGAAACAGTAGCGCAGGCGCATGAGGAGTCTCGCGGGCTCATCGACCGGGCGCCGTCGGCGGACATACTCCGGGAGTTGGAGCAGGCAGTGCTGGACCACCGGACTGTTTTAGGGGACAAGAATTTCGCGGCCGCTTTGCTGCGTCAAATTGTTGAGCGCCTGGGTGTTTTCGACCGGAACGACCAGTTTGCGCGTACGGCTGTGAACCGGTGGCCTGCTCTGAAGCCGCAAGCGCGAAAAATCCTTTCCGTGCTTTGCACCATCAAGAACTACAGCGGCTTTGACGAGCTGGGTTCCTATGCGGGGATGACGGGGGAGTGGGCCGAGCACCACTATCGCCGCCTCGTCAGCGAAGGAATGGTGTTCGAGACGAAAACCGGTTGGCAGGTGAACCGGCACATTGCTCCGCTCATCGCGCAGGAGTCGCGGCACGCGCTTGTCGGCAGGATTATCCATGCCGGCGGCAGCTCCTCTGCGGTCAAGCAGTTGTTCAACAGCGACCGGGAGCACACGATTTATCAGGCGCTCCTGCAGCTGTGCCCAAACCACCTCGTGTTTCCAAACTGTTCCTTGCAGAGCGTGTTCAGCTTCGACCGCATGAAGGAACTCGTCACGAGCGAGGACTTCTCGTACTACCTGATGGCAAGTGTGGATGTCGTCGTGGTGTCCAGCACGACCTACCTGCCGTTGCTCGCCATCGAGGTCGACAGCGTTTATCACGACACGGAGAAGCAACTCGTGCGGGATGACAAGAAGGACCGTATTTTTCAGGCGGGCGGGCTGCCTCTGCTCAGACTGCGCCCGGCCGGAAATCCGTCGCCCGAGGTGATTCGTGGGCAGGTGGCGGAGCACCTCGATGAGCTGCTCAATCAAGTCCGTCAGGATTTGCCGGGACATGAGCAGGCGGTTTCGCTGATTCGCTCGTTGACCCTGACCCAGCGGCCGGGAAACCATTTTCATGAGGACAAAGGCGGATAAGCGCTGGCAAAGACGGCCGGCAGCTTGACGGAAGTAGTTGGCCGCTACTGCGACGGCTATTTGTCGCGCAAAAGGCGCTGGACGCGGGCCCGCGAGCTTTCTCGGCTGGAGTTACTGGGCAACCTGGCAGCGAGTCTGAACCGAGGAGGCACTCCAGGTTGACGAAGTAGAGCCCACCACGTCTTCATTGCATCTCGGATTTCCTTTTCGGTGAGGCCGGGTTCAGTTGAGCATGCAAGTAGGTCCTGCAATCCGCCGACCTTCAGAGGAACCTTCGGTTCAGGGCTCTTAGGGAACGCTTTCGGATACCTGCGTTGAAGTTGCCGATTGTGAGCACGACTGCGTCGACCGGAGCGTTCTGGCTCGTATCTGCGCGGCGTACAGACTTCCTGCTTTTTCCTTTGGTCGGCTGTGGCAGTGCCCTGTCCGCGAATCGCGCAGCCCAAGAAATTCAAGTGACTGTGGCGTAGTGGATGTTTAAAATCATCTGACGAGAACAAGACTCAAAAATGCGGGGGAAGGGCCGTGGAGCAGACCAGATTGTTGGCGATTCTCGACGAGATTCGCCCGAAGCGCGCATTGCTGACGTCATTCACCTTCGGACCGGGGTGGTTCGAGGGGTTTTGTTTCCCTGTGCTCCGCCTTGGCGGCTGCGAAAGCATCGATGTTCTGGTCGATTCGCGGCACTCTGCGCGCTCGACCGCAGAGTCTTCGAGTCAGTACGCCGGAAACGCGTATCGCGTCATCCCGGTCTTCATGAAGTCCGGTGGGTTTTTTCATCCGAAGCTGGCCTATCTCGAGCGCGACACCGCTGGCGGTGAGTCGAAGGGCGATGTGCTGGTTGTCGGCAGTGGGAACCTCACATTCGCCGGGCAAGGCAGCAATCTGGAAGTCCTGGATGCAGTGAACTCGAACGAGCATCCCTTCGTTTTCCAGCAACTCGGGCGGTTTTTCCGAGAGTTTGCAGGCAGAGAGGGGCTGGCGATGGAGACCCGGCGGGTGCTGGCACAGTACGCGAGTCGAGCCGAAGCTGCGGCCGCCGCGGCGCCGCCCGAAGCGCTTGAAAATGCACGGGTCTGGCTGGTTCACACCTTGGATTCGACAGCCGCAGACCAGTTTGCAGCCCGGTGCGCGGATATCGTACCGGTCAACCAGCTGACCGTGCTCTCGCCGTATCACGACCCCGAAGGGCTGTCGGTCACGCTCCTCAAGGAAGAATTGCAGGCAGAGTCGCTGCGTATCGGCATGAGCGCATCGAAGTGCATCGCACCTTTTGACGCCGACCGGCAGAGCCTCCCGGAAGGAACGGTTTTCGTCGTCCCGCAGAATCGCGAAAGCCGGTTCGCACACGCGAAGATTTTCGTAGCGGTGTCCGGTAAAGGCTGTGTCGTCATGACAGGCTCGGTCAACGCGACGGAGCAAAGCCTTTACAGCAAAGGCAACGTCGAGGTCGGGCTTATCCGCAGGCTTGAGGTCAGCCCGTTCGAGTGGACAGAAGAGGAGCCTAAGGGCTTTGAGCCGTGCCGCTTCGAGGCGGCTGAGATGGCGCCGCGAGTTCCGGCGCTCGACGCGCAGTTACAACCGGATGGCACAGTACGAGGCACGGTCTCACCAGTGCCGCCCGCTGCAGTCGCGCGATTGCAAATCTCCTGTGCGGCGCGGCATGAGGTGGACGAATCGGTGTCGGTCGACGGAGAAGGGGCTTTCGTTCTCAGGAACGTGCATCTGAACGCTGACTGGACCGGTGCGCGCATGGTGGAGCTTACTGCCGGCGATTTCATCGCCCGCGGGTGGCTCAATGTCGAGGCGGAGTTGAGGCTTACGCCGCGTGAGAAGGACTACTCGCGCGCTGCAGCTCGTGTCTCAGCAGGCCGCGCCACGGCGTCCGACTTGTGGGCAATCTACGACGTGCTCAAACAGGGGTTGAAGCGGGCGCCGGTACCGCGTAAAGCCGAAGCGAACGACAGCACTGAGGGCAAGCCGCCTGCTGACAAGGCGGTCGCTAATGTTCCGTACAAGTCATGGAACACAGATGACTTCGGCGACCTCGGCGCGTCTAACCCGCTCGAAATGCAGTGCCTGACGGCCGCCTTCCGGCACTTGAACGGTGATGTTGTTTTCCCGAAGAAGAAAAGCGACGGGAACCTCGAGCTTCTTATGAACAAGGGTGACGAGTTCGACCAGCCCGGACTGGATAACGACAACGAGCCGGAGGACGACCGGGACGCTGGCAACACAGCAAACGGCGGCGCCAGTGATGCCGATAAGGAGAGCGCAGAGGCAGCGATGCTGCAGGCGCTGCCCGACGGGCTGGCTCGAGACGCCACTCACCCGTTGCTTGCAGGCGTTGTTCAGCTCTCCGCCAGTGAAGCGCTGAAACGGGCGTTCGGCCGTCGCGACAGCTTCAAGCTGACCGAGAATCAATATTTCGTCGGGAACGACCTCGCCTTCGGACTGAATAGCTGGCTTGCGCGATTTAGCGTGTTCGCATACAGCGAATCTAACCGTCGTAACCTGCTGCCGGCGTTTTGTGCGATGGCGTGCTGCGCTGTCTGGCTTGCCTCCGACGAAGGAAAGGAGGCTGTGCGCGGGCGGGCCAAGGAGGCGGTCCGGACGCTGGCTAAAGAGCTGCCCGACGCCGAGGCGTGGCACCTCAAAGTTGAGCGAGCGTTCACCACGCACCCGTTTGTTCGCATTGCGCAGTTGCCGGCGGAGGAACGGGAGGCCATTCTGTCTGCAGCGCCGTCCATTTTGGGCGCAATCGCTCCGACCGAGTCGCTGGAATCCCTCATTGCGGCGGTCTTTGTTGGAGGCGCGATGCCCCTACTGCCGGAGGCCTATGCTCCTGTCATCAAGGCGCTGGCAAAGTACAAGTCGAAGACTCCAAGCAAATATGACCACCGTCGTTTCGGCGTGGTAGCTGCAGCGGACATCGGATTTCGATGCCCTGCCTGCAACGAACCGTTTGAAGGGGCGATTGAGCTCTCTGCTCTTCGGGCTTCTCGGGCCGCGGTTCATGTTCGCTGCAACAAGGCCGTGTTCTTGGGTCTCAGCATCGTCGGGCTAAAGGCGGTCCTTCCGTGTGATGTCAAATTTGGGGTGACGCAATGATAAACGGCCCCGTTTTTTCAGCTCGCGTCGCATCTGCACTCGCGTTGGACTCTCTGGGCACGCAAGCTGTCAACATGGCTTTGTACCGTTCGGTCTTTCCGGGCATCAACAACACGGCACAGTACATTCGCGTCTACAGCGCACTCGCGTGGATGGTTGCGCGTATCGACGCAGTCGCAGTGGAGCGTGGTGCAACGGCGGCAGAGGCAAAAGAAATCGCGACCCGCGGCATGCAGAAGATGGAGCTTCTGCTTTCGTGGGCTAACGTGTTGCACGGCGTGCGAGGTATGCCGGGGCGGTTCAGGGAGTGGCCAAAAGACGACGAGGAAGACAAAGAGGTCAAGCTTCGCTTTGACACTATAGTCAACTACGAGCAGCGGGAGCTTGTCGGCAAGCCGGGCGTCACATTTGATGCGGGGCCTCATTTCCTGACAGCGCCTGAGTATCGCCCCAGCGCGGTTGCTGGGCTAGGGTTCCTCGTAGCGAATCCTGATAACGCGTCCACGTGGGCGCTTCTGCCGGCTGGCGCTGCGCTAGCGAAAGCATTCCAGGCCATGCTCGACAAGTCGGGACACCCTCTTGGTGCATGGCTCGCCGACCCAACCGATGTCGTGACCACGCGCACCAAGGTACGCTCGCTCTGGGACCCTGTACTCAACGTTCGAGAAGCGACTGAAGGGGAGCGCGAAGCGTTTCTCGCCCAGTACTTCCCGCCGCCCGGGCACACTCCGCTGAACGCACCTCGCTGGAAGCATCGACATGACGGCATCTTGCTCGCGCTTCGGGCAATTGACGCTTCCGAGAAAGAGTTCGTTGAAGCTGACGGATTCGTGCCCGTGGACGTTGTCCGTCACGTAATGGGCAGCCAGCGCACTCCGGCGGGCGGCATCCTCGGCATTGACGACCTACGAGAAAGCTCTGGATACTGGGCGTCGTTGCAGTCTCGCCAGTACATCAAACTCGCGCTGGAAACGTTCCTGCGGTTGGCCGAGTTTGAGATTCACGATGCGGTGCTCACGGATAGCTCGCGAGACATCAGGGAAATCGCCGCAGCCATCGGCGCACGCGCGGCCCGTCAGCTACGAGGCGTAGATGCATCAGTGGGTGACACGGTAGACCGGCTCACGTCCCTGCGGCTCCCTGATGAGCCGCTGCTGTATCGCAGCGGAATGCAGGTGGCCCCGCTCAGCTTAGCCGTGCGCATCGAGCAGCTCTATAAGGCGGCATGGTCCGTCAAGGCAAGACCGGGCGAGCGAAACGACGATGCTCGCACGCGTGCTCAGGCGGCCAGCGCCCTTGCTTACGAGGCGTTGGTCTATTGCGCGATGGACGTTGAGCATTGGGCGGATGTACCGGAATTCAAGGCATCGCTCGATGGGGACCGGCTCAGTCCGGCTTTGCTATCCAATCTGGTTGAGGAGTTCTGTGATGCTCCGGTCGTAGACCTCGTTGCCCACGTGGTCGAAACGTACGTCATCAATCTGCATTTTCGCGTCGTGAGAGAGCGCTCCGAGTGGGACCGCAATCCCCGCGACCGCTTTCGTATCGTGATGGGCGACGACGGACTCGAGCGAGACCTGCATCATCAGCGCGAACTGGCCAGCGTCGACATTCTTGCCGACCGCTTGCAGCGTGCGTTGAACCTGCTCGCACGTGCAGGCATTTTGGAGCAACAAGGCTCGCCTGGAGAGGAGGACCAATTCAAGCTGACGGACGTCGGTCGCGAGCGATTGCAGACCTCGACGCTCGAAATGCAGACGAGCTGAGCTTTAAGCCCCGACCGCTCCGCACTGTCGGGGCAGGCAACGTCTTAGAAACTGTGAGCCAACGCGACAAGAAGTGTGGTTCTGTGACGGAATGCGACATTTCGCGGCATTAGTGCAGGTTTGTGCAATGCTATGCGACACGTTCTTCAGGAACTCGACCGCACAGTCCCCGGTATGGCGGAACACATTGAGCGACCTACCGCGACAACTCTGTGACCAAGTTTCCAAGTGCTGCTGCATCTCGACCGCTTCCTGTGCCGATGTCCAATATGTCGGTTCGAGGGTTTGGCAGCAGGTGACCGGTGCCTTTGTGCAGTCCGGAAAAAGTACATGCTTTCCTCGTGCTCATTGTGCTGAGCGGCGTTGATGCCGTATCCCCTTGTACCCTCTACATCTCCGTCCATTTCTATCGACCATGCGCCGCCGAGAAAGCTATTGCGCTCGTCGACTCGTTTGAGATTGGATGTCTGGATGTCGGTTTCGCTTTACCCGAGCTTTGCGTGGCGCTTCGAGCAGATTTGCTCGATTTGCTCTGCGCTCGGAAAACTCGCCGACCTTGAGAGCAGTCAGGTCTACACGAAGGGCGCCAGGGACAGTGTAGGTCCAGTATTTACCGCCGCGACACAACTGTCGCTGGTGCGTTGCGTGGTCTTACGGTCGGTGATGATGGTCGCTCGAGGGCGGAGGCCGGAATGATACGAGGAAACCGTCCACCAAATTTTGTAGAGTTCGGCTTGACTTCTATGACTCGCCTGCCGACTATACGAAAGTACTTTCGGGCCGTGGAATGGTCAGTAGTCGCTGTCACGCGCTTTTCGTCAAAAGACAAATCCCAACTGAAATTGCCGTATCACCTGAGGTCGCGCATATGTCTTCTCAGCCTTCTCAGCAGATGGTCGAATTCTCGTTTATGACGCCCAGCGCGTCGGAGGCGGAGGCACTTCTCGCTGTTTTGAGAAGCATAAAGCAAGACGACATTTCGTTTGATGACATAGACTGCGCGTCCGAACTGTCCGCTGTAAAGGGCGACAAAATCGTTACTGCAGTCCTGCTCTTTTCCCTCAATGTTGCGAACGGAGTTATTGGGAACGCGATATACGATGCCCTCAAGGCAAGCCCGTCGGCGAAGTGTGTTGCGAATGACATTTCTCTCACGGCGAAAGATGTAGAGGACAAGGCGCAACTCGAAGCGAAGCTGAAGGCGGCTGCTCGCCCGTCTGTCCAATAGCGAAGCCGCTGTGCACGCGGTGGTCGAACACGCTGTTGACGAAATTATCGACGGACTGGACGCCGCCTGGGACGCGAATATCGCCAAGGGTGCAGTTTCAGCCGGCGAAGCGGGCTTGCGAGTTCGGCTCGCTCATTGCGGCGTTTCGCGAGCTGACCTTGCCGCCCTGTCGACAGCTTTTCTGGAAGAGCGAAGGGCTCAAGCAAAACGGGTTCTGGGGCCATCTCCCTACAACGACGCGGAAGTCCAGTTCCTGTTTTTGCCGATTCCCGGCAGCGTTGCCGCGGTCTATCCGTTGAGAGACAGTTTCGCTGTTGTGGTCAGCCTCGGACTCGTCGAAGCGCTCAGGCTGTGCAGTATCGCTGGCCGACTGCAGTCTGCTCTAGAGCGAATTGAACATTCAGCGAAGGTCGAGAGCGCCCTTGGCGAAGAGCGCTTCAGGTACGTCTGTCAACTCTTCAAGAGAATGTGCGCGTTCATCAATGCGAGCGCCGTGCTCTGCCACCTAGATGGTGGAAAAGTTCCGAATTTTGCATCTCGACTGGACGCGGCCACCAGGCATCGAGCCGATGTGCTCCTCGAGGCAGGCTTGATGTTTGTCCTCCTCCATGAGCTAGGGCACGTGCGCTATCGACGAGCGCTGCTTGAGCGCGGCGTTAATGCGGACGATGTTCAGTGGGAGTTCACAGTTCCAGAGAACCTTGACGAACGGAAGACCGAGGAGTTGTTTGCCGACAGATTCGCCCTCGACGCCGTCTCGCACAATTTCCGACTGACCTTGACTCACGCCTCGTGTCTGCTTCTTCAACTGTACACCTGCGTCGATACGCTCCAACACAGGAACAAACGAGAACATCCGCTATCAGTCAATCGGCTGCAGGCAATGCAAAGCTACGCCGGCGTGGCTCAAGGCTACGATGTTGGTCAAACTGCACTGAATGCTGCAATAAAGTTTGGCGAACGGCTCTGGAAAGACTCAGCCGCAGGTTCGGCGAAGACGGGCCTCGATGCTTTGAAGCGTTTCGTCGGAGCCCATTCTCAGTTCGACTGGCGCCCTATTAGCGATGCCCTGTTAATCTTGGACGCCCGTCAGGAGGGCGATGATGCTCGCGCCGGAAATCACGCCTGATGGCAACGCTCCCTCGATGGGAACGATGTTCGGAGGGTTGCTGAGCGACGTGGCACGGGCCACTCTCCGTAAGGCAGGCTATCCCACCATGGTCCCGTCATCCGAGAAGGATATCGACGACTATCTACGCGACGCGACCCGATTGTGGGTGACAAACGGAGACGGCAGTATTCCCGAGCCGACCGAGGTTCGTCGTGTCATGGAAGGGCACGAAGCTATGCTTTACGAAGTATGGAAGCTTGCATTACGCCACGACACGTCCCCTGAAGAGATGCCTTTGGTGGTCCAAGCTCCCCTGTTATGGAAAGCGAATCCCTTCGTGGTCCGCTCGAGCAAGCTTGAACAATCGGTCGTCGTAATGTCGGAGGGACTATGGAGCTTGATAGCCGCCGCAGTGTTCGGCGTGCTACTTTGGGCGGATGGCCCGAGCGAACTTGAAGATTTCGGTCGGAGCCTCGTGTCAAAGGCCGGAGTTTCGTGGGCCCTAAATCAGCCTGAGCTAGGTCCGAGCGGCACGGACATGGCTAGAGCGCTGGTCGCCGACCTTGAAATCAGCAATTTCGCGATTGGGATTGCCCACGCAGGCTTCACCTGGACGTTCTTGCATGAGATGGGTCATGTGATGCTCGGCCATCTTGCAGCCGCGGAACACGTGCGGGGTTCCGCGCTGGATGGCAGTGCTGAAATCATCTATTCAGAGTATGACCGCAACGACGAAGTCGAAGCGGATAAGTTTGGGTTTCAGCGATTCCTCAGCCTCATGCCGCTCGAGCTTGAGATACGCAAGATGATGCCCTTCGGTCCTCAGATTGACCACGCGCCTCTCATCATGATGGACCTGCTTGACCTCGCCATGCGCGTCGGTCGTCGCGACGACTTGCTCACATCCAAAACGCATCCACCACCACTGACGCGCCTCAAGATTCTTCGAGAGATTTTCGGGCCCCAACTGTCGCAAGAGGGACGCGACTTCTTTGCGTACTGGACCGAGCGTTCGAGCGCAATTCGGAAGTTGCTCCTTCCTAGCCTGTAGTGCTATCGACTAATTTGACCGTTCGGTCGTGCCGCGCTCGTGGTTTGTGCATCATTGGAAGACCGTCCTCAGTGGACGCGGACCTGTTTCCGGTCCGTACTGCTATTCGACCTCTGGCAACCTCGAAGCGGGGAGCACGAAATGACCATTTCACATGTACGTTCGGTCTTTTGGTTGCGAACGTTGGGCGGACTGACTCTCCTCGCGTCTCTCTGCAGTTGCACGAATTTTGCCGTAACGGACTGCACTGAGGACGGTGAAACAGTGCTCGGAAAGGACGTTGGCCGAATTCGCTCGTCTCGTGTCAGGATGATTTTTGAAGATAGCCATGCTGCAGCGGCTCGTTTCGCCGTAAGCAGCTATGTCCGCGCTTGCTTACGAGGAGTCAGACACATGTCCCGGTGCAAAGCCATTGAAACCCGATGATGAAGCTTCTACGAAAGAGCTAGACGCGTTGAAGTCGCTTCACGCGGTGCTGGAGGGGACCTCTTTCGGCGGCCCTTGGAGCCCAGTAGCTGAAATTGCCGTGCCGGGATATTGTCAAGACGACATCGGTTTTTCGTACCATGTATGGAAACATCAAGGCTCAGGCACTCTCGATGTCGTCATCGTCTTCCGAGGCACGGACAATGACAACACGAACGACTGGGTATACGGCAATCTGTATTGGTTCACGCACTGGTTTACCGAGCGGAATCAATATGAAGAGGCGGTACAGCAGACCCGGCGGGTGATAGCTTATTTTACGACCGGCCGGGGAATGCCGGCGGATGGAATCAAGGTGAGATTCTTCACGGCAGGTCACTCGCTAGGTGGAGGCTTGGCCCAGCATGTCCTCTACGCGCTGCCTGACGACATTATCCAAGCCTACGCTTTTGACCCCAGCCCGGTAACAGCACACGCGGATACGCCCTCGAATGGCACCTATGCGAAAGCGTGCTCATGCCTCTCGGTGATGCCGGAGGCGCGAATCTATAGGTTCTACGAGTCTTACGAGATACTCACGCACCTACGCTTCGTACATAGTAAGCGCGCAGAAATGGACGTCTGGAACTCTTTGATCTGAGCGTGCAGGCTATGTCCACTGTTTCGAATCAGTGGACACCTTTCATGACAGAAGAGCACTCAGGAACGACCGGGTTGAAGGTCGTCAACGTTGGTCGGGACGGCAAGCGCAGATATGACCGGCAAACGAAACAGAAGTTGGTGGAAGCGTGTCTTGAGCCGAGCGCTTCGGTCGCCGGACTCGCACTCAAGCATGGCGTCAACGCCAACTTGCTGCGCAAGTGGATCAAGCTGCATCAGCAGCGACTGGCTGGCACGTCCCTAAAGCCGACGCCGACTGGCACAGCTTTCGTTCCAGTAGTCGAAGTCGAAAGTCACGAAGCGGTGGTTGCGCCCGCATCCACGAAGGCACACCGCCACACCCCCGCAGCAAGGACGTCGTCGCCCCCTTCGGCGCGGTTGATGGTGCAGATGCCCAACGGCGTCACACTCCGGTTTGAATGCACCGACAATGATGCGCCGTTG
>NZ_JALQDB010000065.1:0-20762 GCF_023631465.1 Caballeronia sp. GAWG1-1
TGAAAGATCCTCAAACCGCTACCCGCTGAAAAGCGGGTTGCCTTAACTGCCTCAAACACAAAAAATCTGACAGTCCCTCTTGCCCCGATCGCAATTAATACGTTCGACGTGATTCCGCCGTTAGCATGAGCGTGACAACGGCTACTTGGTGCCATGAAGTCGCTCGGGTCTATCGGTCGTGGATGCAGACTTATCGGCTTCCATAAGTTTTGGCGGTCGTGAGTCGTAGTGGCAATCTTCTGGGGCCTGCTTGCCGACCTTGCGAGCACTGAGCGTTCCTTTGGGTCGCGCTCGTAGCGTGTCTCGACACCAGCTTCCGTCGATGCCGCCAGCCGGCCGGCATCGTCCCGCAGAAATAGTTGATGTTGCGCACGTAAAATCCGGTCTGCTCGTACCTTCCCGAGCGCGTGATCTCACGATCAGAGCTAGTCAATCAATCGAGCCATGATCGCCCAAGGCAATTATTCGACTACCGCACGCTGTGAGATGGCCATCCAGCGCAACGTGTTTGCCGTTGGTGTCGGTTAGCATGTCCGAGCCTTGAATGATCGGATTGACGCCGTGTTCGGGACATGACACGAGATCGCCCACGCGCGCGCCTTTGCGTCCGTCGATGTCCATCGTGTCTGATCCGGTGATGATGCGGCCGCCGTGGGTGGTGCTGTCGCCTATGCATGCAATTGATGTCATTTCGGTCCTCTCATTTAATAAAATATGCGTATCGATCTAGGTCGAGTCTCGTCGTAAGAAGCGGCTTCAGCATTCTGCTATACCCGAATCAATAAAAAAAGTCATACATCGCGTTATCGCTTGGTACATTGAACACCATCTGAAGCCGTTCCAAGCTTGGTAGAGATGAGAATGACATCTCACTACGAACGACTCACCGTCTGTTCCGAATACCGAGATGTAACGACGTAGTTGACCGTCATTCATGGTTCAATCAACCTTGTAGAATCGGCAGCTTTTCCAGAAATCGGCTCACCCGTTTCCGGATCAAACGGACCCAGATGCTTGCCGCGCTTGCTGTACATTTCTACCTCTCCATGTGGGAATCCCATTTACAGATGCGTCCATCCGAGAGCTTCCATCGCATCAGAAGCCCACCGCCGCCGCGAGCAGGCGTTTTCGGTTTTACTCGAATAGCGTCCGGAAAGCCGGGCTCTTTCGGAGCTGAAACGAAATTGTTGCTGAGTTCCAGCGGGTCGGTCCATTGCACAGGGATGGCGTGTAAGCGTAACTCACTACTACTGCCGAATAAAACAAAGGGCCGCATTCATGCGGCCCTTTGTTTATCTCTCAACCCTACCGAGAATTTCAAACTCATCCCAACTCGGGGTAAGCCTATGCGCAATTAGATACGAAGTTACATCTGTCGCGCTATCAGCCGTGATCTTCTTTGGATCATCACCTTCCCAAAGCGAATCACATTCAGTACAAGCTATAACTTTCTTGCCTGTACTTTTCACGGCAATATATACCAAATCCCCATATTCACCACATGTAGGACACAACATGTCTAACCCTATTTAACTGGATAGGCGGTAACGACTTGGTTCGTACCGGTCTTCGTAACGATTCTCATGGTGCTTTCCCCCTGCGTGCCGACTGTCCGACCCATAGCAACTTCGTACACGTCGTTCAGACCACTTGGAGTTGGCGCGCCTCGTTGTTGCCATGCTTCGTCAACGAGATCCAGTGAACTGCCGCGCTTACCTGTGCAGAAGACAGAATGTCTGGGCTTGTTCGTATTCGATGATTCGTGATCCAGAACATGCTTCACACGGTTTCCATGAACTGATCCTTGACCATAGTCCAAACCGCCCGGCGTGCCCCAAGTTTTTGAACTCTTGTCGTAACTCAGCTTCAACAAGCCTAACGGATCAACCCACTCAATCGGGTTCGGCGCATATTGATAGACGTTAATCCCGCCCGCCAACCCAATCGGGTCCTTGCTAATGAACCGTCCCGTCGCCGGATCGTAGTAACGGTTTCGATTGTAGTGCAGCCCCGTCTCTTCATCGACATACTGCCCCTGAAACCGGATCGCGTTATCCGTCTCAGCCGGGTCTTCCTTGCCGTAGGGCGCACCCTTTCGGCCGCCCCACGCCTTATAGCGCGCAAGCCAAACCACCTTGCCAGACTCATCGAGCAACTCCTGCGGCGTGCCCAGATGGTCGTTCTGATAGAACACCGTCGCATGCTTCGACTTCGCGGGCACCTGCATGAAACGCCCGTCCGTGCCGGTGGCGAGGAACGCCGGTTCGACCAGCTTCTCATCGAGCCGCGCCAGCGGCACGAACGTCCCCGGCTCATGCAGATAGAGCGAGGCGCGCGTCCACTGGTACTCCGCGTCGAGCGTGTGCATGCGCTGCGCGACGGGTAGCGAGTACGCGTCCTGCGCATCCTCCCGCACCATCGCGTACCGCGCATTCTCCGATCTGCGCTCGAAGCCGCGTTCACGCGCCAACGCCTCGAAGCGCTCTTCCATCAGGAGCACGTCGCCATCCCACGTGAAGACCGTCAGTTCGGCGGGGCCGCTTGCGTGCTGGAGTTCCTTGGCAATGCGCCGGCCAAACGCGTCGTAGGAGAACCGAACCACGAGTTCGGGCTTGGGCGCGCTGTCGTCCCGTGGCGCATGGTGGCTGCGTTCCCACGGCGCGGGCGGTCGCGCATAGCGGCTGGCCTCTATTAGCCGGTTCTGTTCGTCATATCGGTATCGCCACGGCGCGTGAGCGCCGCCCGATTTCGTGATCAGATTGCCGCGCTCGTCGTAGTCGTAGCTCGTCGAGTCCAATTCCCTCAGTACGTTGCCGATGCACTTGGGCAGCGACCTCCACCACGCCCCGAAGTTGCTCGTGTCCTCCGAGCTGCGCCAGCGCATCGGCGCGCTTCGGCCGGCGCGTGTCAATGCCGCGTCTTCTTCATCCTCCCGGGCATGGCGCGCGGCACGCGCTTCGGCCGTCTCGATCGCCGGGCGCGGTGGAACCTTGTCGGCATCGACCGGATTGCCCGCCGGATCGAACGCAAAGATTTCGGTCAGGTCGGGCGTCGCCGACTTGAGCAGCCGGCCTACCGGATCGTAGGTGTAATCGGTCACCCCGCGCACATGGTCCTCGATGCGCGTCAGGTTGCCCGCCGTGCCGTACCCATAGGTGCGCTCGGCCAGCACATCGAGCAAATTCACCGAACTCACATGACGCACCGACATCTGTGCGAGCCGTCCGACCGGATCGTACTGGCGCGCCTGCGTGAAGCTGCGGTGCGTGCGCTTGATTTCCCGATGCAGCTTGTCGCGCTCGAAATCCATCAGCGGCTTGCCGTCGAGCATGACGCCGTGGACGTGGCCCGAGCCATAATGCAGCCAGTCGATGGAGCGTGTATTCGGCAGGATGGTCTTCGTGCGATTGCCGAGCACGTCGTATTCGTGGCGCGTGACGGTCGAATACTGGCCCCGGTAATACGGGCGAACGTGCTGCTCTTCGGCGATCAGGTTGTTCGCGTCGTCGTAATGCAGGCGGGTCGTGCTGCCAGCGGCCGTGGCGGTCGCGAGCCGCCCGCGCGCGTCGTAGTAAAAACTCTCGGTCGCTTGCTTGCCGATCGTGCGCGCGGTGAGCCGTCCGATCGGGTCGCGCTCGTAACGCGTCTCGACGCCGGCTTCAGTCGATGCCGCCAGCCGCCCGGCATCGTCCCATGCATAGGCGACGCTGCGCCCGTCGAACCCCGTCTGCTCGATGACCTGACCAAGCGCGTCATAACGAAACTCGGTAGATTCGTGGTTCTCGTTGTTCAGCGTGGTTAGCCGCCCCTGCTTGTCGTAACGGTACGCGACGCGGCCCCAATCGTCGCCTTTCACGTCGGTTTGGCGCACGCTCAACTGATTTAGCGCGTCGTACCAATACAGCGTTTCAACGCCCGCGCCATCGCGGTAAGCAACGAGGTTGCCGTTGCCGTCCCAGCGAAACTGTTCCTCGACACCATCGGCGCGTGTGATGGTCTTGATCTGCCCGCGCGCGTCACGCCGGTAGCGGGTTTCATGGCCTTCGGCGTCGGTTATGTGTGAGAGATAGCCGCGTTCGTCGTAGCCGTAATGCGTCGCGTTGTTCGAACAGTCCGTCGCTTGGGTCAGCCGTCCCGCAGCGTCATAGCTGAACTGCTTCACGCCGCCCTTGGGGTCGGTCAGCGCGGTCAGGCGCCCCTTGCTGTTCCAAGCGTATTGCGTGGTGCGGTCGGCCGGATCGGTGACGGACAGGGGCCGCCCGAGCGCGTCATAATCGGTTGTCGTCACGTCGCCGATGGCGTCGGTTACTTTGACCGGCAGACCAGCGGCGCTGTACTCGGTGCGCGTGGTCATCGAGAGCGCGTCGGTCACGGCCGTGACGCGCCCCTGACCGTCATACTCGAAGCGCTGAATTTGCCCCAGCGCGTTCTTCATGCTGGTGAGCTGGTTGTTCTCGCTCCAGTTAAACGATTCACTCGTGCCATCGGGATGCTCGACCAGCACGATACGGTTATGTTGGTCGTAGCGGTGAATCGTGCTGTTGCCCTCGCCGTCCGTGACCTTGGTGTACCAGTGCTCGCGGTGGTACTCGAAACGCGTGTCTTGCTTCGGTGCGAGCTCATGGATATTTATCTCCCGGTCGATCACCTCGTCCTTGGCAATCCATGTGCGCACGCAGCGCGCTTGCGCGGACGTGTGCGCGTCTGCGCCATGGGCGTCCCATTCGAGGTTGGCCGGGTTGCCGTTGAAGTCGGTATAGCGCGTGAGCAGGTGATGCTGATAGACGTACTTGCGCGCGTAGCCGAGCACGTCGCGGTGCTCGGTCAGGTCGCCCTCGGGACTATAGGCATAGCGGGCGATTGCTTCGTCCGCGCTCCCAAGCAACCCGATCCGGTAGATAACCGCGACGCGCCCGTTCTCGTAGTCGATGCGGATCGTGTTCTCCGCGCCGTCCGTCATGCCCGTCAGTTCGTCCTTAGAGTTGTAGGACAAGGTCAGACCGAGGCCATCGCGGCCTATGCGAGAGATAAGCCGATAACGTGAACCGGCAAGGGTGCGGCTCTGTTCGTAACGTTC
Source organism: Caballeronia sp. GAWG1-1 (assembly GCF_023631465.1). NCBI lineage: Bacteria > Pseudomonadati > Pseudomonadota > Betaproteobacteria > Burkholderiales > Burkholderiaceae > Caballeronia > Caballeronia sp. GAWG1-1. Next base: position 5,078 of record NZ_JALQDB010000065.1, read on the forward strand.
GCGCGATCCGTCCGCATAGGCAAGCTCCACGCTGCGCGCATCTGGACGGCTCACCGTCAACTGTTCCGTCGGCACCTCGACCGAATCGCCGATCGCAACTTTCGGCAAGGGCACGGCGCGCGCGTCCGGGTCGAAGAACGTAAGCACGCCGTCGCGCTGTTCGAGCGAGAGGTGATACGGACTCGTCCAGCGTGCGCCGAGCGCGCTGTCATCGTAAGCGGCAAGGCTTGACCGATAGCGCCTCGTCCACACGATCGGGGCGACGCCGTCGAGCGCAAAGTCGGTTTGTTCGAGGTTCTCGTCGCCCATCACGAGGTCGACGGGTTTGCCGGTCTTGGTAACGGGGCAGCCGCAGCCGTCCTTAGCGGGCACGTCGCTCGCCTTCGCTCCTTTCTGCGTGTGCTCGGTATGCGTGCCGGGCTTGACGTGCGGTTCGTGCATCGTGCCGGGGGCGGCGTGCGCAACATGCGATGGCGTGCTGCGTGCCTTGCGGAACTTGATCTCCTCGACGATCTGCGCGGCCATGAAGATTAACGAACCCGCCGTCGCCGCATCGCCGAACGCGCGCCTGAGCATGGCGTCGCGATTGCGGTCGAACTCATCGAGCCACTTAAGAATGGTCGTGCGCTGGCCGGATACCTTCAGCAACTGATCGATGCCGTGCAGCGCGATGGTCTCCCCGGACGGGACCCACGACAAAAAGCCCTCGTTGTGCTTGATGCGGCCCATTTGTTCAGCCGCCGAGACCGGATTCTCGACAAAGCGGCGCACCATGCGCGATGCGTCGGAGATGCCGCGCGAGATTTCTTCGCGCCACTGCGTGAGCTTCTGATCGAGTTTCTCCATGAACGCGACCGCGTCGCCGCCCGCCGTCGCCCAGAACAGGTCAACCAGCACGGAGGCCGCCGCGCCCTTGGCAAAGGCAAGGAGGACTTCCTTGACGACCGCGCGCATCGGCCGGCTGGCATTGCCCGCCGCCGGAATCACGCCGATAGCGTCAATGGCGAGAATGCCCCAGCTCGTCAGGCTACTGGCCTTCTCGGCGCTGCTGCAAATGCCATAGATGTCGGTCCCGACGTCGTACAGCGACATCGCGTTGCCGACCACCGGCAACATGTAGAGGCACTGAACGAATATCTCGTGGCTGTGATTCTCGACCGATTCGATGCCCAACTGCGTCAGGTTCGGCGTCGTCTTCGGCGCGGGATTCGCGGGCGTGATGTCGTAACTGATGCGCCGCCGTTCTTCAGCGTTCTGTTTAATGCCTTGCGGTATTTGACGCGGGGCGGGTGCTGCGGGTGTGTCCGTTGCTGCCATGTTTCTGTTCGTTGTTGTTGTGTTGACTATGAGGTTGGGCGGCGGGTCAGGTCGAAGTCAGCGACTTGGCAAGACTCGGCATCGGCGCGTGCTCTGCCGAACTCGCCGCAGTGCGAACGGCCGTCTGCGCCGCCGCGCTTGCGCCGCCCGAGACGGCGGCACGCGCCAAGGCGGGCACCTGCGAGGCGAGCGCTTGAAGCGCTGGCGGAGCTGCTGCCTGAGTCAGCGCCTGCGTGGCGCTCGCCATGGCCGCGCCCGTCAAGCTTGGCGGTGCGGCTTCAGTCTCACCAGGCGTGCTCGGGTCCGTCGGTGTTTGCGGCGCGTTCTTCGGCTGCGCCCACTTGCGCTTGTCGCTTTGCAAGCCGTATCCATCCTCGAAGTACTGGATATGACCGCCCCCGCGCGGGACGTCAGTCAGCATCCCGCGCCCGTTTTCATCGAGCTTTCCTGTGCGCGACGAACCGTCCGGGAAGCCAACCCGATACCATGCGTTCTTCACTGGCTGGCCGTTGGGATAGGCGTGCCATAACTGCATGCCGACCGGCTCCTGCTTGGGCATCAACGGCAACGCGTTCTGTTTGGTTGCCGACTTGCCGATACGCATCGGCCCCTTCAGCAGGATGTCATGGGGGCTGCCTATCTCCACGCCCGTATTGGTCAGCTTGACGTATGAGCCACCGCAGTAGAGCGTCAGTGCGGTCTTGGCGGTGAGCGTGATGGCGTCCTCGGTGCTTGCGATCGTCACGCCCTTGAGCGCGGCGAGATTAAGTGCATCGCCTTGCGCCTGCACGTCCACCTTGCCTTCCGCGGCGGTGACTTTGACGCCCTGCGTGTTCGCGAAGAGCGACACCGCATTGCCCGCCGCGACCGTGTAATTGCCGCCGATCGCCGCGTCTGCATTGCCGCCCGTGGTGGTGAATAGATGCCCGGCCGCCGAGAACTGCATGTGCTCGCCGCTCGTGAGCGCCACACCATGCGGAGCCGACGCCAGCAGGACCGCCTGCTGCAAGTCCTTGAGTTGCGTTTCAAGAAGCGTCTTCTGTGCCTCGCAGTCGGCGACCACGGCTTGTGCCTTCTTGACCGCTTCGGAAAGACTTTGCATGCGCGCTTGTGCTGACTGCAATTGCGCGAGCGCGGCCGACATATCGAGCGCCTGAGCGCCTGCACGCGGCTGTTTGTCAGCGCTCAGGAACAGACCCTTGCCGCCGCGCAACGAACCCCAATCGTCCGAGCGCAGTTCGAATCCCTCGCCGCGCTTCTTTCTCTCGGAATCGACCAGATAGCCCATGTTCAACTGGGTCTTGCCGCCGTACTCGGTCGAGAGCTTGATGCCTTCCTTGCCGCGTTCGTCTTCCAGCCTGAGCTTGTTATTGCTGCTTGTGCGCATGACGTTGCGCGTGTCCCAGCCGTCGCGCCCGATCACGAGGTCGGTTGCCTGACTGTGATGATGGACATGGGCGATGTAGGGGAACCGGGGGTCGCCTCCGATAAACGCGACACCGGCCTCCGTCTCGCGCAACAGCGGAAAGTGAAAGCCCGTCTGGTTCGCCCCGGCGAACGGCTTGGCCAAGCGTAGCGGTACGCTTTCGCCACCTTGCGGCCAGTCATCGAAGTCGAAGTCAAAGCGCACCGTGTAATGGCCTTGCGCATTGGGCTGGGCGTACTCTGTTTCACTGCGCGTGGTAATGCGCGCCGAGAGCGTGCCGGCGATCTTGGGCCAGTTCGCTTCGTCAAGCGGTAGACGATAAGGCCGGTCGCACGGAATCGCCTTGAACGAGTTGAAGTAATCCCGCTCGCGGCTTGCTTCGTGAATGACCTCGGTCATCAGCAAGCCATGCGGCGCGTCCGGCAACGTCTCGTCAACCCGCACCACGAGCCCGGCATGCAGGTCGTGGTTGGTGCTTTTGCCGTCGAACCTGATTTGCTGCGAGAGCGCCGCCTCATGGCGCAAACGCGCTTCCCACTGTGCGCTTGCCGCATCGAGGTGGTGAGTGCCGTAGGTATAGGTTTCGCCGTAAGTGGTCTGATCGCCGAGCGCGAGGTTGATATCGGCGGCGAGCCGTTCCCACGCGAGCGCGGGGTTGTAATTCGCGACCCGTACCGATGCCGGTATCTGCTGGCTATGCGCCTCGAGCTGATAGATCGCCTCTTGAGCCGACAGAAGCCCCGAGATCTCACGATAAGGGACAGTGACGTCTGGGCGATAAACGTAGCCATCCACGTCATCGGCAAACTGCACCACCTCGCCAAACTTGCTGGTGCGCGTGTAGCAAAACAGTCCGGCCTGCTGCATGACCAGATGCAAAAATGCCCAGTCGGACATCTGATACTGCATGTGAAACGCGAGCTTGGGGAACGACTTGCGCAGCTTGAGCGAGTATTGGTGCGGCAGAAACTGGTGACGCTCGAGTATTGCAATGACGATCTCGGGCGCGGACATGTCTTGATAGATGCGCGTCGCCTGGGTGAGATTCAGACGCGCCAGCGTCGATTCGACAATGAGGCGGTAAGCAGTGAAATCGCGAGTCTTGCGGGTCCGCGTAAAGCGCGTCACGCAGCCGTCGAAGATGCGTGGCTCGCCACTATCGGCGGGCGGCTCGATCGTGAACTTGGCGCGCTTGCCGAGATAGTCCGCGCGCGCGAGTTCGGTCTTGGCGGTGAGTTCGAGCGTAATGCGGTAGGGCTCGCCGAGCCGCTCGACGGCATGGACTGAGAAAATGGATAAGTTATCCGTCTCGGGCGCGCCGCCGACTTTGAGAAAGTACGATTGACGCCCGGTGATCCAGCGCGCGAGTGCGCCGGTGGGCTTGGCTTGTGCTTCCATTCAAGTCTTCCGTGCGACGCAGGACGATGACTGGCCGTAACGCCTGACGATCTCCTACGCCATGAGGGTTGAAGAGCCGAACAGGCTACGACACGCGCAGTTGTTCTGAAAGCACGACAACAGAATGTGACAATCGATTAGATGAGCCGATCATCAGGAATTTAGCAGCGTCGATTGCTCACACACAACTGGTGCGAGTACGTATCTTCTTGGGGCTTCGTGAATGCGTCGTCGCCAGCAGCTTCTACAAGAGACACCGTTCAAACCCCTTCGCCCAGGCGTTCGCCCATTGACGAACGCCCTTTGCACCGCTTTCACTTAACCGCTTCAATCTTCGGAAATGGACGTGGTTTGTAAGGCTTATCGGCCATTTGCCGTTGACGGCCTTCACCTACGCTAGTGACATGCCGTAAAGGCATCAGTCACGCGCCAGTCTTCGTGGTGCCCAGTTCCCTTTCTGCAAGGTTATCGTGAAGCCCGTTCTTCTTACTGTCGCGGCAAGCGCCGCGCTCTCGCTCGCTCTCGCCGCATGCGGCGGCGGCAGCTCGTCGCCGTCCACTTCAGGTGGTGTGTACATGGGTCCCGTTGCGAACGCAGCGGTGGCGGTGTATCAACTCGCCGCCGACGGCACCGTCTCCGACAAGCCGCTCGCCACTGCCACGACCAACAACGACGGCACCTTCGCGCTCAAGGGCAGCCTGCACTATCCGCTCTTCGTGCGCGTAACGGGCGGCAGCTATCAGGAAGAAGCGACCGGCACCAATACGAGCCTTTCCACCGAAATCGACGCCGTGTATCTCAACGCGCCTTCGCAGATGGTCGTCTCGGCGTATTCGAACGCAATCGTCGCCGATGCACGCGCGGCCGGCGGCCTCAGCGCCGACAACATCAACGCCGCAGTCGCGCGCGTGAACGCGTTCGCGGGCGACATCGACGTCCAGCAGACCACGCCGACGCTCGTCACCGCAGGCACGACCGGAACGGTCACGGATGGCGCCAAGATGAGTCTCGCGCTCGGCGCCGAATCGCAGAGCCGCACGACGGATGGTTCTTCCATCGATACCAGCACGCAGAACATCGTCGCACAGGCAGCCAATGGCGATACGCTCGCGTCCTGTCACGCAGGCTCGGGCGATATCGCCGATGACGGCACCGTCGCCGCGCCCTCGGGCGGCAACTGCACGATCACGCAAGGCGCCGCGACCTATGCGGGCAGCGCGGGCAACCGCTCGGGCATTACGTCGATGGCGCAGTTCGCGCCGGTTGTGCCAGGCGCGGCGCAAACGGCTATTGGCAGCGCGGCCACTTGCGGCGACCGCATCGCATTGCTCAGGGACAACGCCGCGATCTTCGCGGGCCGTCAGAACGACGTTCAGGCAAAGCTCACCGGCGGTCTTACCAAGACCAATTGGGCGACCTATCTGACCGCCAGTAGCTGGGGGCCGCTCGCCGCTCAGTACGGCGCGATCAAGGCGCCTGCAGGATGCACCGATACCGACACGTTTTATCGCGAACTCGTGATGGCGGTGGAAAACTTCTGGGTCGATCAGGACATCAACTATTGCCATCATCATGTGCCGGGCTGGCTGCCGCCGGACGATTCGGGCGGAACCGATCCGAAGTACCGCAATTCGTCGGCGGGCAGCACGTCGGGTGCGGCCGCGAGCGCGAGCGGCGCCAAGACGCCAAAGTACGGCATGACCTGCACCGGTCAACGCAGCGCGACCGGTTCGCAGCAGATCCAGGCGAGCGGTGTCACCGCCACGAACACGCCGGCTTACAAGCCTGCTGAAGTCATGTGGCATGGCGTGGATTGCTCGGACTTCACGTCTTGGGTCTACAACTTCGCGGGGCTCACGGGCAGTACGGAAGTCGAAACCGGCGTGACCACGCAGGCGTGCATGACGCCCGCGGGCGCAACCAGCACGCCTGATTGGGCGGGACCGAAGCAAGCGGGCGTTCTGCTCGATATCAACAGCGGCAACTTCGACACCACGTCGCAGTATCTGCTACCGGGCGACTTGCTCTATATCACCGCGTCGCCGATCGTCAAAGGCAAGATGGTTCCCTTTACGCCGACGAGCACCATTGGCCTCACGCACGTCGTGACCTGGACCGGCAAGAAGTGGTCCGATTTGCGCAATGGACCGGATGCCTGGCGCTACGATCCGGCGCATATCGGCGAGCCAGGTTCGCGTCTTGGCGGCGATCTTGCGTCCATCCTCCAGAACGACAACGTGCTGGAGGCGCTCGACAAACTCGATCCGTGGATGATCATCGACAGCCACTATGCGGGGCCTTCGTATCGCCCGTTCATTGGCTGGTATCGGTCGAGCGTGTCGGATGTCCGGCGGATCATCGGTCAGGACGCGGCGCGCGCGAATCCCGATCTCAAGAATCTGATCATCGAACAGCAGCCGACTAAGGCCACGCTGGCCTCGAAGACTCAGTTGGGACAGATCGTGCTCGCCTCGAAGCAAGGGCTCGCGAACGGCTACATCATGCACTACACCCAGGTGCCGAAAAACGGCTTGCCGACGTGCGAGCGCGTGGGTATTCCGAAGTAAAAGCGCCGAAAAGAAACGCGTGATGCGATGCGCCACTCCGGCGCTTCGCATCAAGGCAGATGCCGTCCGATGGCAATCGCCACTGGCGCGGGCGGCGTCTCGCCCTGATTGACCGCGATAAAAATCGCCGCGTCTTTGTGCGGATTCACGAGAATCACCGAGCTGAATCCCGCCGTTCCACCGTTCTTCAGAATTTCCGGATGCAAGCCGGGCGAGCCGTTGCCATTGTTCGTGACCCACGCCATGCCTTGCTGCGCGATGCCGTTCGGCAACGTGTAGCGCGGCGCTTGAGCCGCGTGCATCGCCGAGATCAGTTCGGCGGGCACCGGACGTCCGTCTATTTCACCGTGTCCGAGATTGGCCTCGCCGAAGCGCAACATGTCGGCGGCGGTGGAGCGCATGGCGCCTGCCGCGTACCACGCGTAGAGCGGCCATTGCGGCGCGCGCTGCCCGTCTCGAAGATGCCCTTCGGCCGTGCGCCCCGGCACGTCGACTGGTCCCGAGAACGAACTCGTCATGCCGAGCGGTTGCAGGATGTCCGTCGATAGCTGATCGGCCCACGCGCGCCCCGTTGCCTGCACGAGCGTCACGCCGAGCACGCCGACGCCTGCGTTCGAATACATGTAGGGACGGGGCAAGGGACCGTCCGGCGACCACGACGATACCCAGCGAAAGAAGTCCGCCGATGTGTAGTGGTCGATACCGCGATAACGCAGATTGCGCGGTGCGTCGGGCGGATTGTCGGGCATGCCGGAAGTGAAGTCGGCGAGCTGCATCGGCGTGACGTTCTGCGCGGCGCTTTGCAGCGTGACGCCGTTGGGCATGTAGCGCTGTATCGACGAATCCGGAGCGATCTGATGCCGGCCGATGGCGAGCGCGAAGAGCGTGGTCGTGAAGACTTTCGTGCACGAGCCGATCTCGACGATGCTATCGGCCGTGAAGGGCGCGCCGTTGTCGTTGGCCGAGCCGTATGCGTAGTAGTAACGCTTGCCGTGCAGCGACACGCCGACGATCGCCCCCGCCGCCTGATGCGACGAGAGCAGCGGCTGCAAGTAGGTATCGACGACTTGCCGGATGGCGGCGCTGTCGTCGGCGGGTTGCTGGGCCGCGGCGGGAAGCGTGGCGCAGGCGATGAGGAGAAGGGCGAGGGCGGTGTGGCGCATGGTCGTTGTTGTGGTTGCTTGAGGCGGTTTGGCTCGTGGGGTCAGCTCATGATCATCACGGTAGGCTGGCTCGGCACCAGTACGACGCCGATGGCGTTACTTTGATTTTGCGTCGTCGGCGAAGTAAGCCGAACGGCGGGATTGCCGGCCACCATTACCTTCATGCTGCCCTCGGTGAAGCGCGCCGGGCCCATGATCGTGCCCGAGGCCACGCCGCCTGCCACGCCGGCCTGATCGCCATTGGTCAACGGAATCTCTGAGCCGAGATTGAGTGCGGGCGCTCCGCAGATCAGCACGGTCTCGGCCGGCGGCGTGCCCATCATGGGCATGGCGATATTCGGAAACGGCGTCGGTACCGGTCCAGCGGGCGTCGGCACTTGGCAGACATCGGGTTCGGCGATCATCTCGCCAGCAGCTATGGTCACTGCAAACACGGCATACCTCCGTTTGTGCGATTGTCTCGTCGCGTCTTGTCGACTGGGGCCGGGCCTCAGCCCAGTTCTATCTTCGAGCCGTCGATGCGCGTCATCTCGTCGGAGACGAGGGTCGTGTGGCGAGTGTGCAAGTGCGCGTCGCCGCTTACGCGCCAGCGAGCCGTGCCCGCACGCAATTCGTCGTTACCCTCAATCCATCGCGAACTGTCGTTTGCACGGAAGATGGCACGTCCGACGGTCGAGAGAAAATGGCGCGCGACTAGCGTAAGACGTTCGATACCCGCGTCGAGCGACGCTATGCGCGCGCTGGCCTGGTGGCTCGTGACCGCTGTCGAAACCGCGTCGAGCGAGAACGCGCGCGTGCTGGCATCGACGGCCTCCTCGCCGTTCAGCGCGATACGCGTGGCACAAAGCCGCAAGTCGCCGTCGGCGGATTCGATCCTTGCGCCGCCCGGCAGCATCATGGTGCCGGCGTCGGGTTGGGCACGGGTCAGCACCGCGAGGAGATACGGCACCGTGGTCGTTGCCGTCACGCCGTCGGCTGCAGCCTGTGCGGGCAACGCGCCGCAGACCAGGACGAGATCGCCCGCTTGCGGTTCGAGCAGACAGCTTTGAGCCTGCAAGGCACGCTCGGCGTGACTGTCGAGCAAAAACCATGGTCCTGCGCGACCGGTCACCGTGGCGGCACGCAGGGTCGTGCTGACTGCTGGCGGGCAGCCGGCGGGAACGTCGTTAGGGGTAAGTGGCAGCGTATCCATGTCGTGCTCCAAGACAGTAGAAGTCAAACACCCCAGGTTTCGGCGCGCAGCCGAACTGGATCGGTGGGACGTGTGTGGTTGCGCGACGCGCCCGCCCAATGCGTATGCGAGTCGATCAGCGCATGGAAGTCGGCATTGCCGAAATCCGCGCGTGCGCAATCGGATTCCGTCAGATCGACGTGTGACAGATCGCAGTCCGTGAAGCGTGCCGCCGTCAACGTCGAACGTTGCCAGATGGCGCGCGTGAAGACCGCCTGCGTCCAACTCGCGCCGTCGCAGCGCGACCCGGTCAGCGTCGCGCCGCTGAAATCGGCCACGACGAATTCGGCATCGGTCAGATCGGCACCGGACAAGTCGGCTTGCGCAAAGCGCGCGTATCGGCCGGATGCGCCCGCAAAGCGCGCCGCGTTGAGCTTCGCGCGATCAAAACGCGTCTGCACGAGCTCTGCACCGGTGAAATCGGAGCCGGAAAGGTTCGCATTCGTGAACTGGCACTGATGGAGGTTGCATTGGTCGAAGCGCTGGCCGGCAAGATCGCCGTTCAGAAAGAAAGCTTGTACGAGTTCAGTGCGCAAGAACGTTACCCGCGCGAGCGCGGCGTCGCGGGCCGTAAAGCGCGTGAGATCGGCGTCGGTGAAGTCGGCGCCGTCGAACTTGCAGGCAAGCGCATCGCTGCGATAGACGCGAGCGCCGGCGAAGGTCGCGGCGCTCAAATCGCAGCCGTCGAACATCGCGCGCTCGATTTGCGCGCTCGTAAAGTCGGTGCGTCCGAAGCCGACACGCGTAAAGAACACCCGTGTGGCTTGCGTCTCACGCAGACTCGCACCGGCAACTTGCGTGTTGTGCCATTGGGAACCATCGAGAACGCTGGCATTCAGATTCGCACCCGAAAGATCGCATTGGCGGATGCGCGCCCCATTCAGCTTCGTGCGCGAAAGGTCGGCGCCGCGCAAATCGACGCCCTCCAGCAGACAGCCGCTTAGGTCGCGCCCGGCGAGGTCCGCGCCCGCCAGGCTGGTTCTGGACAGCGCCGCGCCCGGCACGAGTTCGGGAAGCGCGCTCATAAGCGCACCTCACCTTCCACGCGGCCGGGAATCTGCAGCAGCGTGCGATCCACGTTGGCGCCGTCGAGCACGCTGTTGCCGATCGTTGATCCGTAGCATTGCGCACCGTAAAGATTGCTCGAGACGAAGCGCACGCCGTCGAGGCGGGCGCGTCGCAAGTTGGCGTTCATCAGGTTGGCGCGGCTGAAATCGGCACCGCTCAAATCGGCCTTGGACAGACGGATAGACACCGCGCGCGCGTTGACGAAGCGCGCGCCACGGGCTATGACGCCGCTGAAATTCACGTGATCGAGCGCGCTTTGGTCGAAGTTTGCCTGAGATATGTCAATGTCGAGCCATACGGCCGCGTTCAGCCGCGCGCCCACGAAACTCGCGCCGCTGAGGTTTGCGGCGAGGCCCGCGCGCGATTGCGAGAGGTTGGCGTTGTCGAAACGCGCGCCCGCGCCCTGGGTGCCGAACAGACGGAGAACGGAGCAGTCCGCATCGACGAAACTGGCGCCCGCGATTGACGCATGATCGAATACCGCGTTCGCGAGATTTGCCCCGGTGAAGTCGGCGCCCGCGAGGACCGCGCGCGAAAAACTAGCTTTCGCCGCGCCGCATCTGGACGCCTTCACGCCCATCATCTTCGCGTTGCTGAAGATGGCGCGGGCGAGTTGCGCGCCCTCCAGATTCGCCGCCGAAAAGTCCGCGTCCGCGAAGTCACTCGCACTTAGAGACGCGCGTTGCAACTGCGCACCGCCGAAGTTGGCGTTGCGGGCGCTGACGTTGTCGAGCTTCGCGTCGTGCAGTTGCGCCCCGACGAGATCGGCGCCAGCGAGCATCGCGCCCGACAGATCGGTGCCGGAGAGCCGCGCGCCAGTGAGACGGACGTCGTTGAGCACGGCGAGGCGCAAGTCGGCGCGCTCGAGCATCGCGCCTGACAAATCGAGGCCGCTCAGATTCAGGCTGGCGAGCGAATGACCAGCCGCGGCGCGCGCTATCACATCGTCGCGATTCAGCCGTAGCGGTAGAGACGGCTGCGGCGCTCCGAGCACGGCGCTCGCAGGCGGTTGCGTCGCGGGCGCAGCAGCGGTCGGAGATGCGCCAAGGGTCGAAAGCGCGCCCACGATGCTCTCGAAGTCGATGCTCGCCGCTTCGTTCAGTGCGGCGACCGTCTCAGGGTCGGTGACCTGTGCGGCAAGACCGGTGATCGAACTGCCGCGCGCCGCGAGCGCCTGTTGAGTCTGCGCGAACGCTGCGCGCAACTGCCCGGCGAGCGTCGCCGCGTCGGCGGGAGCGCTGGCGCCGTTCGCGCCGAGCACGGGCGCGGTTAGTTTCTCGACATCGGCTGGCGTGAGTTCGTAGCGCTTCATCAGATCAGCGGCGCTGCTTTCTAGCGTTTGCGTCAGCGATTGAAGGTCACGCTGCATGGATGCCGCATCGCCACCCGACTTGATGTCGAACGGCGGCATGCCCGCTTGCGGTAAGTGTGCTTCGAGCTCGCTTGCTTGCATGCCGTGCTTCGACAACAGATTCTGAGTCGTCGATTCGATCTGCGCGGTGAGCGATTCGAGTTCGGCGAACGCAGCCGGATCGCTCGGTCCCGCTACGGCGGGTGCATCAGGTGCATCGGGTGCTTTCAGGGCAGGCGGGGTGGCGACGGCCGCCGCAGGGGCGGGCGACGCACTTGCGGCGGCTGGCACGGGAGGCGTCAGACTGAGCCGCGCTTGCAGGCGATCTCGATAGTATTCGGCGGGTAACGGTGCGCTTGTCATGCTCTCGAAGTCGACCATCAACTGCGCGATGTCGTCCGCGTCTTCATCGCCGAGCGCTGCAACCGCGCGATATAACACGATGCCCTGTCCGATCTCCGGCAGGATCCAGACGGTTTCCGGGCGCGCGGCGCACTCCTCGAAGCGCATATCGCCAGCAATACGACGGGTCACGAAGCAGCGCGCCCTGAGTGCCGGAAGGCGCGCCGCCAGATGCGGCTGATCGGGATGCATGTAATCGACAACAATGCGCTCGTCGCCTTGCCAGAATCCCGCGATACGCTGGTCGTGCGGCGCCGTGCAAAAGTAATCGGTCCGGGTGTCAGCCGGAAGATGCGGCCATTGCTTTGCGAGCCAGTCGTCATCGAAGGCGCCGAGCAACGCGGTCCGTTGCGGCGACGTGGCGGGCAATGCCCAATATCCGGCGGGTTCGCGGACATCGCTGGGCGAGGCGATCAGCGCGTCCGGCGTCTCGACGTTAGGTAACATGCGGTCCGAGTCGCCGGCGAACACCGCGCCGCGCCCGGCGGGATTGGCGGCGTGTTCAGGACCGCCGAACGCGCGCGTGGCATCGAGCGGCATGCGGTGGAAAGGCTCGGGGGCCGAGATCGTTCCGAGCGGGCCGAAGCGGCGATCGCCATAGACAAAGAGCGATTTTCGCGAAGCGCCTACTTGCACGGTCGTTTCGACGAGTGTCGCGGTCGTGCCTGCCGGCGCGTGGGCTGCGCCATAAGCGAGCCATTCGCCGCATGGCTTCGGGAAGCCGGCATCGAGCGGGCCGTCTCCCGTCGCGCCGGCGCCTGCCTTCCACAAGTCCGGTTCGGAGGCGAGACGTGGCGGTCCATCGTGCGGCGCATCGAGAGCGAACATCACGAGCACCCCCATGGAAAGTAGATCGCGCTCGTTGAAACGCAACGTGCGATAGACGAGTCCGGCGGTATCTGGTTTGAGGATTTTCATGATCGTTCGTCGCCTAGCCGAGCTTGATGAATGCGGAATCGGCCTCGATCGCCTCGGGGCTGATTAGCATCATGGCGCCGGGCGCGGACGCGACGAACACTTCCTGAGCCATGTTGAGTGTGCAACCCGACGACTCGACGAGAAAATCTTCGGGTGTCATGTTCAGAGCGCTCGCGCCGACCTGCGCCGTCAACGTAGCGGGCGTAACGAGCACGCTGCTGTCGCCGCCGCGCAGGGTTGCCTGGTCCGGGCCCATCAGCAACGAAGATGCGCCTGCTGGTCCGGTGAAGTCGAGCGACGAAGCGCCGTCGCTGAAATTCAGCGAGCCTGTGTCGATGCCTACGCGCTTGAACCCCGCAGTGGCATTCGTCAATGAGATGGAACTCTGGCCGGCCGGCGTGGTTCGTGTCAGCGTGGTTTCTGCAAGCGACATTCCGAGCGTGCTCTGGGAAGCTGGCAGAAAGTCCGTTCCGAGCGACACGCCGGTCTGTCCCAAGGTCAGGGTCGATGTCTGGCGCAGCGCCTCGCACAGTGTCGAGAGTCGCTTGACGACGACGACCAGGAGCGCGGTGAGCAGCGCATTGCTCACGCCTATGGACGCGGCCTCGGCCGCTTGCTGTTTCACCTTGTCCTTGCTGACGTCGGTGGCGTCGAGCACACCGAGCGCGGTGCCGTACACGAGATTAATCGCGACAGTCACGCCGATCAGCGCCTTGGTCGCCGTCATCGCGGCCTTGAGGATGGCGAGTGCGGACATGCCGAGAGGATGAATGCCGCCCTTGAGGGCTACGGTTCCTTGTGCCTGCGTGGAGGTGGAGTCGCTAAAATCGACCGTTGCACCGTCCTGCATGCCCAGCGTGGTCCCATAAGTCCATGTGACGTTGTTGCCGAGCACTGCAGCCAGATATGTGCCGAGCGTCACCGAATTGTTGGTCGTTGCTGTGAGTGCGGTTTGGCCGGTACAAAACGCGGAGTTGACTTCCCCGACCGCGAGGTTGTTGGTGGTTCCGACCGTCATCGTGTTGACGTCTTCCAGTGTGAACTGAGTGAAGCTCATGACTGTTATCTCCTGAAAGCGCAGATGCGTGGCTGTCGATGCAATGAAAGGAACATGGAAACGCGTGCCTATCGCGCCTTAGTCGCGCGCGCCGATAAAAATATGTGTCGCGCCGTTCGGCGAAAAAAGATGGATCGTCTGGCCACCATCCTTATCTGACATCTCCAGGATGTTTCCACCCTTCGTCACCATTCGATTCATCGCCGGGTTCCCCTGATTCACCACACTCGAATTCACCGAATTCGGCACCGTCCCGACAATCACCGGCTGATCCGGATCGCCGTCGCTGAATGCAAGCAACACCTCCGCGCCCTTCAGCAGCGGAAAATGCATGCCGTGTCCATCGCCGGAATAAGGCGTCGCCATGCGAACGCGCGCCGAGCCTTTCGCCGCCGCCTTGTCCGTGCGGTCGAACGGCAACTGCACCGTGTACTGTCCGTATTCGTCGAGCTCGGCATATTCGCCGCTGCCCTCCGCATCGACGGTCGCGTTCAGCGTGCCCGCGATAGTCGGCCGCGCCGTGTCGCGCGGCGCGCGATACTGAACGTCCGCCTTGATCGCCGAAAACGAGTTGCGGTAGATGATCTCTTCACGCGCCGCGCCGTTTTCGCTAAACGGCGTCTTGATGCCCGCGAGCAGCGCGCCCGCCTGCGATCCTTCATGCGTGATCTCGGTCACGAGATAGCGGCCGTTGAAGTCATCGCGATAGTGATGCGACATCTGCATGAAATAGCCGCTGCGCAATCCCACCGCCGTGGCCTGGCCATGAAATCGGACGCCGCCGCAAAGAATCCCCTCTGCGCGCAGCTTCGCGTAACGCGTGCCTTCGTCGGCGTCGCGGAAGTTGTCGCCGTAGAACATCGCTTCGCCGAAACCTTGCGCGGATACATCCGCCTGCGCGACGAGCGGCAACGACGCCTTGCGATAGTTGTAGTCCTGCAGCACCACCTTCGCGGGCAGCGGCTTCGTGCGGCACACGAAGCTCTGCACCGAGTCCGGCGCGACGCCCGTATCCAGCTCGTCGGCGGGGCGGTAGTTGACCGGCAGCGCATCGGCGGCGTGCATGGCGCGGTCATCGACGATGGTCAACGTGTCCGCCTCGCCGCTCTGCGCGAAGTAGTAGTACATGCCTTCCTTTTCCATCCAGCGCGACACGAAGTCGAAGTGGCTTTCCTGGAACTGGCACACATAGCTGCGCGGACGATACTCGCCCGTCAGCTTCAGATCGACGGCGTTGCCCGTGAGCTGCGCGTCGCGCAACACGCCGCCCAGAATCTGCGGGATGGTCTGCTCGTTCAGATAGACCTCGCAGGTGCGCGTAAGCGTAAGCCGCCACGCACGCGGCACGAGCACCGCGCGATAAAACGTGTAGCCGCCCGCATGATGCAACTGGTCGAATTCGGCGAGCATGCCGGAATATGGCGTGGTGCGCGAACTGTCATCGGGTGCGCCGATGCTGAAGGTCGCGTTGTTCTGCAACATCTTCGTCAGATCGATGGCGGCGTCGTCGGCGACGAGCGTCACTTCGAAGCGAAAGAGTTGCGAGATCGCCTCGCGCCCGTGCATGCGCACCACCGAGAACGTGTCGGCCGCGTAAGCATCGGAGACGAAGCTGAAGCGCTGATTGTTGGCGAGTCGTGCGGAGAGCGAAGTCATGGCGTTTTATCTGCCGTTCAAGCGAGGAGCGGGGCGGGGGGGGGGCGGGGGGGGGGGGGGGGGGGGCCCCCCTGGGGGGCCGCCCCCCATAATAGGCGGTGCTTGCCGGCGGCGCCGCAGGGCCCCGGTGT
>NZ_JALQDB010000066.1:0-22021 GCF_023631465.1 Caballeronia sp. GAWG1-1
GCCACGCCGCACACGATCGACGGGCAGTTCAAGCACCGGATGGTCGTCGCCGAGGGTGGCTTGCCAATACGCGTATTGCGCTTCCAGCATCGCGTCGCTGGTGTGCTCGCGTTGCCATGCAGCATAGTCGCCGTATTGAATCGGCAGTGCTTCGGGTGGGGTCACCTCATGACCTAACGCCGCTGCATACGCGTTAGAGAACTCGCGTAGCAAGATGCCCTGCGACCACGCATCCGACACGATGTGCGGCATCGCGAAGTGCAACACCGCTTCCTGTTCGTTCACAGCGAGCAGCGCCACCTTCAGCATCGGACCCTGACGCAGATCGAGCGGGGCGTGAGACAGCGCTTGCAGTTGCGTTTCGCCTTCGTACGCGGCTTCGTGCCAGCCGTAGCGCGGTTGCTCATCCACCACTTGCCACGTCTGCGCATCCTCTTCCACGAAGCGCGTGCGCAGGCTTTCATGACGGGTCACCAGCGTATCGAGCGCCGTGCGCACCGCGGCCTTGTTCAGCTTGCCCTTCAGTCGCACCGCTCCCGCAATCGTGTATGCCGCACTCTGCGGCTCCAGATTCCACAGGAACCACAAACGCTCCTGCGCGTGCGTCAGCGGAATGCGACTGTCTTTTGCACGCGCACGAATCCGCTCGACCGTCTGACGTTCACTCGCTTCCAACTCCGCCGCCAGACTCTCCAGCACGGGATGCATGAACAAGGTCGCCAGCGATACCTCACGCCCCATCTCCTGACGAATGCGCGAGGCCACCTGCATCAGCAAGAGCGAATGCCCGCCCGCTTCGAAGAAGTTCTCCGTCACGCCGATATCGGCTCGATTCAGCACGCTTCGCCAGATCGACAGTAATTCGGCTTCGAGCGGTGTGCGGGCTGCGACGTGTTCCTTGTGCGAGGGCGCTTCGGGTGCCGGGAGTGCCGCGCGATCCACCTTGCCGTTGGGCATCAGCGGCAAGGCATCGAGTGCGACGAATGAGGAGGGCACCATGTACGACGGCAGCCGTGCTTCCAGCGTGCGACGCAGCAGGCGTACGTCATCCTGTCCGACCACGTAGCCGACCAGTTGACGTGATTCGCCTTCGCCTGTGAGCGCCACGATCGCCGCGCTCACGCCTTCGATCTGGCGCAGCGCTGCTTCGATCTCGCCCAGTTCGATGCGGAAGCCTCGCAGCTTCACTTGCTGATCCAGTCGCCCCAGAAAGTCGATGCCGCCATCCGCGCGGCGACGGCACAGGTCTCCGCTTCGGTACATCCGTGCGCCCGGCGTGCGCGGGTCCGGCACGAAGCGCTCCGCCGTGATATCCGCGCGGCCCAGATAGCCGCGTGCGAGCGTCAGCCCGCCGATGCACAACTCGCCGAGTCCTCCGACCGGTGCTTCGTTGCCGAAGCGGTCCACCACTTGCACGCAGCGCGATGCATACGGCTCGCCGATCGAGACGATGCTCTGCCGGGTGTCCGCCTCATTCGTCTGCCGATACATGCAGGCGACTGTCGTTTCGGTGGGACCGTAGAGATTGTCAAGGCGGATGTGCGCAAGGGGTCCACGTCGCCATTGCGCGAGGGCATCGCCCGGCAAGCCCTCTCCGCCGACGGTGATCTGGCGCAGTGCGGCCAGTTCATGTGCGGGCGGTGGTGTGCGTAGCCACTGCTGCCAGTACGCGGTCGGTATGCGCGAGAAGGTCACGCGCGCATCGCGCAGATGGCGACTCGTCGTGTCGATATCCCAGAGTTGCGGGCCACGCATTTCCACTTGTCCGCCTTGCATCAAGGCAGGCAGCATTTCGTGCAATGCGACGTCGAAGTTGATGGTCGACGACTGAAGCTGCGTATCGTCCGATGTGATGCGGTAGCACCCGATGAAGTCGTCCAGATGCCGTGACAGCGAGACGTGGCTCACCGCGACACCTTTGGGCTTGCCTGTGGAACCTGACGTGTAGATCACGTAGGCGAGTTGTTCGGGGTGGATCGATACATCGGGTGCCGTGTCCGCAAGCATCCCTACGCCGTTCACATCTATCACATCGATGCCTTCGAACAAGGCTCCGCATTGCCCGAGCGTGTCGGCGTCCGCAATCACGCATTGCACGCGGGCATCGTCCAGCATAGTTTGCAGGCGTTCGGCGGGATAAGCCGGATCGAGCGGCACGAAAGCGCCGCCCGAACGCAGCACGCCTACCAATGCAGCGATTAACGCAGGCGAGCGCGTCAAGCACAGGCCCACACGCGTTTCCGCACGCACGCCGCGCGCAATCAACGCATGCGCAATCCGCGCCGACCATGCCTGCAACTCGGCATAGCTCAGGCGCACGCCTTCGCAATGCACCGCATTGCCGATGCGTTGTTCGGCCACGCGTGCGCCAACGGGCGCGAATGCGTGTTCAGCAAGCGCAGGAGCAGAAGCCGGTGCATCGAGCGTCAACGCGCCGAGGTGCACATGGCCATCGACCGCAATCTGGCTCAGCAGCGACACGTAATGATCGAGCAAGCGCGCTACAGTCGATTCATCGAACACGTCACGCGCGTAGGTGAACGACACCTCCAGTCCGTCCCCACGCTCACGCGCGTTCAACACCAGATCGAAGCGGGCCGCACCCGTACCCGATTCCATCGGCGTCACACGCAGCCCCGGCATCGCGAACGCATCACGCCCGAGCGCCGGTTCGAAGTTGAACATGACGTTGAACAGCGGCGTCTGCGCCAGGCTGCGGCCCGGACTCAAGGCATCGACCACGCGCGAGAACGGCACCGCCTGACGCGCCTGCGCTTCGAGTACGCGCTCGCGGACGTGCGCTATCAGCTCGTCCACGTTACGCAGCGTGGCCAGCTCGCTGCGGATCACCAGCGTATTGACGAAGAAGCCGATCAGCGCCTGCGTGTCGCCATGTTCGCGCCCCGCCACCGGCACGCCGATACGCACGTCATCGCTGCCGCTGTAGCGCGCGAGCAGCACGTCGAAGACCGCGAGCAACACGACGAACGGCGTGCTTCGATGACGTTGCGCCGCGGCCGTCACCGCTCGCTGCACGGACGCTTCAAGCGCGATGCTCACACGCGTACCATCCTGACTGCGCGTGCCCTGAGGCGAGCGATCGAACGGCAGGGCAAGCAGGGGTTCGTCGCCGGCCAGTCGCATGCGCCAGTACGCCAGATCGTCGTCGAGGCGCGCAGAGGCATACGTGTCACGCTGCCAGCGTGCATAGTCCGCGTACTGAATCGGCAAGGCGGGGAGCGCCGCACTCCGGCCACCTCGCGCATTCGAATATTCGCGCGCGAACTCGTCGATCATGATCCGCACGGACCATGCATCCGACACGATGTGATGCATGACGAATTGCAGCACATGCTCGTTGGTCGCCAGTCGCAGCAGCGTCACGCGCAACAGCGGACCGCGTTCGAGCGAGAACGGCGCACGCGCGATGGCGCGAAGCGCGGCATCGACACTTTCCTCGCGAACAGCCTCCGGAACGTCCGCGAAATCGAGCACCGACCATGCCGGCTCCGCAATCAGCGATGCAATCTGCACCGGGCCCTCGTCGCCCTCGACGAAGGTCGTGCGCATGCTCTCGTGCCGCGTGACGAGTGCCGTGATCGCCGCGCGCACGGCATCGCGATCCAGCGCGCCTTCCATCCGCACCGCGCCCGACAGGTTATAGGCGGCGCTTTCGGGATCGAGGCGCGAGAAGAAATACAAACGCTCCTGCTCGAACGAAAGCGGCGCAGGCGCGCGACGGTCCTCATGCACGGCGATGCTTCGCGGACCGCGCGTACTGTCGCGCGCCCCGTCGACCACGGATGCAAGCGCCGAAAGAACCGGATGCGCAAATACGGCCTGCACAGGCAGATCGATATCGAACGCGGTCCTGATGGCAGCGATCATGCGCAACGCGCGCAAGGATTCGCCGCCGAGCAGGAAGAAGTCGTCGTTCGCGCTCACAGCATCGACGCCGAGCACGCTCTGCCAGATATTCGCGATCGCGAGTTCCGTGGCGGTGCGCGGGGCATCCTTTATCGCGTCATCGGTCTCATGCCGAGGCACGGGCAAGGCATTGCGATCGAGCTTGTCGTTATGCGTGCGCGGCAACGCATCGAGCGGGACGAACCGCTGCGGCACCATGTAGGGCGGCAGATGACGCGCGAGTTCCGCCTGCCATCCGGCGGTCTCGGCATCGATGCCGCCCACAGTGACGAGATACGCAACGAGCATCGGCTGGCCGGCGACCACCTTGACCGCAGCGGCGGCATCGCGCACGCCTTCCAGACGGCGCAACGACGCTTCGATCTCACCCAGTTCGATGCGAAAACCGCGCAGCTTCACCTGATGATCGGCACGCCCCACGTACGCCAGGCGTCCGCCTTCGATGCGGCACAGATCACCGGTTCGATAGAGCCGCGCGCCGTGCGTGAATGGATCGGGCACGAAGCGTTCGGCCGTGAGCGCG
Organism: Caballeronia sp. GAWG1-1; assembly: GCF_023631465.1. Taxonomy (NCBI): domain Bacteria; kingdom Pseudomonadati; phylum Pseudomonadota; class Betaproteobacteria; order Burkholderiales; family Burkholderiaceae; genus Caballeronia; species Caballeronia sp. GAWG1-1. The sequence goes on from NZ_JALQDB010000066.1 coordinate 4,451, forward strand.
GCACGGCCGAGATAGCCGCGCGCGAGGTTCGTACCACCGATGCACAGTTCGCCGATACCGCCCTTCGGCACGCTGGCACCATCGGCGTCGATCAGATGAAAGGTCGTGCCTTCGATCGGCTCGCCGAGCGTGGCGCGTGAATCATTCAGTTGTGCGATGCTCGACCAGATGGTCGTCTCGGTCGGACCGTACATATTCCACAGTTCGACGCCGCGTGCCTGCAGGCGTGACGCGAGTTCTGCGGGCAAGGCTTCGCCACCGCACAAGGCCTTGAATGTCGCGCCTACGCCGGACGTGCCCTGCCAGCCGCCTCCGAGCAATACGTTCCAGCCCATCGGGGTGGCCTGCATCATGGTCGCGCCCGAGCGTGCGATCAATGCCGCGAGACGTTCGCCATCGGTGACGTCCTCGCGCCGCGCAAGCTCGATACGCGCGCCGGTCACGAGCGGCAGATAGAGCTCGAGCGCGGCGATGTCGAACGACAGCGTGGTCACGCTCAGCATCACGTCGTCAGCGCCGATGCCGGGGCGCACACGCATGCTGGCGAGGAAGCGCGCCAAGGCATCGTGCGAGATGCCGACACCTTTGGGCTTGCCCGTCGAGCCCGACGTATAGATCACATACGCCAGTTGCGAGGCGTGAATGTTAGCGAAAACACCTGCGTCGTGCGAGGGCGCATTCATCGTCTGTGCGAGACGGATCACGCGGGCGACGACGCCATCGAACGATCGCGCCGTCGTGTCGTCTGCGATCACGAATGCCACGCCGGCATCGTCAAGCATGTAGGCGATGCGTTCGGCAGGCAGCGCCGGATCGATCGGCACATAGGCGGCACCCGAACGCATGACGCCAATCAGCGCCGCGACCATGCCCGCCGAACGCGCCGTGCAGATGCCCACGCGCGCCTCGTGTCGTACGCCGCTGGCGTGCAGATGCGCTGCGATGCGGTTCGCCCATGCATCGAGTTTGGCGTATGTGGTCGATTCGTCGCCGCAGCGCACGGCGATGACATCGGGCGTGCTCGCGGCCTGCATCGCGATGAGTGCGGGTGTCGGCGTGAACGTGTAGTCAATCAACGGACGCGCGTTCGCTTGCGCATCCGCCGTGCGGTCCAGTTCGATCTGCGTCGCGCGAATGCCCGCATCGCGGACGATGTGTTCTAGCACGGTCACGTAATCATCGAGCAGACGATGAATGGTCGATGCATCGAAAATATCGGTCGCGTAGTTCAGGCCGAGCGTGAGCGCATGGTCGCCGGTCACTTCCATCGACAGATCGAACTGCGCGCTGTTCGTCGTGCTTGAAAGCGGCGTGATCTGCACGCCCGGCAGATTCAGTTCGGCGGCGGTCTGTTCGCTGTAGTTGAACAACACCTGAAACAGCGGCGTATGACTCGTGGTGCGTTGCGGTTGCAGACGCTCGACGAGCCTCGCGAAAGGTACGCTGGCGTTGGACTGGGCATCGAGTACATGCTGGCGTACCTCGGCAAGCAAGGCCTCGAAGGGCTGCGTGCCGCGTGCCTCCATGCGGATGACGAGCGTGTTCACGAAAAAGCCGATCAGCGGCTCGGTTTCAAGACGGTCCCGTCCCGCTTCGGGCACGCCGATGCGGATATCGCGCTGGCCGCTGCATCGGCCGAGCAGGAGACCGAAGGCGGCGAGCATCGTCATGAAACGCGTGACGCCCTGCGTTTGCGAGAGTGTATCGAGCGCTTGAGAGAGCGTCGGATCGAGGCGGCGTTCGAGTGTAGCGCCGGCGCTGGTGCGTGGGCCACGCCGCACACGATCGACGGGCAGTTCAAGCACCGGATGGTCGTCGCCGAGGGTGGCTTGCCAATACGCGTATTGCGCTTCCAGCATCGCGTCGCTGGTGTGCTCGCGTTGCCATGCAGCATAGTCGCCGTATTGAATCGGCAGTGCTTCGGGTGGGGTCACCTCATGACCTAACGCCGCTGCATACGCGTTAGAGAACTCGCGTAGCAAGATGCCCTGCGACCACGCATCCGACACGATGTGCGGCATCGCGAAGTGCAACACCGCTTCCTGTTCGTTCACAGCGAGCAGCGCCACCTTCAGCATCGGACCCTGACGCAGATCGAGCGGGGCGTGAGACAGCGCTTGCAGTTGCGTTTCGCCTTCGTACGCGGCTTCGTGCCAGCCGTAGCGCGGTTGCTCATCCACCACTTGCCACGTCTGCGCATCCTCTTCCACGAAGCGCGTGCGCAGGCTTTCATGACGGGTCACCAGCGTATCGAGCGCCGTGCGCACCGCGGCCTTGTTCAGCTTGCCCTTCAGTCGCACCGCTCCCGCAATCGTGTATGCCGCACTCTGCGGCTCCAGATTCCACAGGAACCACAAACGCTCCTGCGCGTGCGTCAGCGGAATGCGACTGTCTTTTGCACGCGCACGAATCCGCTCGACCGTCTGACGTTCACTCGCTTCCAACTCCGCCGCCAGACTCTCCAGCACGGGATGCATGAACAAGGTCGCCAGCGATACCTCACGCCCCATCTCCTGACGAATGCGCGAGGCCACCTGCATCAGCAAGAGCGAATGCCCGCCCGCTTCGAAGAAGTTCTCCGTCACGCCGATATCGGCTCGATTCAGCACGCTTCGCCAGATCGACAGTAATTCGGCTTCGAGCGGTGTGCGGGCTGCGACGTGTTCCTTGTGCGAGGGCGCTTCGGGTGCCGGGAGTGCCGCGCGATCCACCTTGCCGTTGGGCATCAGCGGCAAGGCATCGAGTGCGACGAATGAGGAGGGCACCATGTACGACGGCAGCCGTGCTTCCAGCGTGCGACGCAGCAGGCGTACGTCATCCTGTCCGACCACGTAGCCGACCAGTTGACGTGATTCGCCTTCGCCTGTGAGCGCCACGATCGCCGCGCTCACGCCTTCGATCTGGCGCAGCGCTGCTTCGATCTCGCCCAGTTCGATGCGGAAGCCTCGCAGCTTCACTTGCTGATCCAGTCGCCCCAGAAAGTCGATGCCGCCATCCGCGCGGCGACGGCACAGGTCTCCGCTTCGGTACATCCGTGCGCCCGGCGTGCGCGGGTCCGGCACGAAGCGCTCCGCCGTGATATCCGCGCGGCCCAGATAGCCGCGTGCGAGCGTCAGCCCGCCGATGCACAACTCGCCGAGTCCTCCGACCGGTGCTTCGTTGCCGAAGCGGTCCACCACTTGCACGCAGCGCGATGCATACGGCTCGCCGATCGAGACGATGCTCTGCCGGGTGTCCGCCTCATTCGTCTGCCGATACATGCAGGCGACTGTCGTTTCGGTGGGACCGTAGAGATTGTCAAGGCGGATGTGCGCAAGGGGTCCACGTCGCCATTGCGCGAGGGCATCGCCCGGCAAGCCCTCTCCGCCGACGGTGATCTGGCGCAGTGCGGCCAGTTCATGTGCGGGCGGTGGTGTGCGTAGCCACTGCTGCCAGTACGCGGTCGGTATGCGCGAGAAGGTCACGCGCGCATCGCGCAGATGGCGACTCGTCGTGTCGATATCCCAGAGTTGCGGGCCACGCATTTCCACTTGTCCGCCTTGCATCAAGGCAGGCAGCATTTCGTGCAATGCGACGTCGAAGTTGATGGTCGACGACTGAAGCTGCGTATCGTCCGATGTGATGCGGTAGCACCCGATGAAGTCGTCCAGATGCCGTGACAGCGAGACGTGGCTCACCGCGACACCTTTGGGCTTGCCTGTGGAACCTGACGTGTAGATCACGTAGGCGAGTTGTTCGGGGTGGATCGATACATCGGGTGCCGTGTCCGCAAGCATCCCTACGCCGTTCACATCTATCACATCGATGCCTTCGAACAAGGCTCCGCATTGCCCGAGCGTGTCGGCGTCCGCAATCACGCATTGCACGCGGGCATCGTCCAGCATAGTTTGCAGGCGTTCGGCGGGATAAGCCGGATCGAGCGGCACGAAAGCGCCGCCCGAACGCAGCACGCCTACCAATGCAGCGATTAACGCAGGCGAGCGCGTCAAGCACAGGCCCACACGCGTTTCCGCACGCACGCCGCGCGCAATCAACGCATGCGCAATCCGCGCCGACCATGCCTGCAACTCGGCATAGCTCAGGCGCACGCCTTCGCAATGCACCGCATTGCCGATGCGTTGTTCGGCCACGCGTGCGCCAACGGGCGCGAATGCGTGTTCAGCAAGCGCAGGAGCAGAAGCCGGTGCATCGAGCGTCAACGCGCCGAGGTGCACATGGCCATCGACCGCAATCTGGCTCAGCAGCGACACGTAATGATCGAGCAAGCGCGCTACAGTCGATTCATCGAACACGTCACGCGCGTAGGTGAACGACACCTCCAGTCCGTCCCCACGCTCACGCGCGTTCAACACCAGATCGAATCGCGCAGTCTGCATCTCCGAAGAAATATCCGCGACCGTCAGACCCGGCAGTTCGATCGGGCCGCCCTGCGCACCGAGGTAATTGAACATGGTCTGAAACAGCGGCGTGTGTCCGAAACTGCGCTGCGGCTGCAACTCCTGCACCAGCCGCGAAAACGGCACGTCCTGATGCGCATAGGCGGCAAGCGTGCGCGCGCGCATCTGCGTGAGCAGTTGCATGAACGTCGATGCCTCGTCCATCCGCGCGCGCAACACCAGCGTATTGACGAAGAAGCCGATCACCCGCTCGGTCTCGTCGCGGTCGCGTCCCGACACCGGCACGCCGACGCGAATATCGTCCTGCCCGCCATAACGCGAGAGCAAGACCTGATAAGCCGACAGCAGCGTCGTGAACAAGGTCGCATCGGCAGCCTGCGAAACGCGACGCAACGCGGCCGCCGTGCGCGCATCGACGGTACGCGCAACGCTCGCCCCCGCCGAACGACGCATGCCGGTACGCACGCGATCGAAGGGCAGTTCGAGCACCGGTTGCTCACCGCCCAATTCGCCACGCCAGTATGCCAGTTGACCGGCCAGCGATTCGTCGTCGAGCCATTCGCGCTGCCACGCCGCGAAATCGCCGTACTGGATCGGTTCGTCATCGCGTCCGTGCGTGGACGGCGCAACGCCCAGTTCGGCGCGATACGCAGAAACGAATTCATCGACGAACACACTCATCGACAAGCCGTCCGACACGATGTGATGGATCGCGATATGCAGCACATGATCGTCCGGCGCACTCTGCAGCAAGGTCACGCGCAGCAGCGGTCCGTGTTCGAGATCGAAGGCTTCGTTGCTGAGCGCATCGAGCGCGGCCTGCATGTCTTCAGGACACGTACGCTCGCGCCACGCATAGTCCGCCGTTCCCGTTACTTGCATCGGCACGCCATCGCGTTCGATGAAATGCTTGCGCAGGCTCTCGTGCCGTGCGACCAGACGATCGAGCGCCGCCCGCACCGCGCGCCGGTCCAGCGTGCCCTGCAAGCGCACCGCGCCGGTGATGTTGTACGCCGCACTCGCCGGATCGAGCTTCCATAGGAACCACATGCGCTCCTGCGCATGCGAGAGCGGAAACATCGCACCCCGGTCCGGAAACGGCACGATCGGCAGACGCGATGCCTGCATGCCGCGCGCGCGCAACTGATGACGGAACTGCCTGCGCTTCTCGGCGGGCAACTGCACGTATGCCTTCGATACGGCGAGCAAATCGGGGACGGCTGCGTGTGTCGTGTCGCTCATGTCTCTATGTTCTGTCCTGCGATGTTCAGCTTTCGCTCTGATCGTTGTGCGTCTTCGAGCGCGGCGGCATGCCGGCCTGCCATTGATCGACGCTCGTCAGGCGCTTGCCCATGCTGTCGTGGCGCGCGGGATTGAGCTTCTCCGTGTGACGCTGCGGCGCGGCATGACGCGGCGCATAGGCATGACCGAGCGCATGCGCTTGCCCCTGCGCCTTCTTGCGCTTGAGGAACGGGCAGCGGTCTTCGGCGGCGATGTTTTCATCGGTCAGGAAATACTGCTTCCACTCGAGATTGCCGGGATCGCCGTAAAAGCCGAGATCCGGGTGCGCGCTCACGTCGTCCCATGTTTCAAGGCGTTTTCTCACCTGATTGCGCGCCTCGCGGCCGATCACCTTGTTGGTGATGGTGTCCACGAACACGCTGCGCGGCTGGAACAGCAACACCATGCCCGGACCGAGATTGCGGCTGTGACGCACCTTGAAGGTCGGCAGCGCGCACACCACGAACATTTGCACACCCGCGAACGAGAACTCCCATTCTTCCTGCGACGGATCGGGCTGCTTGTCCGCTTCGGGATCGGGATCGACATCGTGCAGATGTTGCAGCGTCTGCCAGAAGAGGTCCTGATACTGCTCGTGCGTCAAGGGCTCGTCGTCCGGCTCGAAGAACACGGCGATGTTGTTGCGGCGAAACTCCGGACGGGACGCCAATGTCGAGAAGGTCTGCATCGTCGCGGGCAGGTCGCGAATGTCCTTGCCGTTCACCCACGCATAGAACATCTCGCCGCGCCGCTCGGCAATGGTGCCGAAGAAGCACGGGTATTCCGGATGCATCACCTGCTCGCGCAGCGTCGCATACGAACCCGCTAGCCACGCAGGCGCCTGCGCCGCCGCGCCGGTGCGGGTTCCCGAAATCACGCGGCTGGTCCAGTCACTGGCATCGAAGTGCGCAACGTCATCGTTTGATTGCATTGTCATTCCTGTTGGTCAACACCACCCATGCGACGCGCGTCGTGTGCCGTTCATTGCGCCACTGGGCAAAGCGTGGCCGGCGCGCCTCGTCGATGCCCTGTTTCCAAGGGCTTTTCGTGCTGCTCGATTTGTGGGGTGCGTCTGCCTGCGCTTTCTGTCGAAGCGCCTGGAATGTCACGCGGATGCGTGCGCGTCGAGTTCGACGACCAGCGCCTGAACCCAGTCGTCGGGAATGATCGGCTGATGGTAGGTGCATTCCGGCGAGGTAACGGTCGAGCCATGCAGGCGTCCGTCCGGAATCAGCACCATGTCGCCCGGATGCATGTCGAGCTGCATGCCGACATTGCCCCAGAACAGCATGTCGCCTTCCTGAATGGTGACTAGCCGATGATCGTTGTGGACATGCGTGGTCGAGCACATTTCCAGCGGTTCCACGAAGGTCTCGCGATCGATATCCGGGCATTCGCGATCGATCCGCGCGCTGATGCGATGCGCGAACTCCACGTAGCGCCGGATGGCCGACAGCCAGCGCAATTGTTCACTCAAATCCCAGCGCGCACGCTCGGCCAGACGCTCGCCCGCGATCACACCCTGCACGGCCTGCGCGACCGCAGCGCCGTTGACCTGCTGCGCGGCGTGTTCGAGCGCCTGCGCGAAGCGCGCCGCCAGTTCGGCACGACGCACGACGACATCCGCGGGCTTGCGGCTGGTCGGCTGAAGATGCGCACACGCCTTCTCCAGTCCGATGCCGAACGCGAGCCACTCGGCTTCTGCTGCAAAGGCCGCGCCCACGAACGCAAAGGCACGGTCCGGCCTGCGCGCGAGCGCGTAGAGCAGGTTGCATTTGGCGAGACTCGTCGGCAGATAGAACTGCCAGTACGCATGCTGCTCGCGCGTGAGACCCGCAAAGCCAGCAACGCGGCGCAGCAGTGCATCGTCGGGAAGATCACCTGACAGCGTCGGGCGCGTGTCCACCGGCAGGCTGTCGAAAAATCCGCTCGCGCTGGCTCGCGCCAGGGCGCGACGCTTCGACAAGGCCAGCGACCAGCGCTGAACCATGATGAAGCGCAATCCTTCTTCGAGATAGTCCTGACGCACGAGACGCGCGAACGAACGCTCCCAGAAGGCACTTTCTTCATCGACAATCTGCATCAGACGCGCGGCGGCGGCGTCCGGGCTTTCGGTCGAATCGGCGTCGAGCGACAGATACTCGAATGCATAGGCTTCGAGGAAAGGCGCGATCTGCGCACCGAGCGCGCGGGTGTCGTCGCGATAGAAGTCGGCATAACGCGACCATTCTGCCGCGCTCGTATCGTTCGGTAGACGTGCCACATCGAGTTCATAGATCGACAGCAGCGTGCGGTTCGACGCCAGCGCAGGCAGGCGGCTAACGTTATGGTTGCGCACCGGCTTTCTGAACTTGAGGAACTCGAAATCCTCCGGACGCAGCGGGCGCCGATGATAGTCGCTGTCCAGCACCAGCTCATCGACCGTCGCGCTGCGGTACGGCGTGGCGGCGGCGAACTGCCGGATGAGCGAGAGATAGTGCTCGCTCTTTCCATCGAAGGAACTGAAGTCGAAGAGCGGTGGCACGGGCTGCGTCATGATGTGGATGTCCTTTCTTTGCTTGTGTTGCCTGAATGTCCTGGACTGCTGCTATCGGCTGTCGACTATCGGCCGGTCATGGCGACGAGCACGCGGCGTTTGCCCTTGAACGGCGCGCGACCGTGCGACATCAGCACGTTATCGAGCGCAAGGAGATCGTTTGGCTGCCAGGGAAACGACAGCATGGTGTCGCGGTACACAGCGCGGATTTCATCGAGCATCGCGGTGTCGATCGGCGCGCCGTCACCAAGAAAGGTGTTACGCGGCAGGCGGTCTTCATCAACGATTTCGAGCAGCGCTTCGCGCACGTCGTCCGGCAGGTTCGATACGTGGAACAGATGCGCCTGGTTGAACCACACCGTCTCGCCGGTCTGTGGATGGACCAGTTCCGACTGGCACACCTGGCACGTGCGCAAGGCTTCGCCATCGTCGAGCCACTCGAATGCAATCCGGTTGGCGCGGCAATAGCGTTCGACCTCGGCGCGGTCTTCGGTACCGAACACCTGTTCCCACGGCACATCCAGACCATTGCCGAAATTGCGCACGTACATGATCTGCTTCGATGCGAACAGCCGGCGCAACGCCGGATCGAGCCGTTGATAGACGACGCGGCTGTCGGCAACCGGAGTCGCGCCGTTTTCTTCGGCGGCGATGTCGCAATAGAAGAAAATCGACTCCGGCCAGCGCAACGTATACGATTGTTCGTTATGCTGATCGATCCATTGGTCAGCCGGATATTCGGTCGATGAGAATACGGCCCCGCCAATCCGGCTGCGCGGCGTGGAACCGAACTCATAGGCCTGCAAGGTTTCGCCGAACAGCGACGCGAAGCGGTCGAGTCCTTGCGCGCCCAACGACGCGAATCCGCGCAGCAGTACGCCACCGTATTCGCGCTTCGCCTGTTCGATGCGTGCCTGCAAGCCGCTCGCGCAGGCATCGGGCAATTCGCCATCGGCCGGGCGGAGTTCGAGCACGCGCGTACCGTGATGTTCGATCACGCGCTCGTGCAGCGCGATTTCCGGGATGTTGATCAGTGCGTCCATAACTCGGGCTGTTGCGTGCGAACCTCCACCAGCGTCGATGCGACGATGGCCAGCACCGCGTCCAGCTTCTCCTCGATGAAGAAATGCCCGCCGGCGAAGCGATGCACCGTGCAGCGGTGTCGCGTCTCGTGCGACCACGCATTCACGTCGTCGCGATTCGCCGTGGCGCTGTCGCCGTCGCCGATGAACACATCGATCGGACACGCCAGCGGCTCACCGCGCGCCTGCACGGGATAGGTGCCGCACAGATGAAAGTCCGCACGCAGCACGGGCAACATGAAATCGACGAACTCGCGGTCTTCGAGCAAGGCCTCGGGCGTGCCGCCGAGCTTGCGCAAACGCTCGATCATGGCGTCGCGCGTGCACGTGAGCCAGTGTTCCTCACGCGCACGCCGCGAAGGCGCGACACAGGCCGACACGCCGAACCACACCGGCTGCCGTCCCGTCCTGCGTTCGATCTCGCGAATCAGTTCGATGCCGGTGAGCGCGCCCATGCTGTGACCCATCACGGCATAGGGAACGTTTGCGTCGAGTTGCGCGAGAACGCGGGTAGCGAGCGCATCGGTCAGATCGGGCCATGCCGTATGCGGCGGCAGCGCGCGCAGTGCTCCGTGACCGGGCAGATCCTGCGCCCGCACGCGTGCGCCGAACGGCAAGGCTTGCGCCCAGCGTCGGTACAAGAGCGCGTGGCCGCCTGCGTGCGGCAGGCAGATCAGGTCCACGAGTTGCATGGCCGTGTCGTCGACGAATGCGCTCATCGCTTCAGTGCGCCGTGCGCGCCGCCCGCTTCGCGTCCTCGTCGGCCATGTGCTTGCGCAGGCTGAGCGGCCGCATGTCGGTCCACACCTCGTCGATATACGCAAGGCAATCCGCCTTGTTGCCGAACTTGCCGACGGCGCGCCATCCCGCCGGAATCGCCTTGAAATCCGGCCAGATCGAGTACTGTTCCTCGTCGTTCATGACGACGTGGAAGGTGGTGGTGTCATCGCCCCAGCTCATCTTTGCTCCTTGATAGCCGCGCTTAATTGAGAATCATTCACGAATATGACGACACGATGAGACGGGTCGTCGAAACTTCGTGCGGGATACTCACCCTTCACACGACTTTTTACGTGAAATTCTTGTGAAAACCTTACTACGTGTAAACGCGAATCGTTCCTATTTAGATAGAGCACGATAGAGGGTTGAGGGCAGGAAGTCAAGACATCGAGGCCGATATCGATATTCATTCGAGTGTAACGACCGGGTCATCCGACGGCTTTCCGGCCGCCAGTTCAAGTACCGGCGCGGCTCGCCGAGGTGCGATGAGGGTTTACCGTGTAAATGAGAATTGTTTATACTCAGCGGCCGACGGCGAACCGGCCCAACGCGGCCCGTCACGATGCTTCATGTGACCTCGCTGCAGATCCCATTATTCGAACACTCAATGAGACGCCTCCAACGCGGACCCTTTCGGTTTGTTCTCCTGCTCGCTCTCATCTGTTTCGCGGTTCTGTTCTGGGCGCTGCTGTTTCGGATCACTGAACATATCGATACCGTGAAGGTCGGGCGCGGCAATGTCGAGTCGAGCGTGGCCGCGCTCGGTACGCTGCAGCCGCACAGCTATGTCGATATCGGCTCGCAGGCCTCGGGCGAAATCCGCCGCATCGGCGTGCAGCCGGGCGATGTGGTCAGGAAGGGCCAGTTGCTCGTTGAGATCGATCCCAGCGTGCAGCAGGCGAAATACGATGTGGACCGCTCCGCCCTCACCAGCCTGCGCGCGAAACTCGCGAGCGAGCAGGCGAAGTTCGCCTTCACGCAACATCAGTACGAACGTCAGCGCCGCATGATGTCCGAAGGCTCCACGCGCGACGAAGACCTGCAAAGCGCCTACGCCGCGCAGCAGGAATCGCGCGCGAATCTCGACAATCTGCGCGCGGAGATCGACGGCGCACGCGCCACGCTCTCCGGCGACGAGGCCCAGCTCGGCTACACCAAAATCTACGCGCCGATGTCCGGCACCATCGTCACGCTGGATGCACGCGAAGGGCAGACGCTCAACGCGACCTATCAGACGCCGATCATCCTGCGGATCGCCGATCTCTCGACCATGACGGTATGGACGCAGGTCTCGGAAGCCGATGTGCTGAAGGTCAGGCCCGGCATGCCGGTCTATTTCACGACGCTCGGCGCGGATGACCACCGCTGGACCGGCACGGTCCGGCAAATCCTGCCCGCGCCGCCGAACACCGCCGCGCCTTCGGCCGATGGCCAGCCGCCGCCCGCCGCCAGCGCGGACAACACCGGCAAAGTGGTGCTCTACACCGTGCTGTTCGACGTGCGCAACGAGAGCAATCAACTGCTGCCGCAAATGAGCGCCCAGGTGTTCTTCGTCGCGCAGGAGGCGCATGACGTGGTGATCGCGCCTTTGTCCGCACTCAAGCCGGCCGATGATTCGAAGTCCCGTTACACGGCGCAAGTGCTGGATGACGGACACGTGGTCACGCGGCAGGTCAGCGTCGGCGTGCACGACCGGCTAAACGCCGAAGTACGCTCGGGCCTCGCGCCCGACGACCAGCTCGTCACCGGCATCCGCCGCGTGCGCGCCGCCGACGGCAAGTTCCAATGGTGAGCCCGCTGATCGAGCTGCGCGAGGTGCGCAAGTCATATGGCGGCCACGACGACGAGCCGCCCGTCGACGTGCTGCGCGGCGTGTCGCTGTCCATCGAGGCGGGTGAGTTCGTCGCGATCGTCGGGGCATCGGGTTCAGGCAAGTCGACGCTCATGCATATCCTCGGTTGTCTCGATCGCCCTACATCGGGCAGTTATCGCTTCGCGGATCAGGACGTGACGAGCTTCGGCGCAGACGAACTTGCGTGGCTGCGGCGCGAGGCCTTCGGCTTCGTGTTTCAGGGCTATCACCTGATCGCAACCGAATCGGCACGCGAAAACGTCGAGGTGCCCGCGGTCTATTCCGGCGTAAAACCCGAGGCACGCCGCGCCCGCGCCACCGAACTGCTGGCGCGGCTGGGACTGGCCGAAAGGCTGGAACATCGGCCGAACCAGTTGTCGGGCGGACAGCAGCAGCGCGTGTCGATCGGCCGCGCGCTGATGAACGGCGGCCATATCCTGCTGGCCGACGAACCGACCGGCGCGCTGGATTCGAAGAGCGGCGCGCAAGTCATGACGCTGCTGGACGAATTGTCGGCGGCGGGTCATACCATCATCCTGATTACGCACGACCGGCAGGTGGCGGCGCGCGCGCGGCGCGTGATCGAGATTCGCGATGGCGAGATCGTCGCGGATTCGGCGCACGCGAGCACGGAGCCCTCGTCGCGCGAAGGCGTGCTCGATGCGCAAAGCCTGCTCGGCTCGATGTCTTCGTCCTCGGCGCGCACCGCCTCGTTCATCGCCGATGCCAGCGAAGCGCTGCGGGCCGCGTGGCGCGTGGTGTGGATCAACCGCTTTCGCACCTTGCTGACCCTGCTCGGCATCATCATCGGCGTGGCCTCGGTGATCGTCATGCTCGCGATCGGGCGCGGTACGGAGCGCGAAGTGATCGCCAAAATGGCGAGCTTCGGCACCAACCGCATGTACGTGACGCCCGGCGGCGACAATGCGCGTGGCCCCGGCGGCACCCTCGACATGGGTGATGTAGCGCGCGTCGCCCAAATACCGAATGTCGGCGTGGCGATGCCTTTTCTGATGGGCCAAGTGACGCTGCGTCACGGCAACGCAGATATCCACACCAGCCTGTGGGCGGTGAGCCCCGATGCCTCGCGCGTGCTCAACTGGACGCCCGTGCACGGCGTGTTCTTCGACGACGACGACGAGCGCCGCCTCGCCACCGTCACCCTGATCGGCAAGCGCGTGCGCGAAAAGCTGTTCGGCGCGGCGAACCCGGTCGGCGCGCATATTCTGGTCAACAACGTACCGTTTCTGGTGATCGGCGAGCTCGAAGAAAAAGGCGCGACCTCGGGCGATGCCGACGACGACGACGTGATCCTCGTGCCCTACTCCACCGGTGCGCGCCGCGTGCTCGGCACCACGCATCTTTCGTGGATTTCCGTGCTGATCGACGAACTCGATCTCGCCGCCGAGACCGCGACGCAGATCGGCAGCGTGCTCGAACGCGCGCATCACGTGCGCGATTTCCAGATCTACAACCGCGCCGCGTCCGTCAAGGCGCAGACCGAAACCCAGGACATGCTCACACTGATGCTCGGCCTGATCGCAGGCATTTCGCTGCTGGTCGGCGGCATCGGCGTGATGAACATCATGCTCATGACGGTCAAGGAGCGCACGCGCGAGATCGGCATCCGCATCGCAACGGGCGCGCGCCAGCGGGATATCCTGCGGCAGTTCCTGACCGAGGCGACGCTCGTATCGGGCATCGGCGGAGCGCTGGGCGTCGTGATCGGCGTGCTGATCGGCGCGGTGCTGATCGCCGCCAACGTGCCGACGATCTTCTCGGTGCGGGCGATCCTCGGGGCCTTCGCGTGTGCGCTCGCCACCGGTCTGGTGTTCGGCTTCATGCCCGCGCGCAAGGCGGCACGGCTCGATCCGGTCGTAGCGCTGTCGAGCGAGTGAGGATGCGATGAAACGACGTCTGCCGCTCATTTCGCCGCTCGCCTTGCCGCTCATCTTGTCCGCGTGCCTGAGCAATCCGCCACCGCCCGCCGCCGATGTTGCGGTGCCGGCGACTTACCGCTTCTCATCGTCCTCGACTACCGGCGATGCCGTCAGCGCCGACTGGTGGCGCGGCTTCGGCAGCGACGAACTGGACCGGCTGGTCGCCCAGGCTTCGATCGGCAACTACGACGTCGCCGCCGCCATCGCACGCGTGAAGCAGGCGCGCGCCAATGCGACCATCGCCGGCGCGGCGCGTCTGCCGAACCTCAGCGCTTTCGCCGATGCCAGCCGTCAGGGCGGCTTCATGGTCAACAACGATCTGCCGAGCGGCAGCGCTTTCGACGCGGGCCTGCTCGCCAGCTACGAAATCGACTTCTGGGGAAAGAACCGCGCCGCCAGCGATGCCGCCATCGCACGGGTGCGGGCCTCCGAATTCGACCGCGCGACCGTGCAGCTCACGCTGAGCGCCGATGTCGCGAATGCATGGCTCCAGACCGTCGCGCTGCGCGAACGCGAAGGGATCGCGCAAGGCAATCTCGATACCGCGCGCGGCATTCTGCGCACGGTCGAATCGCAGTACCGCGCGGGCTTCGTCACCGCGCTCGATGCCGCGCAGCAGCGCACGCTGGTCGCCGCGCAACAACGCGCAGTGGCGCAACTGCGTCAGCAGGCGGGTGACAGCGAAGCGCAGCTTGCGACCCTGCTCGGCGTACCGGCGTCCGGCTTCACGATCGGCACCCGCTCGCTCGATGCCCTGCGCGCACCGGACATCGGTGCGGGCGTGCCGTCAACACTGCTGATGCGGCGACCCGATATCGCCTACAGCGAAGCGCAACTCGCCGCCGCCCACGCGAATGTCGCCGCCGCGCGCGCCGCGATGTTCCCGACCATCACGCTGTCGGCGTCCTTCGGCACCGGCAGCGACCGCGCGCAACGCATTTTCGACAATCCGCTCTACACCATCGCGGCGGGCCTCACTGCGCCGATCTTCGACGCGGGCGCGCTGGCCGCCGGACGTGATCTCGCACTGGCGCAGCAGGAGGAATTGCTGGCGACGTACCGGCAAGCCGTCGTCACGAGTTTCGCGGATGTCGAACGCGCGCTGAACGCCACCGCCGGTACGGACGCACAGAGCCGGGCCCAGGACGACGAACTGCGCGAAGCCCGCCACACGCTCGAGCTCGCGCAAAGCCGTTACCGTGCGGGCGCGGAAACCGCGCTCACCGTGCTGGACGCGCAACGCACGCTCTACACTGCCGAGGACGAGCGCGTGCAGGTGCGTCTCGCACGGCTGCAGGCGGCGGTGTCGACGTATCGCGCGCTGGGTGGCGGCTGGCGTGCGAACGATGCGCGCTGATGATGCGTTCACACGGCATGCACCAATGTCAAAAAGCATCCGGAAACGCAAACTCGAACCTGGCCCTGGGCGCATACGCGCGACTTGTTTCCCACGCCCATGGCGGCAAACGCGTTTTACCCGAACGTCAGCCCGTCATCGAGACGCGAATTCACGCGCTAGCCGAGCATGGTATCGAGCGGCTCGTTCGGCCAGCGCTCGTCACGCTCGGCCTGTGTCTGGACGATGGTCGTGATCGGACAGCGCGCGCAGGGCTTGACCATGCGCAGAACGATGCCGTCGGAAATTAGCGTATCGACGAAATCCTCTTCGATCCCGCCGAGTCCCGATACCACCCCGTCGGGCCAGAAGCGATCCATCGGAATGGCGGGTGCGCCCTTTTTTGCGCAAGGCGCGCGTCGAGGTTGTCGAGCCAGGCCTCGTCGATGACGATGGGCCGGCTACTGATGAAACTTGCATCAATCTTCTCGAGCTCAAAAGCGCCGCAAGCTGGCCAAACGGCCGAGCCTAACCGGCAGTTGCGCCTTCGTCGCAGCGCGGAAACAGTCGGTCCAGCTAGACTCGCAAATGCGAATGATTTGCAATTAGGTACGTTTTGGACGATCATCTGGGTCTTTCAAGCGAATCTTCCGCCGAACATGGATACCGTTTTGTCGCCTAAAGCCGCACAGGATACCCAGGGCGCCAACCTCGCCGCTCAACGCCGGCAGGACGCCGACACCGTGCTGCGATACCTGCTCTCGCGCCAGTCACACTGGCCGCTCGTCGAACCGGCACCGGGCGATGACGAACTCGCGCTGATCGTCGATGCGGCATTGCGCGCACCCGATCACGGCCGCCTGCGTCCCTGGCGCTTCGTGCTGGTCCGTGGCGACGCGCGCGAGGCGCTGGGCCAAGTGCTCGTCGATGCCGCTCGCGCCCGCGCCCCGGCTGAACCGGCGGAAACGCATGAACATCGCCGGCAGCGCGCGACGGCCGCACCGCTTGTCATCGCGCTCGGCGCGGCGGTGGATCCTGCATCGCATATTCCGGAAGTCGAGCAACTGCTGTCGGTCGGCGCGGCCGCCATGAACATGCTCAACGCCATTCATGCGCTCGGTTACGGCGGTTTCTGGGCGACCGGCGCGGATGCCTACGATGCGCTTCTGCATCAAGCACTCGACTTCGATGCCAATGAACGCCTGTTGGGTTTCCTGTTCATCGGCACGCCGAAACAACAGTCGCGCAGCGCCAAACGCCCCGCGTGCGCCGCGCATCTGCGCGAATGGACCGGCGTCGGGCACACGCATGCCATCATTTCCGCGGTGAGCGAATCATGAGTATCAGCATGCTCCCGATGCGCGGCCCGTCCCTGCTTGACGATGCATTCGAGCAATTTCCCGATGCCGACGATCAACTCGTGACCGACGCCGTGCGCGCGTGGTTTCGCCCAGACTGCGATGCGGTGCGCGGGCGCAAGACCTGGCAGGACGTGTTGCTCGACGCGGGTCTGTCGCGCGACGGCCTGCAATGTTTCGACCTGTTGATGGGGGAATGGTCGATCGCGGCGCGGCGCCCGCTCGACGTCCGCTGCCGTTGTTCGTCCGAACTCTCCTACGACGAAACCCAGTTGCTTCAGGTGCTCGCGCATTTCCAGTCGCACGATATCGTGTCGGCGCGCAGCCTGCTGAATGCCTGGTTCTCGTCGGGCGAGATCGTGTCGCTTTCGCGACATCGCACACTGCTTCGCGACGACGCTCTTCGATGTCGGCGTGCCACTGCGCAATCGTGAACGCCGCGTCACCTATCTGCAATGAGCACGATGATTGAAAGCACGACGCTTGCTGCCGTCGAATTGCCGCGCGAAGAGGAATGCCCTGAGACCGCGTTCAGGCGTGCACTCGCCCCGCGATTCGTCGCTCATCCGCTGAATTTTCATGCCGATGCGAAACCCCTGCTCGACGAAGCGGGATCGGTCTGCCTTGAAGTGACCCCCGAAAGTTGGACGGTGTGACAGCTGTGCTGTTGCGAGCAGAGACCGGTATGCGACCGGGCTCACGCCTCCTAGCTTCATCTTGATACGTTTGTGATTGTAGTAGTGAATGTAGTTTTTCAGTCCGGCGTGGAGTTCATCAACGTCTCGAAACTTGTTTAGGTGGAAGAATTCTGACTTTAGTGTGCCAAAGAAGCTTTCCATCGCCGCGTTGTCGAGGCAATTGCCCCGGCGCGACATGCTTTGTTTGACAGAATGCTTGTCCAAAGCCTTCCGATAGACCGGCATTCGGTATTGGGCGGATTCAACCGGTCGTCGCAACACCTTCAATCGAGGAAGTGTTGCATGGTGCGAAGTGCAAAGCAGGTATATCG
>NZ_JALQDB010000067.1:0-16119 GCF_023631465.1 Caballeronia sp. GAWG1-1
CTTCTGCTGGACGATTGGGGAATGGCTCCGCTCGACGCGATGGTCCGAAACGATTTGCTCGAGATGATTGATGACCGATCTGCCGGAAAAGCCACGATCGTCACCAGTCAGCTACCAATCGAACACTGGCATGGCTGGATAGGCGACGAGACGATCGCCGACGCAATGCTCGATCGCCTTATGCAGCGACATCACCGCATCAAACTGACGGGCGAATCTCTTAGAAAACCATCTCCGAAACCAAGCGTGCTCGAACCAGAACTCGACCAGAACTAGCAAGGAAATCTACAATCGACACCGCGCAACGCCCGACCTTGCCGAATCGGTCACGTTCCCGAAATCGGCGGTCACGTTCGCCGAAATACGCAGAATGCGGCTCTTGTCGAACAGGCGGCAGCTGCGGCACAGTCTCTTGATGATCAGGCGGCGCAGCTGCAACACGCGGTGTCAATCTTCGAGATTAGAGTCGTGGAGCCGTGTTCGCAGTGATTGTGATCGGCGGGATGCGGGCGCTGTTGTCGGGGGTCCGGAGCAATGCGGACACGCGATGGCGGGAAGCTTTGCTTTGCGGGCGATGGGTTGCGGCCGATTCCTGTCTGGCTCAGGAGGGCGGGAACAGTAGCTATCGGGAGCGTCGGATAGCAGTCCGGACGTCCCCGCTGGTTGGTGAGTCAAGCTCCCGACCTGAATCTGAGTTTCGTCGCAGGTCAGTAAAGGCGTGCGGCAAGTTCTCGGCCATTGCTGACGTTCGTTGACCGCGGGCGGGACGGCTGTTCCACTCTCGACACTTGCCGTTGGTACTATGGTCTTCTCGAACTTCGGTTCGCCTCCCGACCAACGGGCGAAATCGACCCGGAACAGCCACTTAAGCGAACGAAAAGTCATCGACCGGTTCGAATGGACTTCGGACAGTCCAAAGACGATATGGGAGGTTCGGATCGCGCGATCGCTGCACAAAAGGCACGGAGGTCATGGCGTGTGCCGATCGTTCCGCTGAGCAAACGTCATGTTCTCTCGTTATCGACGTCGCGGCGCGGTCGGCGATCCGAACGGTGCGGAGGTCGTTCTAGCGTTCAGGAGGCATGCATCCTTGGACCTCGAAACGCGTTGTGCGCCGTCCGGTATGCACAACGTCGCCGTGGCGAGATGCGGAGATACCGAACTTTCAATCTGGGTCTGTATCAACAGCATACGGGAAGGGATTTCGGCACGGCCATCGGCTCAAGCCAAAAGAACTTTGAGGCCTCTTCCTGCTTCGGGCTGGGACACGCGGACAATTCGATGCGAATTCATGGTTGCTCAATGGCAGCTCAGATTGCACCTCGGCGAGATCGTCCAGAAGTCGCTCGTACGGCCGATCCGACGGAAACTTCGGCAGACTGACACGCCCTACAAATTTCTCCAGCGTAGTCCAATCCAGTACGACACGGTAGGCGTAGCATTCCAGGCCGAAATCATGAACTGTGCGAACGAGGCGACGGCGCCCTTCTCCATGCCGCGGCTTTACTCGATGCGCGCACGGCTTCAAGCAAATAAACGGCAGAATGGTCGTGCACAAGTGATGCACCCAGTCCAGGCTGTACGCGGCGCACCAATGCACCAGAGGTCGTTCTAGCGCACGCCGTTCTCGACGTGAATGCCAACATTCTCGCATTCGCCTCCAACCCGCGTATGGATGGTCGCGTTGAACCCGTCAGCAAGGCGCACGCCATCGGCTCACCATATGCAAGCGGCCGCGAGATCCGAGCGGCGCTACCACTTAGGTGATCGTCGGCGAGGCCGAAAACGGATGGATCAGCCGCAATTCCCAAAAATGCGGATGAAGCACGGTGCCATAACGGCCGGCCACAAGGCGCATGATCAGCTGCTCCACGGGGACGAAAAAGGCGTCCGCGACTTCGCCACAAATCAGTACGCGGTCCCGAAGTTAGGAGATGAGCGATGAGGCGGTAATCGATCGCAGTCTGGAGGCTAGTCAAGACTCGACACAGTGTTTGGTGATTGCCGAAGAGGTGAAACTCACCTCACCCAGGCCGGTGACGCTAGCGCGCACGTGCGCGCCCGGAGGTAGCGAAACCATTGGACCAAGCGCGCCTGTAAGGATGACCTCGCCCGCCCGGAGGAACTCGCCGCGCGTGGCGAGCTCGCGTGCCAACCAGACGGCGGCATTTAAGGGATTTTCGAGGACCGCAGCGCCGGTTCCGGTCGATGCTGGCTCGCCGTTCAGCCTGAGGACCATCTCGCAACGTTGGAGGTCAGCATCGCTCAGCGACCGGGCTTCGCCCAACACGTAGAAGGCGGCGGAGCCGTTGTCGGCAACCGTATGGGCGAACCCTATTTTCCAGTCGGCAATGCGACTGTCGACGATTTCGATGGCCGCATGCGCGCTCCGGATCGCGGCCGCCTACTTGGCCGCGGTCTGATCTGCCGCCGTCAAATCGCGCTCAAGCACGAAGGCAATCTCGCCCTCTACCTTCGGTTGCAGCATCTTCGTAAGGTCCAGCGTACCGCCGGATGGGATCGCCATGTCGTCGAAGAGGACACCAAAATCCGGCTGATCGACCCCGAGTTGCTTTTGAACCGCTTGCGCCGTCAGTCCGATCTTGCGCCCCGTGATGCGCCGGCCTTGGTCTTGCCAAAAAGCGGTGTTAATGGAGTGGACGGCATACGCACCGTCGACATCATGCGGTTCGAGTCCGTCTCGAAGCGGCGACACCGGGCCGAACGTATAAGCCTGCCGCAGGCGGCGGGCGAGATTAGCATAGCTGGTCATTGCGGGCGTGCGCTCTTGGCGAGCGGCGCTCCCAACTTCGGCATGAAAGGCGTCAAGGCAGCAGGTTCGGTGTCGCCCGGCTCAAGCCGCCGGTTAGTCATGGAGCCGCCGACATAGCGCTCAAGGATCTTCCATTCACCCTCTACGCGTCTCAGACGATCAAGCATCGGCGAATAGATCCAGATACCCGGCAGGCCGGTCTCGCTGTGTAGCACCTTGCCGCTGCCAAGCTCGCGCGCGTCGTTAATCGTGGCATAGCGGACGAGAAGATTGTGATAACGGACCGCTACCCCGTCGCCGTCGCTGTCGACGATGTGGTTGGTCGCATGGCGGCTGACGCCCGGAATGAGATATGGATAGTCGTCGTCGAAGAAGCGGCGCATCGCCTCTCGGCCGCGGATCACACCGTGAAAGTGGAAAGCGACTCCGTCCGGCAAAAATGCATCGACCATGCCGTCCACGTCCCAAGTCTCGAACAGCCAGTTGACGCGATTGACGAAATCGATGGCGCTGGCCTGATCTGCTGGCGTGGCGTGGCTTCTGACTTCGACGCGAGGAAAAGCGTTCGTCAGGTTCTCCGAACAATTGAAGTTTGCGTCAGCGTAAGAGCTTTAGCCCTTTGAGGATCTTGTCAGCCGTTTTGCGCTCACAGCGGAACGCCATTCCCACGGTGGCGAGATCGGCCGTTTCTACGGCGGCGACGGCCGCGCGGTTGTCCGCGTCGTTGAAGGTATTAAACAACTGCTCGGTGAAGACCGAGAAAGAAACATCACGTGCTCGGGCTCGGTCGGCGGTCCTTTCCATCTCGCCCGCTGAAGCGCCGAAGATCAACACAGGTTCTTGGAACATCGGCAGATAGGCGAGACCGGACGCGTCGCGATAAGGCTGACCGACGACGCCCGGCGCAGCCGCCACACCGCTGGTTGTGAAGCACGCCACGTTAAGCCGCTTCCAAGGCTCGAGATCCTCGCGCAGCACCACCACGATCTTGAAGGACGCACTATCGGCGCTGTGGCTGGCCTCTTCTAGAACGTTGTCCATCGTGTCTCCTGTCGTTACAAGTTCATGTGCGCGTGGCACGCAACTTCGTGAGCTGAACGATCAGCCGGTCGATGTCAGCGTCCTCGGTTCGCCAGGACGACACACTAAGGCGGAAAGCCGGACGGCCGCCCCATACCGATGGTCCGAACCAAGCTTCCCCGGACCTCTCCACGGCAAGCCGGATCTCCGTGGTTTCCTCGTCATCGTGACCGCGCACGAGAACCTGATTGAGGATTACGCGGTTCAGGACCTCAAACTTTGCCGCGCGCAGTCCCTCCGCAAGTCTTGAGGCTTGGGCGCAATGCCGCTCAATCAACGCCGCGACGCCGCGACGCCCCAGCGTGCGCAGGGCTGCCCAGACCGGAATGCCCCGCGGGCGGCGTGAAAACTCAAGCGTGAGATTTTTCTGCGCTTTTTTCGACCCGGCGGCATACACGGCATCGCTGTTCATTGCTTCGGCGAGCGCGTCCGGGTCGCGGCAGATTGCCATGGCGCAGTCATAGGGCGTGTTCAACCACTTATGACCGTCGGTCGTCCAGCTGTCGGCATCCTCGATCCCAGTTGTCCAATGGCGCAGGAGCGTTGACGCCCGCGCCCAAAGCCCGAACGCGCCGTCGACATGTACCCAGGCCCCAGCTGCCTTGGCGAGTGGAATGAGATCGACGAAAGGATCAAACTCGCCCGTATTAACCTCTCCGGCCTGCAGGCAGAGGATGGTGCGGCCGTCGAGCAGGGGCAGACGGTCAGGATCAATACGCCCGTGGGCGTCGGTCGGCGCCTTCTCGATCTGCGCTGAGCCGAATCCCAGGATACGTAGTGCCTTGAGTACCACGATGTGGATCTTGTCCGACACCACGACCCGGATGTTCGGTGCACCGTTGAGTCCGTGCGTCTCAAGGTCCCATCCCGCGCGGCGCAGTAGCACTTGTCTCGCGGCCGCAAGACAGGTCAGGCCGCACGCCGTCGCTGAGGTGCCGAAACCGACGGCGCTTTCCCGTGGCAAATCGAGGATGTCGAGCAGCCATTGACCAGCAACCTCCTCGACCTTGGCGCTCACCGGAGATGTCATGGCGAGGGGCGCGCCCTGATCCCACGCCAGCATCAGCCGTTCCGCCGCCGCGGCACCCGGCAGGCAGGCACCGACGACAAAGCCGTAATAGCGAGGCCCGTTCGTTGTAACCGCCGCGGGCGAGCCGACCTCGTCGAGCAGCGATAAGGTCGCGCCTGCGTCGAGGCCGCTTTCCGGCAATGGCTCATCGAAGGCAGCAAGCGCCGCGAGCGCTTCCGGTGTAGGGAAGACGCGGCGCGTCTCGACCGAACTAAGATAGGCGGCCGCGCGCCGGTCGGCGTCGGCCAGAAGAGAGAGTTCCTGATCTTTCATTTAAATGCCTGTCTGCGGCGCGGACTGCCGGCGTTCGCGCAATGGGTTGGGGATGATGGGTCACAGGGCCTCCAACGCGAGGGCGATACCCTGACCGCCGCCGATGCAAAGTGTCACGACGCCCCGTGTGATTCCGTCCAGCCGCATGGCGTGGAGCAGTTTGGTGATGAGGATTGCGCCCGTGGCGCCGATGGGATGGCCGTGCGCGACCGCGCCGCCATCGACATTAACGAGATCAAGCGGCAGGGCAAGCTCTCGGGCGACGGCGATCGGGACAACTGCAAACGCCTCATTGATCTCGATGCGTTCGATGTCGGCCAGCGTCCCGCCTGCCCGCGACAGCGCCTTATGGACGGCCGGGACCGGCCCAAGCCCGAACAATCCGGGTTCGACAGCCGCGACGCCGTACCCAGCGAGCCGACCGAGTGGCTCAAGTCCGCGTGCATCGACAAAGGCCTGGTCGGCCACGATCATCGCGGCCGCACCACTATTAAGGCCGGGCGGGTTACCCGCTGTGATTGTGCCTTCAGGCCGGAAAGCGGACCTCAGACGCGCGAGGTTCTCTGCTGTGGTCTCAGGACGCGGCGCTTCGTCGGTCTTGAAATACTCAACGCCCTTGCGTCCATGAATATCCATAGGGACGATCTGGCCGGCAAAGCGGCCTTCTTTCTGGGCCGCGGCAAAGCGTTGCTGGGACCGGGCTGCGAAGTCATCCTGCTCGGCACGAGAGATACCGGCATGGGCGACCCGGTCCTCGGTGTGCCAGCCAGAATGCTCGCCTGAAAACGCGTCGTTGAGTCCGTCGGCCAGCATGCTGTCGAGAACCTGGCCGGGACCCATACGATAGCCCCAACGGCCGCCGTCGAGCAGGTACGGAGCCCTGTCCATGTTCTCCATGCCGCCAGCGACGGCCACGTCATAGTCCCCTGCCAGGATTTCGGCCGCCGCCGTTAGCACGGCCTGCGCGCCCGATCCGCAGACGCGGTTCACTGTCAGCGCCGGCACTGACACCGGCACGCCTGCGCCAATCGCAGCTTGGCGGCCCGGGTTCATACGGTTCCCTGCCTGGATCACATTTCCCATCACCACCGCGCCGAGAAGCCCGCCGTCGAGTGCGCCGCGACGCAGGGTTTCCCGAATGACATGGGCGCCGAGCTCGGTTGCTGGCACGCCCTTCAGTGCCCCGTTGAACGCGCCAATGGCCGTGCGCACGGGATGGGCGAGAGTAATCTCACGGCTCGTCATAGCAATCTTCGAAGACAAGAAACTTCCTGGGTCAGGCGACCGGGACCGCCGGGGGCACAAGCCCGGACAAGTCCAACGCTGCCGCAGACTCGCCCATCTCTTTTTTCGCTTCGCTTGCGCGGTCTAGACGGGCAAGATGCTCAGTCGACAATGCGAGAGTTGCAGCGCCGAGATTGCTGGTCAGTTGCGCCATCGTGCGTGGACCGATGATCGGCAGTGCGCCGCGATGCGCGGCCCAGGCAATCGCAACTTGTTCGGGTGTGACGTGAATGTCCTCGGCAACACCAAGAACAGCATCAAGCGTCGCCGTGCGCAGCGCCGACGTCTCGGCCTGAAACACCTTGCCGCCGAAAGCCTGAAGGCGCCCGGCTTCTCCCTTCCGATATTTGCCGGTTAGCATGCCGCCGCCAAGCGGCGACCATGTCACCGGCGCCAGCGCCAGCGCGTGGCAGGCCGGCAGGACATCGGTTTCCGGTTCGCGATGCACAAGGCTGTACTCGAACTGAGCGGCGGCAATCGGAACCGCGCGGGTCAGCTCTGCCATGGTCACAGCCCGGGCCAGCCGCCAAGCCGGAAAGTTTGACAAGCCCGCATACAGGACCTTGCCGGCGCGGGCGAGGTCATCGAGACCGCGGACGATCTCCTCAGTCGGTGTTAGCTCGTCTGGATTGTGAACCCAAAGGAGATCGATACGATCGGTCTTCAAGCGCTTGAGGCTGGCTTCGACCGAAGTGGCCATCGCACGGCGGTTGTTGCCGGTCACAAGACGGTTTGGCTCCGGCGTCGAACCATATGTGAATTTGGTAGCGAGCAGAAAGTCGTCGCGTCGACCGTCAAGTAGGGTTCCCAGAATCTCTTCGGACTGGCCGAACTGATAAACGTCGGCCGTATCAATAAAGTTGCCACCAGCTGCCGCATAGGCGTCGAGGATCGTGGCGCTCTCGGCTTCGTCGGCGCCATGGCCCCATCTTGTGCCAAAGTTTGCCGTCCCCAGTGCTATTTGCGAAACCCGGACGCCGGTCTGGCCGAGCAAGTTGAACCTCATGTCAACTCCCGTGCGGGTATATACCCGTTTTTCTTAAAATCAAATAGCCTCGAGCACCGCATTCAACGCATTAATGTTCTCTGCGCCCAGTCGGGCAGCAAAATCCTTTTGCGTTTCTTCCCAGATTGGCTGCGCGTCTGTCAGACGAGCGAGTCCCTCTGCAGTCAGCGCCACGAGTGCTTCTCGCTGGTCCGCCTCGCCCCGCCCGGTTGCCACCAAGCCCATGCGTTCCAGAACCCGCACGTTACGTCCAACTGTCGAACGTTCCAACTCCGTCACTTGGCCGAGTTCGGTAAGACTTATTTGCTGCCGCTCTGCAATCGACCGAAGCAGAAAATACTGTCCGATGTTGATGCCAAAAGGTTCCAGCGCCGCATCATAAGCAGCCGATAGGCGTCGCGTCGCCAAACGAAGATTGGTGCAGAAGCAAGGTGTCATAGGACGCGAGCATATACCCGCATATCGAATGTTGTCTACTGCAAAATGACCGCGGTGAAGGTGAAAAAAAGGTTACCAAGTCTTCAAAAACTGCCTCCTTCCGACTCGCTTGTTTAGGTCTCATACTAAGACTTAGTACTTAAAAGAGACCGTAAAGACATGGAAAAGCAAGCCATTCTTGTCACCGGCGCAAGCGGTGCGCTGGGACAAATTGTCTGTCATGACCTCCTTACGGCCAGGCAGACTCACCTCATTGCCGCTACCCGGACCCCTGGGAGATTAGCTTCGCTTGCTGAGTCGGGAGTCGAGGTCCGACGCGCCGATTTCGACGATCCGTCGACCTTGCAGACGGCCTTCGCTGGGGCCGACCGCGCCCTGATCATCTCGACGGACGAACTCATCACCCCCGGACAGCGTCAGCGCCAGCACGCCGCGGCGCTAGCAGCTGCTAAACGCTGTGGCGTACGGCACGTCGCCTATACCTCGATGCCCAACCCGATGACCAGCGCCGCGATCCCATTTGCTGCCGATCATGCTGCGATGGAGGCGGACCTGCGCACCAGCGGTCTCGAATATTCAAGCTTACGCATCAGTTGGTACCAGGAGAACCTGCTCGCCTATCTTCCCGCGATCGTTCTTGACGGCGTGTGGTGGACGGCCGCAGGGACAGGGCGTATCGCTTATGTCGCTCGGGCAGACGCGGCGGCCGTCGCCGCCCGGGTAGTCACCCAAGACCATGGGCTTGGGGAGCTCGATGTCGCTGGTCCGGAGGCTCTCACGATCGACGAGATAGCGGAGCTGGTCAGCGAAGCGACTGGTAGACCGCTGCGTGTCGAGCATGTTGGTCAGGAGCGGCTGAAAGCCGAGCTGGATCGCCAGGGCGTGCCCGCGGCGGTCATTTCCATGATTGTCGTCACTGAAGCGAATCAGGCGGCAGGGCAGTTCAGCGCCTCCACCCACGCCGTACACGCGCTCGTCGGTCAACAGCCCAAACGGCTTGCCGCGTTCTTTCGCGACCATGTCGGGCTGCTGCTCGGCAGCCCGAGCTGAGCGCTTCACCACCGCCTGGTTCGGCCGTTCTTTTCACTTTGACACAACTCAAAAGCCATGACTGACGTTCTGTTCTCCCCTTTCTCGATCAAAAGCCTTTCCTTAAAAAATCGCCTTGCCATGTCGGCGATGACGCGCGGGTTCAGCGCAGGTGGCATCCCTGGCGAGGATGTCGCCGCCTATTACCGGACGCGCGCCGAAGGCGGTGTCGGGATGATCATCACGGAAGCAGTCGCCGTCGATCGCAAAGCGGCAGCCGAAGTGCCAGGAATTCCGGTTTTCCATAACCGCGATGCCCAGGAGGCCTGGTCGGCCGTTGTGGCAGGCGTGCACGACGCCGGCGGAAAGATCGCCGCTCAGTTGCACCACGCCGGCGCCCTGCGAGACCCTGTGAAGATGGAAGCCCCTGACGTCGCTAACGACGAACCCAACACGATGTCGGAAAGCGACATCCTTGATACGATCAAAGCCTTCGCGGGCGCCGCGCGCAGCGCCAAGTCACTGGGGTTCGACGCCGTTGAAGTGCATGGCGCCAATGGCAACCTGATTGACCAGTTCCTTTGGGAAGGCCGCAACACCCGGAGCGACCGTTGGGGTGGCGATATCGTTGCCCGCACAACTTTCGCAGCCGAGATCCTGCGTGCTATTCGTTCTGAGGTTGGCGACGACTTTCCGATCCTGTTTCGCATATCACAATTCAAACAGGGGGCGTTCGACGCAAAAATCGCGAACACGCCCGAGGAGTTCGGCACTATCGTGTCGACACTTTCTCACGCGGGCGTCGATGCCTTTCACGCGTCGCAGCGCCGCTTCTGGGAGCCCGCCTTCGATGGCTCTGACCTTAACCTCGCCGGATGGGCCAAACGCCTCAGCGGCAAGCCTGCAATCACTGTTGGCTCTGTCGGCCTCAACGGCCCCGATATCACCGATCTGTTGACGGGCAAGGGTGCCAATGCGGGGCCTGCCGGGCTCGATCGGCTGCGTGAACGGATCGCGCAAGGCGACTTCGATCTTGTTGCCGTCGGTCGAGCGCTGTTGACTGATCCGTGTTGGGCGAACAAAGTGCGCGAAGGCCGTTTGCAGGATTTGCGAGGTTTCGACCTAGCCTCGCTCCATAAATTGGTTGTCGATGACCCGGCCTTTCCTTCCGTCCAAATCTAACTTCATTCGGCACAAAAGGAGCCTGTTATGGCAGAGCAAACGAAGCACCACCCTTTCATCGAAGATCTCGGCGATGGTGTCACCTTGGAGTCTTCCATCTTGCGTAAGACTATTCGAGGCAAGGAACTGGTACTCAAGGTGGTCAAGGCCGGCGCCACTCAGTACGCAACCCAGACACCGCGTTTTCTGGGATCGATGGGCGAGCGGTCTTTCTTCGAGTACGACGCCAACCTGGTTGACGGCCGCTCGGCTGTTGGCCTCGTCTCAATCCTGCGCAACCGGGCTGGCGAGGTGACTAACCTCAACATCACTTTCAGCCCGCTTGATGCCGTCCTGTCCATTGCAGCAGGAGTTCGAGACAAGCTCAGCCACGAGCTTGGCGCAGAGTTGTTCCTCTAACCATGAACACCGTCCAGCTAATCGCCTACGGTGATAAAAACATCGTCCTTCGGGACGTCGACGAGCCCTCGCAACCGGGCGCCGGCGAGGTTCTCGTGCAGGTCCGCTTCGCACCGATCAACTTTAACGATCTTATGGTCGCCTGGGGTGTCTACGATTGGAAACCGGATTTGCCGGAGGTCCTCGGTAACGAGGGCGCCGGCGTGGTTCTTGCGATTGGCGAAGGCGTAACAGACCTTCACCCCGGCACGCCGGTCGTATTACCATTCATGGCAAGGAGCTGGCGCGAGCGCATGGTCGTCAGCGCAAAGGAACTGATACCGCTGCCGCCAGATGCCGACCTGCAGCAGGCGGCCATGGCGACCATTAACGCGGTCACGGCGGCCCTTCTGCTTGACGTCTATGTCAACCTTCAGCCCGGCGACGCTGTAATTTACAACGCCGCTTCGTCAGGGCTCGGCCATTGGATCGCGGGCCTTGCTTCCCGGCGGGGCTTGCGCACAATCGGCCTTGTCCGGAAGCCGAAGGATGTGGCGCAGGTGCGCGCGAGTAGCGGTTGCGACATCGTCCTCGTCGACGAAGACGGGCTGTCGGCCGACGACCCACGTATTGTGGGGCTTAAGATCCGGCTGGCGCTCGACGGCGTCGGCGGCGCCTCCGCCGGACGGCTCGCCGCGCTTCTCAGCCTCGATGGCGTTCTCGTGGCCTATGGCGCTGCGAGCCACGAGCCTATGCACATCTCCGCCCAGCACCTGATCTTCAAACGGATATCCGTCTGCGGCTTCTTCGAGGGCCATCCCAAGCACCGGGCCAAAATCCCGGAGACCCTTACCGGGTTGGTTGATCTGCTCCGCCCCGGCGGTATTCAGCAGCCCGTCGCCGCTGTGTATCCGGTGACCGCCATCGAGACAGCCGTCGAGCATGCGGTCAAGGGAGGCAAGGTCCTGCTGGAGTTCGGGGCATTGGAATGACGGAAGCTGGCGAGCAAATATCCGTTGATCATGTCTTCAGGACGTGGTCTTCTTTGGATACCTTGTAACTATTCGAAGATGGCATGCTTGAGCGACCTGAAAACAGCGATACGTCGGAGCTTATCGAAAGCTTCAAACGTTGGGTAGCGATGCCCGTTATCGCCCCTCAATGCCCCGTCCGCGACGTGCTGGACCGTCTCGGCGAGAAATGGAGCACCCTCATCGTAATGGCTTTGGCCGAAAGGCCGCGGCGTTTCGCCGAATTCGCGAGACTCATCCCGGATATATCCAAAAGGTCGCTCACCCACTCGCTGCGCAATCTTGAAGAAGACGGGATCATCACGCGGCATGTATTTCCAACGAAACCGGTTTCCGTCGAATACCGTCTATCCGACCTTGGTCATTCCATGCTGGCCCCACTCGCGACCCTTGTTGCTTGGGCCGAGCAAAATCACCCGGTCATAAAAGCGGCGCGTCTGCGCTATCAGGAAAAGCAAACGCGCTAGCAGACTGTTTCCCAGCCACGCCTTTTTATCCGCCTGCTTGATCCAGTACTTGTGGCGGCGGGGGCCGAAACCGTGCAACGCCACGTGTGCGTCTGCCATGGAAACATTTAGACGCGATTCACAAAGCCGCTTATGAGAGATGCGAGCGGCATCTAAACGATCAGCAAGCTCTTCATCATTCGATTGATCGCCCCACAGCGCGCATTGCAACCTTTACCCCGCCAAGTCGTCAATCCTCACGTAACGAACGGAGGATGCGCAAGCACGCGGACCTGCTGCCGGAGCATTTGCGCAATCGTCCGGGTTCACTCAACCCGGCTCCTGCCGAACCTATTCGTCGGCGGCCTGGTCGTCACAAATGGAGTTTTGCCGATCGCCATCTCGGCTGATCACCGGTTACACAAGGTAGCGATTTCTATTTCGATACTTCTGGGGAAATTATGGGCGGCATTGCCAGCAATCTTGAATTGATTCGGCCGCGCCGGCTACCTACGCTGCGCCAACGAATATTGTGATCGCTGGACGTTCCGTAGCTGGGCATCGTGGTTGTGTGGTTCAATGACCGCTTTCGGTGTTATATCGACTCCCGAATGTCCAGATGCGTCATCAGGTGGATGTCGCTTACTGGCCGGTAGTGCTCGTTTGCACGAACACCACGACGTTGACAATGGAGACTTCCGGCATCGGCACGGCGGCACGCTGATTCAACTGATGCTATCGGCCAATTTCTGTCACTCACCGCAGTTGCGCTGTGGTCACCCGAAAAGCTGATTTGCTCCGAAACCCGCCAATGCGAAGCGGGCTTCCACCGGCAACTCCGGAAACTCCTGCCGCTTCTAAAGCGCATCGGCTTAGGTAGTCGCCGGCATCGTCGAGGAATTGTTTTTGCTTTAATTAGCGGGTCTTGCGCCCGTCAAAGTGACGGCCCGACAAACCTAAAGGGGCCGTTACGACAATGCTAGATCCGCACCTTTTTCAAATTGTGTTTAACAGTTTGCCGTCTGGAAATTACCTGCTATCGCCCACCCCCGAGGCGAAAATTCTCGCCGTTAATGACGCATTTCTCCAGGCGTCATCACGCACACGAGAGGAGTTGGTGGGAATGAGTTTGTTCGATGCTTTTCCAGGAGACCCCGACGATGGCGAGGATACCGGAGAGCTAGCACTCCGGCAGTCGCTCGCACGCGTGCTTGAGTCCGGAAAATCCGATCAGCTCCCAGCACAACGCTATCCTATACGTATCGAAGATTCGGGCGGACACGTGGCTTATGAAGAACGCTTCTGGGCCGCAACAAATACCCCGATATTCGACGGAACTGGCCGAATCGCTTGCGTTCTACATACGACAACCGATATCACAAAGCAGTACGTTTTTCAAAGTGCACAAATGGAGAGTGAGAAGCGTTTTCGCGCTCTCTCCAATGCAACAGAGGAGGTCATCTATCGCATCAACCCTGATTGGACGCAATTAAACCAGCTAGAAGGACGCGGTTTTCTGAAGGACGTCTTTGAAACCGACCCGAATTGGCTGGACAACTTCATTCCTCCAGACGACCAGGAAATGCTTCAGGCAGCGGTAAATGAAGCGATTCGGACTAGAACCGTGTATCACCTAGAACACCGCGTGAGGCGAGCAAGCGGAGGGGTTGGTTGGGTTATTTCACGAGCGGTCCCAATGCTGAACGAGGCGGGTGAGATCTATGAATGGATCGGGGCAGCTAGCGATATAACCGCACGCAAGGAGGCAGAGCATGCGCTTAAGGAAGCTGACCGACGCAAAGATGAGTTTCTTGCAATGCTGGCTCATGAGCTTCGCAATCCGTTAGCGCCGATCACAACCGCTATCACATTGATGGAGCGGGAAGACCATAAGTGTCAATTGGAACTTGTCGGCATGGTCCGTCGTCAAGTCGATCATCTGACCCGTTTAGTAGACGATTTATTGGACGTCTCGCGAATCACGCATGGCCGCATCAAACTTCGCTTGACGCCGCTTATTGTCGGGTCGGCTGTGTATGGAGCTGTGGAAACTGTAGCCTCGATGACGTCGGCACGAAAGCAAAACGTTACGGTACAACTACCGCCAGATCCCATCTGGATTTGTGTGGACGCCGCCAGGCTTTCTCAGATACTCGTCAATGTGCTTAACAACGCTTGCAAATACACGCAGGAGGGAGGGCGTGTTGAGATCGCGGTATCCAATTCAAGCGCTGTCGCTTTCATCAAGATCAGTGATAACGGGAGCGGAATATCTCCTGCACTACTTCCGTACATATTCGATCTTTTTTCTCAAGGCGAGCGGACTCTTGATCGGTCCGAGGGCGGCCTTGGTATCGGACTTTCGCTGGTCAAGCGCCTGGTGCATTTGCATAAGGGAGGCATTACCGTGGAAAGTCCTGGTCCTGGCCAAGGAACAACAGTCACGATCAGCTTTCCGCTTTTGCAACATACAGGTGCCGACATTACTCAGACTTCGACACATTCCGTTAAGTCTATAGTTCCTGCTCGCTCTGGACGGGTGCTTATTGTCGATGACAACCACGATGCGGCTGACTCGCTGGGCTTATTGTGCGAAGCAGAACAACACGATGTAACTGTAGTTTACGATTCGCACTCAGCAATTCAGGCGGCGGAGCTTCGCCAATTCGACGCGGCACTGCTTGATATTGGACTTCCGGACATGGACGGGTACCAATTAGCTGGGCAGATACGAAAGAAAGGAGAGGTAAAACCGGTACTGATTGCCGTTACTGGCTACGGCCAGGAGGAAGACCGGTTGCGAACCACGGCCGCAGGGTTTGACCATCACTTAGTGAAGCCGGTCGACATAGATCGGTTGTTAAAGCTCCTTGATGCCGCCCGTCTTAAGTAAGAAAGTGCTGAATGCCGTGCGGCGAAGAATAACCACGGTAACTTTCGCGAAGTACGATCCGTTTTCGCTCCGAAAACCGAGGCTCGCTGCGCCGTGTCGCGAACGCTAGCAACGCTGCTCAACTGCAGCCGTACGACGACAAAATTGGTAGCGTGGCTGAGGCCGACAACGCCTTGTCAAGTATCGTGAGCGACTGGCCGGTGCATTCCACGAAGAGACGCTCGATGTACGAGCAGGCGAGCGGCCGAAAGGGGTCGGCAAGACTCATTCGCAGTTCGCAGAAGCCGACATTCAAGGGCGCCGCATCGTCAATGACGGCAAGGCGACGTGGAGCGGCCGGTCGGCGGCTGAACGCTTAACGACCGCGAAGGCCGAAAATCGGACTTGCGGTGAACATTAAAACAGGGAAGGATGCAATTAAGCGTGGCAACAAGCAACACCTCTACCAAAGCTAGTTATCGTTAGGTTGCAGGCGGAGTTGATCGGCGACGCTTCAAGCGTGCAAATTCATTCAATGGACAGAGGTCCTTGCGCCTCCCGCTTTATGTTTAAGGCCTGCCCCGTGACGGGCTAAAGATCTATTCAGAATAAACCTGTGTACATGCTGCATTTTTAGGGTTACGCGGGTCACATGGGTTACGGGTTCGCAAACTATTGATTTCATTGATAAATTTGAGTTACCCATTTCGTAACCCGCCCAGATGCGTAACCCGTTTATGGGTTACAAGGGCTCCAGGTGTAACCCGTTTGAATTGCGATGGGTTACGCTTTTCTCAAAGCGGGTTACGCTGAAACCCTTATGCAGCAAGGCTCCACAACTGCGTAACCCGCGTAACCCATGTAACCCGTGCTTTTCAATGTGTGCCTGCTATTTCCACATTTCTGCAGTGAAGACGTAGACCTTCGTTGGGCCTTTTTCTGGAATTCGCTCGGCGCGGACTGAACGACCGTCAGCGGAAGGACGAATCCAACCTTCCGCAGCAAGTGCCTTTGCAACCGAACGAGCATCGTAACCGCTGCAAATTTCCCGCTTGAAGATCTCCGGAAATACTAGGTATTCGACAGATCCTTCGCTTTTGCGACGATAGCCCGCTCGATTAATCGTTGGCCTTTCCGACCCATCATTCAGATCGGTGAAACGCGACTCCTCATGAGCTTCAAAGAACGCTTTGACGTGGGAAAGGATTGCCGCGTGCTCGTGATTGCCTGCGCCGCCTCGGTTCTCTAGCCATGCTCG
>NZ_JALQDB010000068.1:0-15851 GCF_023631465.1 Caballeronia sp. GAWG1-1
TAGTCATATACACAGTCTTATGCCTACCCGCTATTGTAAGTGGGAGACTGTGTCCGGTCTTTCACGGGGCTGTTCCATGTGCTGCGGGGATGTCATGCGGAACGACTACTTTCGCTGGGAAGCGAATGCCCCGCAGACATTCCCAATTGCCCTAACTACGCTGCATTAGCGAATTAGTGCACCCAGTAGCAGAATTAACGCACTTCTACAACGGCCCAGTCGAGTCCCGCCTGGCTAGCTTGCGCGGCGAACTTCGACACGTCCCCGAAGCTGATGCCGATGGCGCGGCTGATCTGCCGATGCGTCAGGCCACACGCCCACTTGAGTCGCAGGACTTCCTTCGATTTGCGCATGCTCATCCGAGGTGTCGGCATCGGCGCTTCTCCCGCAAAAAAGGGAGCAGGTTCCAGCCTGATGGCACGCAATTGTTTCCTCGCTTTTGCAATAGCCACGATCCGCAAATACCGTGAGCTTCTCAACCCCCATCTCCGCACGAGCAAGCTTGGGTGTCGACGCTAAATGATCGCGGTCAAACCCGTCATTGGTGACGACATGCGCGACAATTAGATGGTGCTTCGTGTCCACCGCTGTTTGCACGTTGTCGCCAACGACTACGGTGCCTCGCGTCTTCATTGATCGCGCATCGGGATCCGTGAGCCATACTTGTCCGTCGCGTGCCCTTGAGTTGGACCGCAATCTTCTTGAGAACTTGCATTTATTCCTTCAAGGCTGCGATCTTGTCTTTCAGCCGCTCTGTTCTGGCCTTCACGATCGCAGGCTCCTGACGATCAGCCGTGTCGAGCGCTTGGAGATATCGAGCAATACTCGACTCGATATCACGCATGCGCCGTTCGAGCTTGGCGTTCGTGAAGTTGCGGTCGCGATGGTTCACCGCCTTGAACTTGCTACCGTCGATCGCAACGATTACTTTAGAGAAGAGGTCCAGACGCTGGCATAGCATTACGAACTGACGGCAAACATCGCGAATACGTCTGCTGTTGTCGTCCGGAACCGAGCTATGGTTTTGAAGTCGGGCGCAAGTCGACCCGTGATCCACATAAGTTCGATGTTTCGCTGCGCCTCACGTTCAAAACGACGACTGGACTGAATGCGATTAAGATAGCCGTAGGTATAGATCTTACGCAGCACCTCAGGATGATAAAGACGGCCTGCCGGTCGACGCAGATTGAATGCGATCGAACCCGAGAGCATCAAAATCAAGTTCATTTACAAAGACATCGATTACGCACACTGGATTCGTGTCCGTCACGTAGTCCTCAAGTGCTTCGGGCAGCAGAAGCTCTGGTTACGATCGTCGCCTTGAACGAACCGCTTCACTTTGCGCACTCCCTTTGGTTACACAGCAAAAATCTAGCGTCTCAAAATGCGTTTTGACACTATCTGGACCGATTGCAGAGGTTCACGGTCCAACACCCGGAGCCAACCCCTAGCGGACTCGTTTCCTTCTGCTTTCCGCGGATGGCGTAAACGTCATGGCTGCTTTTCCCAACCTTGGAAGTTTGCCACTGGAAAGAACTAGCGTGAAAACCGCCCCCTCGCGCTCTTCCAAGCCTTTACATCATCGTCGTCGATCCAGCTTGCGGCGAGTTAACGAGCCGCGCTACAGCCGCAACGACTACGTTACCATCGTTGATCTTTACTTTGATTCGTGGCCGTCTTCGGCTGCGACCTCCATGTTGCTCGGACGGGAAAACGAAATGCCCGTTTTCCACAAGCATTTGTATCAAGTCGTCATGAGGGTTCAACGGATCGAACCGTTTGAGGTTCATGGGAACCACGCGGTCCGCATCCAAGAACGCGGCGAGTCCCGCACGCAGGTTGACTTCTTGGTCATTTGAACCGCTATAAGACGCATCTTTTCCATCCGAGTTGTTCGCTCAGTTCGGGAATAAGACCCGCTTTCGCATTGTGCAGGGACATGGTATGGTCCGTGGCGCGATCGATAACTATAGAAATAGCTACCGAGCGCGTCATCTTGACGCCCGGCAAAACGGCAAAATCATGAGACAATTAGTTGTCTTTAATCAAATAAACAGCCGCCATGTCCGACGCGATCCGCGCGCGGCGCGATCCCCCACGGTGCTCCACCTGTGTAGTGCGCCATCTCTGTGTGCCAGAAGGGCTTAGTGCTCGTGACATCGGTAAGTTCGAACAAGTGATCTCGGCCGCGCACCTGGTACGGCGCGGCGAAGCGCTCTTCCGCGCGGGCGACGCATTTAACGCGCTCTTCGCGGTGCGCTCCGGCTCGCTCAAAACCGTTGCGATCCGTGACGGCGGGCGCAAACAGGTCACCGGCCTCATGCTTGCAGCCGACCCACTTGGGCTCGACGGTATTGGCGACGGCCAGCACACCTACGACGCAATTGCGCTCGAGGATAGCTCTGTGTGCGTCATTCCGTATTCGCTTTTTGAGCGCATATGCCGCGAGATGGAGACGCTGCAAAAACGCGTGTTACGGATGCTCGGACAGGCGATCAATCGCGAGTCGGATCACGCCCTGCGTCTCGCCATGTTGCGCGCGGACGAACGCGTTGCGCGCTTGCTGCTCGATTTGTCCGCACGGCTCGCCAAGCGCGGTTATGCAGCGGATGAGTTCACACTCCGAATGACGCGCGACGATATCGGAAGTTACCTTGGTTTAACCCTCGAAACCGTGAGTCGCACGCTGTCACGTTTTGACAAGATCGGCCTCATCGATGCGAAGGGCAAAGCCGTTCGCATCCGGGATTTCGAACGCCTGCGCAGTATTGGAGCTGGTTAGCGCCGACTGTCATAATGAGCAGGAAAATGCCGAATAAACGATTTTGGCGCTCAGCGATACTTTCACTTCGATCGGTGCTTTTCAGCGCTCATCTCTCATTGCGTTGCGCACAGGTCGATTCGAGAGCGCAAGATGATCCGGACGTCTCAAAAAATGATTGTCGCGATCACCGTATCGCTATAACTGCCTGGCGGCGGTGTCGGTTGCGGCAGCACGCGCGAATACACCGGAATGGTTTGCGTCGCGCCGTTGCCAGTGCCGCTTACGGTCGTCGATCCCGACGTGCCATCGCCCCAAGGTACCGAATACGATGCGCTCGGATACAGCCCGTAGCCGATCTTGTCGCTGCCGCCGGCGAGCGTCATGTAGCGCGTCGCGGATGTCGCGTTGACGCCGTTTCCCGCCGAAAGCGAAATGGCATACGCACCCGCATTGGTGCAGGCCACGGATAAGCTGCCCGCCGCCGTCAACGTCGAGGAGAGTAGACCCTTAGAGCCGAAGTCAATATTCGACGCCGAGATCGTGCAGTCGTTAATGACGTTCGCCGTCACGGGAAACGAGAAAGACCCGGATAAAACCGGTAGCGCGAGGCAGTCGAGAAACGTGCCGGTGGTCGGCAGCGTCTGATAGCCGACAATCGCCGTGCTGCCGAACGTGGCGCCGAAGCTGCCCGCCTGCACGCTCGATTGTGACGGCAGTATCTTGCCGTACACAGTCACGGTCGTGTTCACCGCGCCCGCGTTCACCGGTAAATCGTAAAACGCGGGAGCATAGGGACCAAAGATCGAGCCGACCACGCTTGTGCCCGCCGAATCGCTATAGAGGTTGTATTGCAACGTGCTCACGCCGTTCGTCATGTACCGCGGCGCATAGCTCGTCTGCCCGACGCCCGGCCCGAGCGCGACACACACGCGCAACTTTGCGAGCAGCCCGGAGCATTTGATGGCGATGGTCGCGCTCGCGCTCGGCGTTCCCGTCACCGGACTGTACGAGCCGAAGCTCATGCCCGTCGATATAGCCGTGCAGACCTGCGCTTGCGCGTTGCCCGCGGCCAGTGCGCAAAGCACGAACACGATCAGCGCAATCACATGACGAAGCAGTTTCATCGCGTCACCGCATGGCAGACGAACGGCCCGAGCGTTTCGAGCGACTGAGCGGTTTGCGGCGCGAACGCGATATCGGCTTCGCAGGAACCGGCATTCCATTGAGCGAACACATGATTTTGCGCCTTGAGATCGTCGATGAAGGTGAGGCCATCATAGCCCACGAGGTATTGTTTGCCGCTTGCGCTCACGATGGCGTGCGCGCCCGGCTGCAAGGGCTTGCCGTTGTCGTCGACGAGCTTGAGCTGCGCGCCGCTGAAGTGCTCGATGGAAAAGCGCGCCAGCACGCCCGCGCGCGCTTGCGGCGCGATGTTCAGGCTCGTCGCGCTGATCGACGTGGTCGCGGGCAGTCCGAGCGGGTCGATGGCGAGATGGTTCGAATCGTAGGCGAGCAGGTTCGGCACCAGCAGATGACCCGCGCCATTGGTCTTGCCGATCAGCCGGTTCTCGTGCAGCACGGGAACGTTTGCCACGCCGTTCGTATCGACCACGGCGAAGGCGTCGTCGATGCGGCGGCCCGCGAGCACGTCGCCTGCCATCAGCACGATGGAGCCGGAGCCGTCGAGCTCGGTCGCCGTGCGTCCGCGGTTCTGATACACCGAGCCGATCACATCGCCATAACGATTGCGATACGTGCCCTGCGCGAGTCCCTGCACACTGCCGTTCTGCTGGCCGCCCTGCACTTGCCAGCCGAAGCCGCCGTCGTAATCCGGCGTGCGCGAGAGCGAGGCATTCATGAGCGGCGAATGCTGGTCGAAACCGCCGCTCACGCTCGCGTTCATGCTGCTGCCGATTGGCATGCTGAGCGCGATGAAGAGCCCCGCATTGCGCGTCGTGCCGAAGTCGCGATAGACGCTTGCCGAGAGCGCGACGCGCCCGCCTATCGACGACGAATACGCGAGCGAGCCGATGCGCGCGCGGCCCGAGTAACTATCGTTGACGCCGACGTATGTCATGCTCACTGCGCCCGGCTGGCCGACGATCTGCAAGGGCACGGCCACCGTTGCGCGGTCGGTCGATGCCGGCGCGGGCGCGCCTTCGCTCGAGGCCAGATCGCCGTAATGCGACGTTGCGCGCTGCACTTGCATGTCGACGGACAAAAGCGGCGCGCGGTACTGCCAGCCTGCGCTGAACTGCGCGCCCGCGCCGGTGGTGGTCGATCCCGCGACGGGAACGCCGCCCTCGTAGCCGATGGTCTGTACCGTGCTCTTGCCCGTGCTTGCCGCCACGGAGACGTTGACCACGCCCGCTGCGCCCGCGCGGATCAGGCCGCCCACGCCCAGATTGACGATGTGACGCGTCGCTTCGGCATGTGCCTCGACCGTGAAACGTTCGGAAACACCATGGCGAAGCGACGCGGACAGCGACGGCTCGCCCGAATAGCCGAGCGATTCGAAACCATAGTTGCGGCGCAGAAAGCCGCCTTCCATCGAAAAATCGGTGAGACCGGTGGCGAGCAGACGCGCGTCGATATAGAGCGGTACCGTGGTCATCACGTTGCGGCCGAGTGCATCGCGCGTGACGATGGTTGCCTCGCCCGCGCCCGTCACCGCCGGCACCGCATTGATGACGAACGGGCCGGATGGCGCCTGACCGCTGTATTGACGCACGTTGTTCACGTAGAGATCCACGGCGGTGGGCACGGCCGCCGAGCCGCCGAGCGTCGGCACCGGATAAGTCACGAGGTCGGGACGCAGCGAAAAGTCGCGCGATACCTGCACGCCGCCGAGACGCACCGCGCGCGTCCAGGAGAGCGACGAGCTGATCGTGTCGCCAATGCGGGTGGTGATCATCGTGTCGGGGTTCGAGCGCCGCCACGACGTATCGAGGCGCGTGTAGCCCGTGCGTTCGCCGTATCGGTAAGCGGTGCCGGTGTTGCTGAAGGTGCCGCCCGGATAAAACAAGCGCTCCTCGCTGAAGAGCGCGTAGCGCGACTCGTATTGGGGCTGCGCGGTGAATTCATAGTTGATAAGCGCGCCGGTGGCCGTGGAGGTCGTCGGGCGGCGCAACGAGCCGTCGTTAAGTGTGGACGGCACACGGCGCGCGTCGCTGACACGGATATCGATGCGCTGCAGTTCCGGCCGGTACGCATACGACAGCCCGGCGATGGTCGCAAGCGCCACGCGGCCTTGCGCATCCACGGGCGTCTCCCCCGCGAGGATGCCGATCTCCGCGAGCTCACGCGGCATGGCGTGGAGCGCACCGTCCACCATGAAAAACTGCGCGACCTGATCCGTGGAGATGTCGTTGATGACCACTTCCAGATAGAGCACGCCATCGCGTTTGGGGTTCGCCGCGCTGGCCGCGCTGGCAGCACTGGCAGCACTGGCGCTGGCGGATGCCACGGGCGACGTCACCATCTGCGCGGCCCACGCGGCGCTCACCGCCATGCTGAGACTGGCGCTCGCCGCGAGCACGAACGGCAGACGCGCACGCGCGCGCCTGCCGCCGCGCCTTTTGCGGCTCTCGACATGACCGGCCTTCACGTCACGTCACTTCGCCGACGAGACGACGAGCGGGCTAGCGAGCGAGATCTGCGTCGAGACGGGCGTGCCGTTGATGGTCGCGTGCACGGTGGCGGTGGTTGCGGTGCTGGCGGCATCCGCAACAGGCCATTGGCGTGTCGCGTGCGCCAGCGCGTAACCGAGGAGTCCCGGCGCCATTTCGGTGACGCGGCCGTCCGGCCATTCGATCCGCACCTGGCTCAGTTGCGCGTGCAGCGCATCGGCATTGGCGGCGCGCAACATCAGGCGCGCGGGCGCGGCTTTCGGATCGGCGCCGGCGCTTGCGCGCTCCAGCGTGAAATCGACCTTAGGCGTGGCGGGGCCGGACGTGGCGTTCGCGAAGACGGGCACCGAATAGCGCAACTGCATGCGCACGCCAGTCGTGCGGGCGGTTTCGGCTTGCGGAATCTCGTCCACCAGCAGGCGATACGTCTCCTCGCCGCGCGGCGCTTCGCGGCTCGTGCGCAAGATGCGTACGGTTTGCTCGCCACCGGCAGGAATGCTGATGATCGGCGGGCTTGCAACGATGCCGCGCGCTTCGTCGAGACGGTCTTCGTCGAGCGTTTGCGACCAGCCGAACACGCGCACTTGCGCGGTGATGGTCTCGCTGCCGCGGTTCTGCAGCTTCATGACGGCGGCGGGTTGTTCGGGCGAAAGATCGACGCGGATGGGCGAAACCTGCAGCGCACCGGCATGCGCGGGCACGGCGAGCGCCACGGCAAGCGCCCCGGCCGCGAGCTTGAAAGAACGGAAAAAGGACATCGCCGGGGCCTCAGAATGTAACCGTCGCCGTGATGGTCGACGTGTAGGCGCCCGCCGCCGGGGCGGTTTGCGTCGGCACTCGGCCATAGACGGTGAGGGCTTGCGAGGAGCCGGTGCCGGTGCCCGAGAGCGTATCGGTGCCGATCGTTTGGCCCCAGTTCTGAGTGCGCGCCGAGTCGCGATAGAGGCCGAAGTTGACTGTCGGATTGGGTGAACCCATGCCGCCCAGAAGACGCGTCGCCACGGCCGAGCCGCTTACCGAGCCCTGATCCAGCCCGATGTTGTAGGCCGTGCCCTTCGTGCAGGTCACGTTGACCGTGGTTGTTTGGTCGATGTTTGTCTGGATAATGCCCGTCGAGCCGAAATCGAGCGAATTGGCGGTGATGTCGCAATCGGCTTGAATGGTCAGCGACACGGTGAACGTCGCCGTCTTAGATGTCGCGCCCTCTGCTGCTAGGGGTAAACCGCTTGCCAGTGTGAGGACGAGCGCGATCTCACCTGCGCGACGGACCAATCGCGCGGTTCTCTCAATATTTTTCCGCATTATTTCTCCGAATATGCGTGTGTGTGCGGAGCCACCAGATTAACGGCCGCTCCCTGCTTCCTTAACGGCCAAGCAACAATCCTCTTAAGTCCGAAGCCATCGAAGTTTTCTATCGAAACTTCGTTTGCGTTACCAAAACTTGACTGTCCTAGCACTGCCGAGAGCACGCTCGCCCCCGCGTTGACCAGATCGAAGACGCTCGAAGTCAAATACCCTACGAAGCACTCATCTACTGAAGCCTCGTTGCATTAGCAACGCCGACGAGTGAGGTTTGGCAAACAACTTCGAAGCTAGCCATTACCCTAGAATGCGCCTCAGGGGCAGGA
Source organism: Caballeronia sp. GAWG1-1 (assembly GCF_023631465.1). Lineage (NCBI taxonomy): Bacteria > Pseudomonadati > Pseudomonadota > Betaproteobacteria > Burkholderiales > Burkholderiaceae > Caballeronia > Caballeronia sp. GAWG1-1. The sequence goes on from NZ_JALQDB010000068.1 coordinate 8,022, forward strand.
AATGAAATGGCCGTTCGGATTTTGGGAGCACGAGGCATGGCTGGGGCATTTTTCCTCCATCCACTAAGTCGCTGGTCCTGACCGTCTGATCATTTTAAAGTTTGGAGCGTGGACACCCCCGCGAGCAATTAACGCTCGAACCAACTATAATCGCAACCTTCAGTGAACGACTTATCAATTTGATGAGCAAGACATTTTTATATCTGGCGATATAGGTTGTGCGCCAATTATAGGCTGGATTATCGCTCCGAAGAGAGCAACAAAAGGAGAATCAAATGGTTTTCTCTTTAAGGGTCCAAACACATCGAATTTCCGCGCGCGCAGCCGACGAGCTCATTGAGCACATTACGCTAATGATCATACAGATTGAACTGCTTTCTGCCACTACTCAGATGCCCGGATTAGATACAGCCCATTGGGCGGATCTTTTGCGTCGATTGATAGCAAGCGAACAGTGCAACCAAGACCAACGAGTACGGGCGAGAGGCCTATTACATAAAATTCGCTCTTCGGCGATTAAAAAAAATGGGACTAAGTGCTGCGCCATTAAGCTTTACGAAAATGTGAACCAACGTAGGGGAAATGCCATGATGAACAATTTCCTGTCGAACAATCGAAGTGAACTGATTGAACGATGCAGACTTCGCGTCGTCGCCCGGTCTTCTTTCACTCATGCTTCGGAACGGTTAGAAACCGGAATCCCGTTATTCTTAGACCAATTGATCGTAACCCTGCGCGTAGAACAGGGCAGCGACCCGCTAACAAGTCGTGCCATATTCGGCCCTAGTTTGGGATCGAGCGACGCTTCCGAGATGGGCGCATCGGCAGGACAATACGCAAATAAGCTGCAGCTTTTGAATGTGTCCATAGAAGAGGTCGTTCATCAATACGGCGATCTCTGCCAAGTTATCATGGCACTTGCTCGCGAACGCGATGTCCCGTTTCTGGTAGATGAATATCAAACGTTAAACCGTTGTCTTGACAACGCAATCGCAAAGGCGGTTATGGAGTTCGCTTATCAGCGCGGTAACGCCGATCGTAGCGCTCAAGGAAAACAGGACCGAGAAGACACAGCGGCACTTGTTCACGAACTACGCAACGCGTTGTCGAGTGCGACTATAGCGTTCGAAGCGGCGAAGAAAGGTAACTTGAATCTTAACGGCGCAACAGGCACAGTCCTCCAGCGCGGACTTGATAGTCTACGCAGCCTGATCAATCGGTCACTTGACGAACTTAAAGGAGAGACGGACAAAGGGCTTTCGAGTGAGAAGTTTCAATTGGCGGGATTTATTCAGGATGTGGCGCCCGCCGCAACGTTGGCCGCGCACGTTCGTGATGTTGCTTTTACGGCTCTGCCAATCGAACAAGGTCTCGCCGTTTGGGCAGACCGCGACGAATTATATTCCGCAGTGACTAGTCTAGTGCAAAACGGTTTTAAATTCACAAAACCGATACCGAGGTGGAGCTCGTCGCCTACGCGGCAGGAGACCGCATTTTAATCGAAGTACGTGACCACTGCGGCGGACTTCCTCGTGGCAGCGCCGCAACCATGTTCCAACCTTTCACGCAACAATCGAAAGACAAAAGTGGTTTAGACATGGGGCTCTCAATCACTAAAGGGATCATTGAATCGTTTGATGGTAACTTGACGGTAACTAATCGGCCCGGTGTCGGATGCATATTCACGATTAATTTGCCGCACCATAGCATCTGAGTCAAAGAACCTCATCCCTACTGCGAACAGCACGTTGCGCTTTTCCACGACCGCAGCGCGCAAAACCTTTTCGTAGATTGTCGGAACGCGCTCCAAAAATAATCGAATAAATCCCGAGCGCGCAGGTTGGCTGTCCCCTTTGGCTGGTAAGGCCGTCAAACCAAATGAAGTGGATACCCTTAAGTTTTAGTGTCCAATGCCGTCATTGAATAAAGAGTTCCATTTTTGGCCGTGACCGGATATTGCGGTCATCTAACAATCTCCGAAACCGAGGGAGCAGCAGCCCGATCGCTTACTTGGAACAGCCGATTTCCATATGGGTGATAGAGCGATACTCCGCTGGCATGAGCAACCAATGATCGCACCGCCCTATCCTCTCGATGAAGATGCTCGACTGAGCACGCTGCGCTCTGCGTGTATTTTGGATACACCGCCCGACTCTGTTTTTGACGACATCACCCGACTCGCCTCCGACATTTTTGAAGTGCCAATCTCGCTGGTGACCCTAGTAGACAAGGACCGTCAGTGGTTCAAATCTCGTGTTGGTATGCACGTCACCGAGACGGCCCGGGAAACGTCGTTTTGCGCACATGCGATTTTAGCCCGTGAACCAATGGTGGTGCTCGATACCCACCACGATGACCGATTTCATGACAATCCATTGGTCACCGGATCGCCGTTCATCCGCTTCTATGCTGGTGCACCGCTTGTGACACACAACGGCCACGCCGTCGGAACGCTGTGCATCATTGGTACGACTCCCCGAGCGTCTTTCGGCGCTCAAGAACGATCCCATCTGTCAGCGTTAGCCAATCTGATTGCGCAGCGTATTGACACGTTGCGCTCGACGGCCTGTCGCGACAGAGTGACGGGACTGCCCAATCTGACGCGTTTTCTAGACGATTTGGCGCTCCGCGACGAACAGCACGGCGTGGCTGTACATGCGTCGACGCAGGCGGTGTTGATCGATGTCTGTACGCTGGACTATATCAACCGCATGGTCGTTGCCATCGGATTGGAGTCGATCAACGCCGTAGCGGTCGAGACAACCAAACGACTGACCGACGCGCTTGGTCCGGGCATAACGCTTTATCGAATCGGCTATGCGCGATACGGTCTCGTCACAGAAGCGTCCTGTACCGGACTTGGGAGGCTCGTTGACTGCATCACGGGCGCGTTCGAACGGCCTTTAGCTGCGGGCGTGGACCTGCCGATCGATGTCACGCCGTCTATCGGTGTCGTTCGACTTAGCGACGCCGTAAATCCACCCGACATGATCGCCGCGTTGATTTTCGCATCAGAGCGCGCTCGCGAAACTCAGACACGTGCGGTGTATTACGACTTGGAAATGGGACGTCATCGAAATCGTGCGTTCATCCTGATCAACTCGTTCAAGGATGCACTTTCAACAAATCAATTGCGTCTCGTCTATCAACCTCGCGTCCGGTTAAGCGATGGTGTTTGCGTGAGCGCGGAAGCGCTTGTGCGCTGGCGTCACCCCCAGCTTGGAGAAATCTCTCCGGGCGAATTTATTCCGCTCGTCGAGAACACGGCGCTTGTCAACGCATTGACCGATTGGGTGCTCACTGCGGCGTTAAGACAGCTTGCGATGTGGCAATCGAGTCATCCGACACTCCGTGTATCAGTGAATGCTGTCGCGTCAGACTTGACGCGCGATAATTTTGTGCCGTTGGTCGAATCGACACTTAAATCGTGCAATGTTGGCGCTCAACGACTGGAGATCGAAGTGACAGAGGGGTCGCTCATGCGCCATTGCGATCGCACCGCGTTAGCAGTCGGTCGGCTTCGCGAGATTGGCGTGGCGCTTGCAATCGACGACTTTGGATCCGGATTCAGCAACCTTGCGCAGCTTAGCCACCTCGATGTGGCAACCGTGAAGATCGACCAGGCACTCGTCAGAGCAATATCAGTCAGCCCGCGTGACGCAACAATCGTTCGGACGGTGATTCGCCTTGTCCATGAATTAGGTTACACCGCCGTAGCAGAGGGAGTTGAGACCGCCGAAATACTCGGGCAGGTCAAAGCGTGGGGGTGCGACGAAGTTCAAGGCTATTTCACTGGCCGGCCGATGGAGGCAGACATATTTTCGGCTTGGCTCGACGTCGAGCAGCATGTCATGCCGCTGTAGCAAGCTGACACGTGTGACTTCGAGTGTTGCATGCTCAGTTCCCTTCGTGATGAATCGTCAAACATAAATGTCGTCAGCTTCAATGTGCATCGATGAGTACTTAGGGCGTTAAATGGAACGGTCAGTCGAACAAGTTTTATTAACTCGGATTCGAAATTACTACGAATCTCTCTCGCGGCCGACAGCGCGAGAGAACGACGCTATCCAAGAGCAGCTGTTCCGTACGCTCGTCGGACGAACGGAGATGATTGTACTTGGAGGAGTCAGCGTCGTCAGTCTCGATCTGACCTACGCCTTCTCCGATTTCCTGACGGGCATTATCCTTTTTGCTATTGCGGTGTGTGGCGTAGTGAATCGCATCGTGGTTACGCGTTGGATTCATCAAAATTTCAGCGAAGGCGTCTACACACGGCATCGGATCATATCCTCGGGGCTGATATGGTCCGTGATCATCGGGTCGACTGGCTGCGTCACAGCCATGTCAGGAGATATGTTGCTTACCGTGATGAGCGCATGTGTCATGACCGGCCTAGCTTTCGGCGCAACTTTTACCAACGCCGGTGCCCCAAAGTTTGCAAAGCTACAGGTTGTTTTGATCGTCGTCCCGTTCCTCGCGGCCTGTGCGATCTCGCCTGCACTGCATATGAAGTGGATCGCTATCCAAGGCCCCGTCTGGATTGTCGGCATGTTTATTACCGTCGACAAGGCTTATCGAGCGGCCGCGCCGCTCATCCATGCGCAGCTACGAATTGTGTTTCTTGCAACCAAAGACTCGCTCACGGGATTGAACAACCGTGCCAAGATAATGGAAATTATCGACACGCTTTCAAAGCGCCGTGTCGATGATAGCGGCATCTCAGAGGAAGTGTTTGTGCTGTTCCTAGAGCTCGACGGATTTAAGGCAGTGAATGATACTTTCGGCCATGGTGCGGGTGACGAGCTGCTGCAAGCGGTAGCAAATCGCCTGAATGCCCTTGCTGGAATTGACGACCATATCGGGAGGTTGGGCGGTGACGAGTTCGCCTTCGTTTTGGATAACAAAACTTGCTCGCAGACGTATCAGCTTGCCAATCTCATTGTCGAAGCCATTTCGACTCCATTTACTTGAGAAATAACAGCTTGGTTAAAATAGGGGTGAGTGTTGGTGGGGCGTCTCTTACGACAGGCTCTGCTGCCAGCGCGTTTGAAACAGCCGATCGGCTGCTTTACGTCGCCAAACGCGCCGGAAAAGGAACAGTGCGACTCGAATGCACGGCTTAGGGACGAGACAACGAATTTTGCGATGGGTATCCGTCAGCGCAACCCGTCTTGATTTTCCGCATGCATGATGCGAAGGTTTGGCCATTGTAATGGTTGGAGTGATGCGATGGACGACGACGCGGTGGGCCGAGCTGCTGCGCGAACGCGCACGCGACGCCCTCGCCAGGGCGAAGCGTTCTGGCGAGAGATGGTTGCAGCATGGAAGATGAGCGGCGTTGGCACTCGACATTTTTGTCGCGAACAAGGCATTGCCGTAAGCACTTTCGGATTGTGGCGCAAGAAGTTTGCGGGCGAAACGGCAGCAATGAGTCCGCTGGCCGTGACGGCCGACGCCGCGTTTGTCATTGCTCGCCTCGAAGGTGAGCCTGCAGCGACACAATCATCTGCGTCAGTCGATACGCCAGCATCGTCGACGCGTGATCGCGTGACGTTATCGATCGCCGGCGTTCGCATCGAAATGAGTGGCGTGCATGCCGAGCGCATCGTGCGCTTCGTGCTTGGCCAGCTTTGCGGTGCACGGTGCTGATCGCCGCTGATGTTCGAGCCTACATCTGCCGCGAGCCGGTCGACATGCGCAAGTCGATCGACACTCTGTCGTATCTGGTCGAACCGCTGCTTGCGCAGAAGCCGGCTTCGGGCAACTTGTTCGTGTTCGTCGGGCGTGACCGCACGAAGGTGAAGTGCCTCTATTGGGACCGTACCGGATTCGCGCTTTGGTACAAACGACTTGAACACGGACATTTCCCATCACCGGCCTCGCTCGCACAACGCGGCTTCACGCTTGCGGAACTCAATGCGTGGCTCGAAGGTATTGAGATTCCAGCGCGCAAGCCTCATCGCGCCGTCGCGGTGACGCGCGTGGCTTAAACGCTGCCCTGAATCGCGCACAGCGCTCACCGAAGCTTGAAAAACGTCGCGCGAGTTGGGCATCATGCTTGACATGCTGCCCGCCGCCGTCACTGCCGGGATCTGCCACTAGAGCTGGAGGCTCTGCAAGCCTTTGCACTCGAACAGAACCGGCTCGCGTGCGTGTTGTGGGAGCAACTGGAGAGCCTTCAGCATCAGATTGCACAACTCAATCGCGCACGCTTCGGCGCGAGCTCTGAGCGGCTGGCCGGTCAGGCCGAGCTGTTTGACGCCGCCATAGATATTCCAGTTCCTCCCGAGCCAGCGAAGTTTCAAGTCACAGGGCACGCCCGCCGGGGACGCCCTGGCTGCCAAAGGACTTACCACGCACGCGCATCGAATATGACCTGCGCGACGAACAGAAGGCCGCATTCGACGCGCTTGAGCGCATCGGCGAAGGGCGTAGCGAGACGCTGCATTACGAGCCGTCAAGGCTCACGGTCATCGAACATATCCGCTTCAAGTATGCAGCGAAGAAGGATGGCGAGTCGACCATCGTGATGGCGAGCGCTCAGCCCTCGCCGCTGCCCAAGAGTAACGCGAGCGCGAGTCTGCTCGCAAACATCCTAGTGAGCACCTACGTCGATCATCTGCCGTTGAATCGGCAAGAGATGCGCTATGCGCGCCGTGGTATTCACCTGCCGCGGGCCACGCTGTGCGAATGGACGCTGGCCGCAGCAATTGCTCGCTGCGCTTCTGCCGCCGCTGCGCGCGCACCAGTTGCAGGCGCCGCGCATGCACGTTGACGACACGACGCTACTGACCTGCCCCGGTAACTTGAGACCGAACTGATCTAGGATAACGGCGCATCCATACGGAGCGCGTCATGAAGAAGAGTCGATACAGCGATGAGCAGATTGTTCGGATCTTGCGGGAGGCGGACAGTGCGTGAAGTAGCCCCCTGAATCTCAGGACACGAAGACTCTCTAAATTTGGGATAGTCTTGTGACTAGCTTTACGACTAGGCATAACGTGGAACACATCGAGATTCTGGCTGAACCGGAACGCCGCAGGCGGCGGACGGTGCAAGAGAAAGTCGCCATCGTGCAGGAGACACTGGCTCCCGGCGCGTCGGTATCGGCAGTAGCGCGGCGGCATGGCGTGAACCCGAACCAGGTGTTCGCGTGGCGCAAGCAATATCGGGAAGGCAGTCTGGCAGCGGTGTAGGCAGGCGAGACAGTTGTTCCGGCGTCTGAGCTGGTCGCGGCCATCAAGGAAATCAAGGAACTGCAGCGGCTGCTTGGCAAGAAGACAATGGAGAACGAGATTCTCCGCGAGGCGGTCGAGTGGGGACGGTCAAAAAACCTGATTGCGCGCTCGCCCTTGCTGCCGGGGGACGACCATTGAAAACGGTCTGCGAAGTTCTCGGCGTGGCGCGCTCTGGTGTGGCGGTAAAACGGGTCCGTGCTATCGATTGGCAGGATGGTCGCTGCGCCCGGATGCGCGATGATACGGGCTTGCTCGATGAGATTCGAATGCATGTGACGGGTCTGCCGAGCTACGGCTACCGCCGTATCTGGGCGCTGCTGCGGCGCAGCCGCGAGATGACCCGTGCTCCGTGCGTCAATCACAAACGGGTCTACCGCGTGATGCGCGAGCACCAGTTGCTGTTGCGTCGGCCTGGCGTGCGAAACGACAATTGGCGACATGATGGTCGCGTGGCCGGAACCTGTCCGCATTTTTGTGTGCGAGGCGGTTAGCGGAGTCACCCGCGTGCGTTGGTAAAACGCTCTCCAAACAGGATGGCAAACTGGTTCATCGCGGACGACCAGTCGAACGCCGCGCGTACTGACTTTGCCAG
>NZ_JALQDB010000069.1:0-15763 GCF_023631465.1 Caballeronia sp. GAWG1-1
CGGCCTTTACAAGGCAGAAGTTATTCATCGTCGCGGACCATGGCGTAACGTGCAGGCGGTTGAACTCGCCACGCTTGAATGGGTGGACTGGTTTAATCATCGACGCCTACTTGAGCCGATCGGCAACATCGCGCCGGCCGAAGCGGAAGCCCGCTACTATGAGCAAATCGCTGGAATGCCGATGGCAGCGTAACTCCAGCAAAACCGTCTCCGAAGTTCCCGGTGCGCTTCACAGACGCGCCAGACCAACGGCTTCATCGAAGCCATCAACGGCCTGTTTCAGGCCGCCAAACGCAAAGCACGCGGGTACGCTCGCTTCGAAACCATGCGCACTGTCCTGTTTCTCATCGCCGGAAAATTCGACTTCTCGCGCTTTAATGAGCATGCCCGATGAGCCCCGTTACCACTCCGTTTTCAAAAGAGCCTTAAAATTTTTATCGAGGTTCGACGCGCTGCAGAAAGCAACGCGCGCTCGAGCATATGTGTGTCTCTAATGGCCGCTATTAATCAGGGTTATGCAAGGCCTATGCCCTAATTAGAGGGCCGATCTCTGCCGTGCTCCTCGAATTGCGCCGCAACGATCCCAGTAGGATTCATGCAAGAGGCGACCTCGCCCGTGGTCGGCTTGACTGGTTTCCAACTGGACAACGATGATGACACCCTTCACATCCAATTCTTGGCCGAGCCCCAAGAGGCAAGTTGAGAACATTTCGCTGAACTATGACCGCTTGGCCGCCGATCCGGTCCTGAAACGGCAGCAGGAGTTTGAGGAACGGATGCATGTCTACGACGTTCTGATCGTCATCGGGCTTGCCACGGCCGCAATGGGTTTGCCGACGGTGTTTATTATGTTGTACTTTTTGAAAATGTAAGAGGCATTCGTTCTCAGACAGCATGTTTTCTTCTTGTCAAACATGGACGGTGCGAGGTTGCGATCCCTCGTGCAGTCAAAACGCGGGAAGGGGTGCCGAAAAAAGGGGCCGCCACCGATGGCGAGCCAAACCACTGAGAGACAGCAGCCGAGGCGCTGCATCCCCCTATCAACGGCACCAACATTGCAAACTTGAGCGGCTCGTTTCACAAGTCTTAACGGGCCGGCTTCAACCTGAACGAGACGCCGATAAACAACCACGTCGTCGACAAGGTTTGGTCGACAGGTGTACGAAACAACTTCAGTTTTGTTATCAGCTTGACTTTTTGTACCAGTACTTCGGCCAACACGTATGGCAAGCTGTAGAAGGGACAGAGGCAAGTCTCGATAGGCCGCTTTACCAACAGATTTTTAAAGATATAACGATCGTACCAGTTGGTACGTGTCGCGATGTTTGCGACGCCATTGCCGGGCTGAATGTTGTCCCTCAGCTTAACCACATGGAAAGCCGCGGACTTGTCGATGGTGATAACCGCGATGACTCAGCCTCTCTCCGAGAAAAGGGAGTTTCGGCCCTCGATGTTTACGTCGTTGAATCCGTCCCGGAACCGCGTCCCATCGCAGTAGTAGTTCAATCGAGCAGACGCGGAAATGGCTTTGTCGAGAGGGGTTTCCAAGAGGCCATGACAAGTTGCAATCGGGCTGACGAATGAGCCCCATCCCGCGCCCCATAGTTTTAATATGGTTTCTTCATTCCACTGCCTGGCGAAGCAGGCTCGTTTGGTGGCGACGGTCGTTCTGGCCCCGATCCGGAGACGTCGTTCTTTATGCTTGGCCCAGTCGCAGGGTTAGACGGATATCGATCGTCTGAGTGCAAATACGTCGACACATCGGTAGCGTTATCTTGTAAAGGCAAAGGATCATTTCTGGTTGGCTCGCCAACGACCGTCGCCGCGTTTCGGGGTCTTTCATTTTGGTCCGCCAGCGCAGCAACCGAGCAGACTAGGGCCAAAATTCCGAAAATCTTTGCGGTAACCATGCCGACTTCTTCCGTATGAAAGCCCTTCTTGACAGTCCAGGTGGACACCCCTGCACGACTCAAACGAGCACGGTGACCTGTTGGCAACTTGGCTCTCCCGATGAAAGACGGCTGCCTTTCGATGATGGATCTGCGCGGAACGTTAGGCCGCGCATCGGCTCGGCTCACCGTGAGATCAGCATTCCTATTACTACACCACCCAATGCAGCCATGACGATCGCTTTCCAAGGACTGTCGTGCACGAAATCATCGGTTGTTTCATTCGCGACTCGATATCTTTTGCCCAACGCATCTTGGACGTCGGAAAGCTTTTTCTTCGTTCTGACACCTTCCGCGGCCGACGGAGGGGTGTTGGCGTCAGCGTCCCAAGACTGCGACGCATCGCGGAAACTTCCTTCGCTGCCTACCGCCGAAGATTCGCTTCTCGGTGGTGGGGCATCTTCCTCACCGGCAGGGAACGGGTAAGCACTCCCATTTCTTTCGGTAACCAAGGAGTTGACGGATTTCTTAGGAGTTTCGTCCATGACATCGCCTTGAGGGTTGAGCGGCGTTGAGTTCAATCGGTTCGGAAGTTCGACTTTTAGCAGTTCTCTGATAGACGAGCAATCACTGTTCCACTATCACAGAACCCGCTGACGCGGATGATCGCGTTCTTTTCCCGGACGGTTGCTGTTTGTTTCCAGCCAAGTGCGAAGGGGAGGCGATATTTGAGTTGATAAGGCCGGTTAGACCTGACCCGCGCTTCGCGGGTTTTTCTTTGCGCTTTGACTAACAAGTTTTCCGGCCGGGCGCTGGGATGGCAAAAGATAGGTTTGAGTGTTGACGGTTGATAATCGGCTGATTGGACAATCTCGAACAGCACGGTCGCTAAGTTTGGATGATTAACATCGATGCATGCCGGCGGGCGCCGGCGCCCCTACCGAACGTTTGACGACGTACGCGCTGGCATTGTACAAATCGTTAAAGACGCGCGTGGACGCCATCGTCGTGAGGCGCGACTAGGGGCAGTCCCGTTGCTTGACCTATTCAGAACTAAATTGGCGATTCCATGCTTATACTTTTTGTCGAGGACGATTCCCGTCTGGCTGATGCGTTCGGTGCGCTTGCCAATGATCTGGGGCATCGGGCCGAAGTTGCATATGACGGTGCGACCGCATTGAAACTGACAGCCAATACCGTCTACGACGCTATTTTTCTTGATCTTGGATTACCTGACATCGATGGCCGCCACCTATGTCAGCAGTTCCGGGAAGCCAGCCAAAACTCGCAGGCATGCGTTGTCGCCATTACTGGACGATCGGATTTATCCGAGCAGGAACTGGCACCGTTCGATGGATATCTACTTAAACCTGTTGATCGCGAGGCACTCGAGGCGGTCATAAGCGGTTGTTAGTTTGCTTAGCTCCGCAAGGCATCGTGCCACAGTCCTTTTCGAGCCTCGGCCTTTTCACGAACTGAGGCCGTTGCCTGCGTCAGCGTATTCTCATTTCGTTCTTTTTACGCCTTGCTCCACGTCGTCGGCCGATGCCACTCGGTGAAGGTGCTTACTTCAAGGGCCTTCCGCGCCCCGAGCCGCCGTTGGTCCGGGCATCTGGCGGTGAATGGAAACCCTATCGGAGCGATCAGCGGATGCGTCAGCCCGCAGGCGGTGGAAGAAGCTGTGCGAGAGCAAGGTTTCTTTCCCGATCCCATGTCGAAATCAAAGATCCGTAGTGGCCATCGCTGGCCTCGCTCTTTCGCTGCTGCATCAGTTCAAAGAATAAGCCGTTTTTTCCAGTCGCCCCGCTCGAGGAGCGGAACGACAGCCGGCCTCAAAGCCTCCAGCTCGCAAGAATGACCCGCCGACGTTCCTGGAGTTTCTCAAGGAGTCGCCGCTCCTGCTTAATTGCCTCCGCTTCCTGCATTGAGAGAGCGCTACGCCCTGCGGATTTGAGTTCGATTCGCCGCTTCGCTTCATTGGCGTAGCGATCGATTGCCGCCAAACTATTGGGGAGTTGCACTACGCGTGACATTTCACGGTCCTGTTCTTGAGATCGATGGAAATTCTGTCAGCCTGTTCGCCTGGCCGATGTACGGTGTACCGCTCCCATGGACGCTTGGCGATGCTTGTCCCGCATCGGGGGTGCGCTTGTAATCGAGCAACGGCATCTAGAGCAAGCCGGGCCGAATGGTGAGTAAGAGCCAGCAAATGTGAACGCGGGCGTTCATTCGATCAACGTCTAGGCGCAGCAACAGACGATATTCCGACGCGTCATCAGTTCCGTCGTTCAGATGTTTTTGGCGCCATCCACGGGGTTCCGCCTTCATCATCCGCCTGTTGTGCGTCGTCCTTCGCCCCCTGGCGCAGACCATCGTTCATCTTTTCGTCGGCCTCTTCGATCGTGCCCTTGACCTTCTTGCCAACGCCTTCCAGCTCGTCTTTGATTCACGGCCACACTATTTATCGCCAGCGACGCGCGGGAAACGACCTGTTCGCCCGGGGCGGTGCCCTCGTTTTTTCCAACGTCAGAAGTCAAAACGGCTACGGCTCAATCGGGAGCGCAACTCTGTGGATTTCGATACCACTGTTGCGCCTGGCATCAGCTCACTCGACTGCGGGAAGAAATCGAATGTCGGCCTCATGACGAACCGCATGCGCCAGCGCGATCACCTCGCGCTCATTGTTCACCACGGTCGCAACGACCGCTTGACCCGTTGAGATGTTGAGGTCCACTAATTCCGCTAATGTAGTGCACTATTTCTGCTAATGAGAAATCTCAATAACCCGCTGATTCGACTGAGAAATTCGACTCATCTAACGCATTGACCTTGTTGCAACAGCGCAACGTTTCGCGAGGTTGTGCTCACTAAGTCTGCTAATACCCGTTGGCGGTCCACTAATTGTACTAATGTAGGCTCATCAGCCTGCCATTCGGTTCATCATGCTCAAGAGCGCCGGAAACCAGGGCCGCGAAGCGGTCATTGCCGGCATACTCCGTCCCGCTTGGGAGCGGATCACTTTCAGAAAGACAGGCTCAGCAGGCGGCCCATCTTCTCGGCGTGCACTGGACAACGGTGTATCGGTTACGCAAGCGGTTCCTGGCAGATCCTGTCACCAGCGCGGTCTGGCCTCGCGAGCGGGGTCCCAAGGCAGGGAACAACCGTCTAGAGCCGAGATGATCATCGACGAGGTGTTCACGACCTGGCTTCCCAAGCAGCTGCAACTGGCTCACCCGCTGGCCGACTTCACACTCGAAATCCGACGTCGATGTGTAGAAACGGGTGTGACTCCTCCAGGACGCAATACGGTCGCCCGGCGATTAACGGTACACCGGGAGGCCGGCAGTATGGCTGAGACCGGCAAACATGTTCCGGGAAACTTTCTCGTGGGAAGTCCGATGGACATTGTGCAGGTTGATCACACTCAGGCAGATGTCATGGTCGTTGATGCCGCTTCACGTCGGCCAATCGGTCGACCTTGGCTTTCTGTGGCGATCGACGTGGCGAGCCGCTCTGTAGTGGGCTTCTACGTCGGCATGGAGCGTCCGGGCGCAGCAACGGTCGCACTTCTACTCACGCGTGTTGCTCTACCCAAGGATGCATGGCTCGGTAGGCTCGGCTTGCAGATCGAATGGCCAATGCGCGGCGTACCAAAAGTGCTGCATCTAGATAACGCAGCCGAGTTCAAGAGCCAGGCGTTAAGGACTGGCTGCTCGGAATACGGCATTGAACTCATGTATCGCCCGATCGGCCGCCCGCATTTTGGCGGCCATATCGAGCGGTTGAACCGTACGCTGATGGAGAGAGTGCATGGTCTGCCGGGTACGACAGGATCATCTCCCAAGGGGCGCAAGGCTCGCTCGTCCGAAAAACAGGCCGCTTTGACGTTGAACGAATTTGAGCAATGGCTTGCTATAGAGATCGGACAGCGCTACCACCACAGTGCGCACCGCGGGCTGCGTGGCGCGACGCCGGCCAGCACATGGGCTGCCCTAACTGGCGCTGCAGCGGCACCGACCCTGCTTCCAGCACCGGAAGCACAATGGAAGTTCCTGCTGCAGTTTCTTCCTATCGCCAGGCGAACGGTCCAAGCAGACGGGATCACCCTATTCCACCTACGCTATTGGCGTCCAGTGTTCGCCGCATGGCGGCTAGAACAACGTGAGGTAGTGATTCGTTACCATCCTGATGACCTCTCAAGGATATTCATCAGCGTGCCGGGCAAGCCCTTTGTTGAGGCGCGATTTGCTGATTTGAGACGACCCCCGATCTCGCTTCGCGAACAACGCGCCATTGTCCGCCTTCTGCGTGATCAGGGACAAAATCCGATTTCTGAAGCGATGATCTTCCGAGCGATCGAAGAGCAACATCGATTGCTTGCACAGGCAAAACGCGACACGCGTCGTGCCAAGATGCACGACGGGCAACCAACGAGGCATGTGCACTCACAGGCGTCGCCTGCCCCGTTTCCTGTACCGCAGTCCCTCGCAGCTAGTCCACAGCCCGGACCGGTCGATTACAGCAAGCCGGCGCCCGCTTACGACGCCGAACCTTGGTGAAACGGACGATGAAGAACGATCCGCTCGGACACCTGCTGCCGGCCATCAGACCACAGGCCCAGCTCGACAACGCGTCGCGTATCCAATCCCTACTGCGCGACCGATGGATCGATTATCCGCGCGCCACTCAGGCGCTCGATACCCTTGAGCGCCTGCTCGCAACTCCGCGACGGGAACGCATGCCGTGTCTGGTGCTGCACGGCGACTCCAATATCGGCAAAACCCAAATCATTGCCAAGTTCCGGCGACAGCACCCCGACGAATTCGACGATCGACTTGGTGTGAACTGCGCCCTATCATTTCAATGCAGATGCCGCCGACACCCGACCAACATCGCTTCTACTCAGCATTGCTGTTCGAACTGGGCGCTCCGCATAACCCTGCAGCAAGCCTCGCCGTCCTTGAGCGGCTGGCGCGGGACCTGCTGAGACGAATGGCGCCTAGCATGCTCGTCGTCGACGAGATCCATCATCTGCTAGCCGGGACATACCGGGAGCAGCGTGCTGCGCTCAATTTATTGAAATTTCTCGCGAATGACCTGCGCGCCAGCATCGTTCTGGTTGGCACCGATGACGCAGTGCTCGCCCTGCAGAGCGACGCGCAGATGGTTAGCCGCTTTACACCGTTCGAGATACCGCGCTGGATGGAGAGTGAAACCTTTCGCAGGCTTCTGTCTGCATTCGAGCGCATTCTACCGCTGCGGTGTCCGTCCGGGCTCGCTCAGCGAGACATCGCCCAATACGTCCTGGCTGCCAGTTCCGGCCTCACTGGTGAAGTCTCCCGAATCTTAAACGCTGCCGCTGAATGCGCCATCCGTAACGGCGACGAAGCAATACGGCTTGATCATCTTGAACAGATAAGCAGCGTTGCGGTCCAATGACCTGCGTCCGTGTCCGGTTTCGCCTCGCCCCTTCGCTGATGAGGCGTTCGGAAGCTGGCTGGGACGTGTCGCCAGTCGCTATCAGTTGAGCGTCGCTCAGATATGGGAGTTTCATCGGCTAGGCGAATTCCCCACTCTGGGTAATACCGGCTGGGTTCTGTTTCCTCCGTTATCGGAAGGTGCGCTCCTCACGCTATCAAGTATCGCCCGTCTGGACCCTCACCGACTTGCGCGGATCCAAACCCCATCCAAGTGGATGTCAGACCGTCCGCACCTGCTCTACTGCTTTCGATGTCTTATGCTCAATCCTGTTGATATAGCCGCCCCCCGTTCGAAGCGGATATGGCTCGACACCGACATCGCCGCCTGCGAGTTGCACGGAACAACACTCGAGCAGTTTCTAGCAGCAATTGCGCGGCGAGCACGAAACATGGATCGGCTGCTTAATCTGGTAAGCAAGTACCGGCAGAACCTTCAAATCGCCTGACCTACGGTGTATTAGCAGAATTAGTGCACCCAGTAGCATAATTTAAGCCCCTCAACAGCGGCTGAAGCCGCCCTCCCTCAGTCGGGAGAGAGGAAAGAGGCGAGCGAGCCATTGACGCGCGAGGCTGGGCGAGAGAGGTTGTCGCTTTCCAGCGAGGCGCGGCCGCCATGGACCATTGAGAAACGCCCCTGACGACAAGCGAAAATCCTGACCGGATTTACGAAGAATTGGCCGTCGCGATCGCGCGCACTGTGCGCATCATGAGCGCTGACATCAGAGTCGGGCTCAACGCCGAAGGCGAAACGGCTCCAGTTCGAGACTACGTGGTGGAGTTCCGCGATCGATTTTTTCTTTGCGAGCTGAGAATCAAACCGCGTGGCTACACGCCTCCGCGAATCAACTTCTCCGACTTCTCCGCGCCGGGCGCCTCAGAGGAAAACGTTGGACATGGGACCGACGCAGACCATGAATTGACCGAGAAAATTGATTAGGCCCGACGCCTGCGCGCCCCGTCCCGCGGCGAAGCCGGCGCCTTGAATCTTGTTGCACGGCGAACTTCCATCACGGCGAATGCTCGTGCGGAGGGATCGGAGCCGGACTTGGCAGTCTCACATGCAAAACCGGTGCGCCTTTATGGCGGAGCGTGGCGAGGGCTGCGGGGATCGATGCGGAGGCGGGCACGACCGACACGCCCCCCTTCTTGGAGATGACCAGCAACTCGCGGAGGCTGCCGTCTTCATTCTCCACCGCCACGACGTAGTCGACGTCGTCGGTCGAGAATCCGCCGACAATGAGCGCGGAGGTTTGCCTGGAGCCTGTCTGATTTTGCATTGTCAATTCGGCCCGACGCCGACGCGGAAGATTTTTCGGCATTCTACGCCAAGGCGTTTTCTCGCCCCTGCAAAAAACGAGGGCGCGCGCGAGGGAGTCGCCCCCGCATGCGAACAGAAGATCTAGGCGCCGCCTTTCGCCATGGCCAACGCAGCCTGCCGTCAGTTGGCAAAGAGAAAACAAAGGCGCGGAGCCATTGTTGCGTACGGTTCGGCAAGAGAGGTTGTCGGCTTTCCAGCGAGGCGACGACAACATGGAACGGCGGGAAACGCCCCAACGACAAGCGAAAAGCTTGATCGAATTTACAAAGAATTCGCCGCCGCAATTGCAGACACTGCACGCATCATGAGCGTTCGCGTTGGCGCCAAGCTCAACGCCAAAGGCGAAAAGGATCAGGTCGATCGAGACTACGTTGTGGAATGCCGCGATCGCTTCTGCCGTTGCGAACTGAGAATCAAGCCCCTCGGCTATATGCCTCTGCAATTCAGCTTTTCCGAAGTGAGCTGCATGGTGATCGCGTAACCTGATCCTGCAAAAGCTTGAAAGAGACTCATGGCCGCCGCTTTCCACGGCAGAATCGGCGTCTAAAAGTCGCTCGCAAGACGATCAGCTACATGTCACCTGGGCTTATTTCCTGCGCGCGCACGACGGACCGAAGGCCCCTTGACGTGAAGCGTGGCAAGCACAGCGTCGATGATGGCCGAATCGCTGACGCATGACATTCTTTCTCCTTTGAATTTGACCAGCAACTCAAGAACGGCATCGTTTTCGGTGAACGCAGGGATTTGCGTTGAGCTTGTCTGGTTTTGCATTTCCGAATCGGCCCGGCGCTGACGTGGAGAGAATTGGTGAAATTCTCCGCCGAGGTGCAGCCTCCCCCTGCGCGAGACGCGAGCGCTCGCCAATCCGCTTGCCGTCGCGCGCAAGCTTCGCTTGTCCCACTTGCGCTCATCTTGACCCTCATGCCTTCCATCGACAACGCTCTCCGAAGAGTCCGCGACCCACAAAGCGGCCGCCCTTGTCGATGACGACTTTCCGCCAAGAATCAAACTAAAAAGTTTGGCGGCGACAGCTACCTTGATTATCTGGGCGTCCCCAGCACGCGCCAACGCGGCGACTTCGACGATTACGCGCGAGGAAAACACCCCGGATCTTGGCCCTCCGCCCTTCTGGACATGCCCCGGAGAAGACGCTCTCAGCTTGGGTGAGATTGCGGGCCCGAGCAAGTCGAGCGGCTCTCGCGCGGCCTTCATCCTTTGACCAGCGAGCCGTTGACGCAAGGCGCGGGCGACGCGCATGTCATGGGCCACGACATGGCCTTCGCGCCCAAAGACGTCTCAGTGGTCTTCGCTGCCACAGACGCCGCGACGAGCGCGGAGCTTGTCGCCTGCCTTCACGACGTGGCGCGACCGGCGCTCGGCTACGCCGAGCAAGCGTCGATCACTCGTCACGGGCGCGGCGGCGCAGTCAAGCAGTTCGCGGAAGCGTCGATCGCCGCGTGCTATACGTACTTCGCGAGCCGCGCGCTTGATCCGCAGTTGCACGTCCACGCGTTCCTGTTCAACGGGACAAGCGAGCGAGTTCCGATGAATGGAGCCCGCCCCGCGTTTCGCATTGACCATGCTGAGCTGTTGGCTCGACTGACTAAAAAACAATCGTGCGCGCCCCGCAACATGCCTTGGCCCTCATCTGCGCGGCCGAATGCTTGGCCGAACTCGATCAGTTCATGGAATTTGAGCGCGTTGTTCAGCTCGGCAAGATTGAGCTGCTGACGCCTGTCTTCACCTCGCGCGCGACGCTGGATTTTGGAGGCGACAATCAGCCGCCGCGTTCGCAACGGCGCCTGCGACCTTCAGCATCGCGTCGACCCTCGCCTCGTCGCCGCGCGGTTCGACGCCTTGAAGACCGAGCTTAAGCGCGATGCCCGCGCTTCGATTGCTCAACGCGCATGGGCGCTTGCGCTTTTTGCAAAGCCAAGCGGCCGCCGCCGAGTCGCTTGTGGCCGCATGGGCCGGCGACAAGGCAGAGCTGCCGAAGAGAATCATGATCGCCGGAACGCGCTTGGAAGTCAGGGGCTCAACGCGCGCGCCAGGGCCTGCCTCGTCGAGCGGGGAGACGTGCGCGACGCCGACGGCCTTGAAATCGAGATCAAGTGACGCGACCACACAACGGACCTTAAACGCTTGGCCGCGGGCGACCGTGTATAGCCAAAAAAGCGACCAAAAAGCACGACGAGTCAAGAAATCCGGCGACTCACATCAGCGCGGCCGCCGCGCGAATTTGAAGCAAACACCCCCGCGCTTCTTCGTTGTTTTTCTCCGCCGCCTGCGCGAGTTGAAGCATCGCCGCAAAACTCTTGGCGAAATCGCGCAGGTGGCGCGCGGCTTCCCCCTCCTCCGCTCCGGAGCGATTCGCCTCCGCTTGCTCGATGACGGGCTCAAGCTCTTGCGCTGCTCGCGCGCAATCTCGCAGGCCTGCGGCCACCGAAAGGCATGGCGTGGACAAAATGCGGTTGAACGCTTCCTCAAGGCGCAGAGCGCCCTGCGCGCCGTGCCCGCCTCGTCGCTTTGCGTTCCGAAGGGCGGCCAGAGACGCCGCCCGAAGCGCTTCGATTTCTCGCTCTTCTTCGCGCAGGCTCGCGCCCGCTCGCTCGGCCAACTTTCTGGCGTCGCGAAGCTCCGCGAGCATCGCCCGCAAATCAACGCTTTCTTCTTTCATGTCCGCTCGCTTTTGTAGGAGAAGGCGCGGCCATCTCTGCCATCGCTGTCGTCAACGTGTTGTCGGCCCGGCCGCCCGCATCTTTAGCTCGCGCTCCGCCTTGCCTGAAACGCCCGACGGCTTAATTGAGCGATGGCTCTAGTCGGCGCTCGGTGTGCGATTGCGCACTGCTCTGGCTAGCTTGCGGCGCGAAACTCATTGAGCGCCGAGGGCAATTTGGTGCCGAAAACATTCAAAAACCCAAAAAGAAAACGAAAAGAAAATGTGCTTCCCGACAAACTGGCGGGCTGCGGCCCAGCGCGCCAAGCGCGCCTTGTCCATGAACGCCGACGACGCGGCGGACGCCGCCGCGCCGAAGGAGGCGCGACGCCCCGATGGACCCGAGCCGGCGTCCTCCATCGAATACCGGGAGTCGCATCGCGGATTTTCGATCCGAGTCTTCTCCAACAATGACGGCTCCTTCTCGGTTCACGTGGAGGGCGGACGCGGCGAAGACGCCGCGAAAATCGAGAAGCGTCTCGCCGACGTAGGCGTTTCCATCGCGCAAAAGTTTCCATCGTTCGAGCGCGCGATGCGGTCCGTCGAGCTCGCAAAGCGCGCGATTGGCCCGTTTGCTGCGGATCGCGGCGACTGACGTTCTTGCTTGCGCTATCCTTTCGGAGACCTGCAAAGCCAACAGCATTGAGCCGTACCAATACCTCATCGCGTTGTTCAAAGGTCTACCGCACGCGCACACCGCCGACGACTACGAGGCTTTGCTGCCCTGGCGACTGAACCCAACCATGGCCTGACGCATGTTGCATGGCAATGCGCAAGGGACACCGTTTAATGCGCGTTTCCGTTTAAAGCGCTATTGCGTTCACGATCGAGAAGATCTAGCAGGCGCTGAACATCTATCGGCTTCACGAGATGATGATCGAATCCAGCCGCCTGGGTACGCAGGTGGTCCTCCGCTTGTCCATAACCGGTAACCGCAATCAGCACCGGCTTCGCTGATCCCTTGTCCCTGATTCGTCTGGCGAGTTCGTATCCGTCGATCTCCGGCAGACCTATATCGAGGAGTGCCACATCAAAGTGCTGAGTTTCGACCGCGTCGATGGCAGCTCTCGATTCGTACACGACGGTCGCAGTGTGCCCCTCGACCTCGCACAACATTCCCAACGAATCGGCTGCATCATGATTGTCGTCGACAATCAGTACGCGTGCCGCACCGGACCCAAGGGCTCCTAAGTCGGGCATGAAAGAATCTTCCACCGGCTGGGCGTTATCCGGATGAATCAGCGGCAAATTGATCGTGACGGTCGTACCCAAGCCCGGTCCCGGGCTCGTCAACGATATGGCTCCATCATGAAGTTGTACCAACCGCTTCACGAGCGACAAGCCGATCCCGAGGCCGCCTTCGGACCGATCGAGTGTCCGTTCGCCTTGGGAGAACAAGTCGAATATGTGAGGAAGCAGGGTCGGCGAGATGCCGCTGCCGTTATCGGACATCGTAATGGTGGCCGTGTCGCTCAATGCGGCCACTGCGATTCGAATGCTCCCTTCTTCTTGCGTGTACTTACTCGCATTATTCAGTACGTTCACGAGCACTTGCGAGAGCCGCGTGGCATCGCCGCAGACCCAGACGGGCGTTAACGGCAGTTGGACCGAAACGTTCTGTCGACGGCTCGTCGTCATCGACGCAACCGTTTCGAGTGCCGCGTAGACTGCCGAGCCAACCAGCATTGGAGTACGCTGAAGCTTAATTTGCCCATGCGTGATGCGTGAGACGTCCAGGAGATCGTCGACCAGACGCGCCATGCTGTCGATCTGACGATGAATCATGCCTACAAGGTCCGAGGCGCGCTGCTCAGACTGCTCCGGACGCTCTAACAATGTGATCGCGGTTCTCATCGGCGCCAATGGATTTCGCAGCTCATGCGCTAGCATTGCAAGAAACTCGTCCTTGCGGCGATCGGAATCACGCAGCGTCAGTTCAAGTTGCTTACGTTCGTTGATATCGACCACACTGCCGACGAGGCGATGCGGGTGTCCTTCGCTATCGCGCTGTAAGACAATACAGCCTTGCACCCACTGCGCTCCGCCATCAGCAACCGTTCGAAATTCGATTGGGTGGTCAAACATCTCGCCGCGAGCCGCTGTTTGCAACGCAGCGTCAACGAGCCCTCGGTCTTCTGGATGCACTCGGGTCAAGACGCTTGAATAGGGTAGGCCTGTTGTGCCATCTGCGTCGTTCAACGACGTTTGATCATCGTCCCAGTGGACGCACCAGTTGCTCAGATCAACGTGGCCGGTTGTCGTGCGCGCACCCCGCATTGCAACGAACAGCCGGAGATCGCGATCCTTGATCGCTGCAATCCCCTCCTCTTCCTGCGTCCGGTCCACGGTCACGCAGAACCATTCGACGAGCTCGTCTGTATCGTCGAAGATAGGCACGATGCGCGCCGTCATCGAACGATAGCCTTGCTCGCGCTGCATCAAGCGAAACGCTAACGTGCTGCAGAGCCGATCCTTAACGACGCCACGCCATTGACGACGGACGCGTTCGCGGTCGTCCGGATGCACGGCGTCGAACCATCCTGCATCGATTCGTTGGCGAGTGGCGAAACCCGTGAATCGTGCCCACTCTTCCGCGCCCATGAGAATTTGATGGCCCGAAGCGTCAGTCGCCCAGGCAAGTTCGCTACTGAGTTCTGTCAACGCACGATGTCTACGCTCGCTCGCAAGCAATTGCGCCTGTAGCCGGTAAAGCTCCGTCACGTCATAAGTCACGCCGAAGACTCGTGTAATACGCGACTGCGTTGCGTCGACTTCGCTTTCGCCCTTGAGTTGAAACAGACGTCGCTCGCCATTCGCGATAACGAATGGAAACGTAAGCTCGAACGGCGCGTCCCGACGCAACGCATCTGATACCGCTTCTGCGAACTGATTGCGCTTCTCAGGGGCAACTCGGTCCCACAGTTCGTTCAGCGGGACCTCACCGGTATCTTCAGAATAGCCGTAGATCTCGGCAGCGACGGGCGTAAGAGTCGCCGTGTTGTGTTCGAGGTCCCAAAGCCATGCACCGATGCGTGAGCTCGCCAAGGCCCGTTCAAGCAACGCCTCGTTGGATCTGCAGCGGGCAAGCGAAACAACCAATTCGTCGAGACTTGCTGCCATCGCGTACCTCAGCTAACTAGGCGCTTAAGAAAATGCTCGTGTGATCCGTCTCGAGCACTGACCAGTTGAACCGCCCGATGATATCGCACGTCTGACGATTTCTTCTATCTAAACGAGATGCATGCGCTCTTCAGCTGAAGAGTATGAATGCTTGAAAGCGACGGCCTGAGGACATCAGATGTTTCTGGCTAGTACGCTAAAAGAACTAGTCCGATGTGGTTGTTGGTGCCTGCCCGAATAACGTTTTGAGGCAGAACAAATCTTCGTGACCTTTTCGATCAACGCCGCGTCGTCGCCAGACCAGTGCTGCAGTAGCGATTCCACACGCACCAATCCGGGGGTTAGTCTTAGATTGAGGCACGCTATGCAAATGCTCTCCTCCCAGCCTGCGACTCACTTCGATTGACGCGCGCTTCGCGACGCAACTGGTCTGAGCCTAATTTTACGGTGATAACTGTCGTTAGCTGGTCTATCCCCCAAGCAATCGATAACCATGCATCGATTCACGCCCCATTCCTCCGCACAGGCCGCCAGATTCGTCTTAGCAACGCTTCTGACGGTCTCCGTACTCTCCGGTCTCTGGGAACTGAAACTCGAAGGCTGGACGACGGCCTTACTGGGTCTTTCTTACGAAGCTAATTTCGAAGCCGCAGAGCGGTGGCGCTTTATCTTGACCTCGACCGGGTTTTCAGCTCTCGCTCTGATATTCCCTGGCGTGCGCATAGCGGGGTTACTTGCCATCCAGCGTAAAGCGTTCGCTGCGTTGCGGGCGGAGCAAAATAGAAGCGATTCCCTTGCGCGGCATGATTCATTGACGGGTCTAAACTGAACCGCCCCGACTTTGTCGGAGACCGCCGAGTTGGGCGCTACGCCGCGCGAGCGGATCGCACCAGATTCCGATTGTAGACTTCCTCTGCTTGCGCAGGCGATACGTACCCGAGCGGGCCGAGCAGCCGATGGTGGTTACACCAGTGAACCCATTCGAGCGTGGCGAGCTCGACGTCTTGGAGTGTGCGCCATGAACGCCGATGTACAACTTCGGCCTTATACAAGCCGTTGATCGTTTCGGCCAGAGCATTGTCATAGGACTCGCCGACAGTTCCGACAGATGGCTCAACGCCCACGTCCACCAAACGTTCGGTGTACCGAATGCTGAGGTATTGGGCGGATTCAACCGGTCGTCGCAACACTGGATTGTTGAACAGATTTTAGGTATTCGTCCAGAGCTTCTGCAGGCGTC
>NZ_JALQDB010000070.1:0-14074 GCF_023631465.1 Caballeronia sp. GAWG1-1
CTTCTGCTGGACGATTGGGGAATGGCTCCGCTCGACGCGATGGTCCGAAACGATTTGCTCGAGATGATTGATGACCGGTCTGCCGGTAAAGCCACGATCGTGACCAGCCAGCTACCAATCGAACACTGGCATGGCTGGATAGGCGACGAGACGATCGCCGACGCAATGCTCGATCGCCTTATTGCAGCGACATCACCGCATCAAACTGACGGGCGAATCTCTTAGAAAACCACCTCCGAAACCAAGCGTGCTCGAACCAGAACTCGACTGGAACTAGCAAGGAAATCTACAATCGACACCGCGCAACGCCCGACCTTGCCGAATCGGTCACGTTCCAGAAATCGGCGGTCACGTTCGCCGAAATACGCACTTGGAGCCCGCTGGCCGGTCGTCCCGAACGTATGTCCAGAGACGTGCGGTATGGGTCTTGCCATTGCCGGGCTCGAGCACCGGTACCGAGGTGTCATCCGCGTGGATCTTCGAGGCGGCCATCACGTATCGGCGAACGACATCTACCAGTGGCCGGAGCAACGCACTGCACTGGCCGACCCAGTCCGCAAGTGTCGAACGGCTGAGTTCCACGCCGTCTCGCGCATAGATCACTGACTGTCTGTACAGGGGAAGGTGGTCACAGAATTTGCCGACCAGAACATGTGCGAGCAACCCGGGGCCGGGCATGCCGCGATCGATTGGCCGATTGGGTGCAGCCGCCTGCACGATGCAGTCGCAACAAGTACAGGCCTTCTTGAGTCGGCGGTGACGAATCACTCGCCAATGCCCAGGTACATATTCGAGTTGCTCGGAGACGTCCTCTCCGAGGTCGCTAAGCGCGCCACCGCATTGCGGACAGCACGCGTCCTCGGGCTGATGTACAACGTCGTCGCGCTGAAGATGTTGCGGAAGCGGCTTGCGTCCCGACGACTTGCCGGTCTCAGAACGAGGCCTTGTTGGTGCGTCGACCGTTGCCGCGCCATCGTCGGCCTGCAAATCTTCGAGACGCAATTCGAGTCGCTCGATCTGACGATCAATCTTCTCCGACTTGCGCCCGAACTGCATGCGCTGCAGCTTCGCAATCCACAGCTTCAGGTGCTCAATCTCGAGCGCCCGGTCGGAGAGTGTCTTCCGGAGCATCGTGACAGTGTCGCGCAGATCCGTAAGCTCGCCTTCGTGCTCACGTAACGCCGCCTCGCGCTCGATCAGGAGCGCCTTCAAAGCCTCGATATCGTCCGGAAGGATAGCGTCGCTGGATGCCATGCACGCAGTTTACGCGCGTGCATTGCCCCAAGCCTGCGTTGTCACATACGTTTACAAAGCGCTGGAGGGGCGCGCTGCATCGACGGGCTGTCGCCAGTCGAATCCTTCGAGCAGAAGGCCGAGTTGAGCGCTGGTCAGCGAAACAACACCGCCATCAGCACGAGGCCACGCAAAGCGCCCACGCTCCAGAGCTCCAGACGTTTGGCGAACAGGCATAGGCCGCCGTCGCGCCAGTACAGGCATTTGATGAGGTCGCCACGTTTGCCCCTGAACACGAAGATGTGACCAGAGAATGGATCCTTCGCTAGCACAGTCTGCACCTTCGCGGCCAGGCCGTCGAAGCCGCAGCGCATATCCGTAAATCCGGCGGCAACCCAGATGCGCGTGTTTGTCAGCGGACCAATCATCGGCTAAGGCACTGGATCACAACGCGCAGCGTGTCGAGATCGACGCCCCCTTCCACGTGTATCTCGCCTCGTGGCAACTGGATCCGGATCGGTGCCGAGCCCCTGTGTTAAAGGCGTAGAAGCGGCCTGTTGGGCCGCGCCGCTGTCGCTGTCGCTGTCGCTGGCCTCATTCAAAGTGATCGGCAGCAAGGCGCATTCGCGATCGTTCACACCAAGGCGTCCCTCCAGATACTGCTTGCGCCAGTCAAACAGCTGATTCTCGTTCACTTCGTGACGGCGTGCAATCTCCGCCACCGAACGTTTACCGGATAACGTCTCTTCGACGATCCGGCGTTTCTCGTCCACGGTACGCCGGTGATATTTCCGGGCGCTTTTAACTTCGGTGAATTCAGTCACTGTGTCCATGATTCCCTTATGGACACAGTCACATTTGTGCCCCGGGAAAGCATGGCTCTGCCTTCATCAGCCGTCTATACGGTCAGGGTCGGACGGTTACAAAGCAGGCGAGAGGACTCGCCATGAAGAGGGGGGTGCGGATTCCGTGCAAACCAACAGTCAACACTTCTGATTATTCTGTTCCGGTGAAAGTAACCCCGAGTGGGCTGATCCATTTGGAGTTTGCTTTGGCCGATGCGGCATATCTTGCGCATGTGGGATTAACAAGCCCGGTGAGGGAGGATAGGAAACGGACGAAATCCGGAACATGATGGCAAAGAAATGGAACACCAATGAGGCAGCAGAGCCTTGCGACAAGCTAAAGAAGACCTTTGCTGAATGTATGCTTGAAGAGGACCTGCGCTACCGCGTTGTACCGGAGCAGTTCGAAGGGCAGCGCTTTCTTCGCTCTTCTTTCCGCTCAAAATCGGTTCGCGAAGCAGCCCAGTAATTAGAACATGGTGATTGCTTAACATCTCGAGGTCGCCTGTGGGACGCATGACAGACGACCGCGAGAGCCCAGTTGACGCGGCTGCCGGGAATGCTTTGGCTTCCCGCGCAAAGGGGGCGACCGCGGAAATGTTTGTTGTACATTGGAAGCGGCAGTAGCGGTCGCGATGAGACGATGGGCCGAAGTGGGTTGGTTTAGGGCACTGACAGTCGTCCAGAACTGGAAAAGGCAATAGGGACAACAATTAAAAATCAACGCCGTCGTACGCGTCGTATATTTGCAATCTGCTCCCGCTTGCGCGCAAGTCGAATGTTCTCTTGACTTGCGCCGTACTCGGCGTCGGCGGTGGTTACAAATCCAGCATTTTTGCCATTGAGATCAACGCGTACCGCACCTTCGACGAGACAAGTCCAATAGCGTTGGCCACGGCACCAGAGCTTCACACCGTTACGAATGTCTCGCTCGCTAATTCTAAGCGTCGCCGCCCGGGCGAGCAGGTCCCTGAGAATCCCAACCTTAAGCGGAACCTTAGATGCAGGACTTCGCGGAAATGCGCGCGGGAAATTTCGCTGAAGGATAGTGACTGCGCGCGCGGCTCCATCAACAGACGTTCGCGGACGCTTTTGCCCCTTGATTCCCTGTCCTGCGTCCACGGGCGCTGACACTAACGGTGATGTAGCCTCACTGTCTTCCTCGCGTTGACTAAGCTGCAACTTGAGTGCGGCGAGCTGTTCGAAACCCATTGTGCGTGCCTAAAGTTCGACAACACAATTCTACCAACGACGTCGCTCACCTCGCCCAAGCAAAGACATGAATCGTGACGACGTCGCAATCCATATTACTCCACGTTCGAACCATCAAACCTGACGATTTCGACCCAATTCGCGCCCTTGCCAACCGGATACTGTCCAATTGCGGTCAGCTTGCCGGTCTTGGCGTCGATTTGGTAAGCGCTTAGCTTAGGCGACAGTTGCCCGACAGCCAGCAAGTACTTGCCGGACGGATCGATATTAAACCCTCGCGGTTGCTTCTCGGTCGAAAACGTGCCGATACGCGTCAGCTTGCCGGTCGCCTTGTCGACCTTATACGCCGCGAGCGTGCTCGACGTTCGCTCCGATGCATACAGGAAGCGGCCATCGGGTGTCAGGTGCAGATCGGCGCCCCATGGATTGCCGCCGGAGAAGTCGGGTGGCAAGATCGAGACGGTCTGAATCGGTTTCACCAAATCGTGCTTGTTGTCGAACGACAGCACGTGCAAATTGCCATCGAGCTCGTCGATCAGATAAGTGAAGCGCTGATCCGGCGAGAAGACAAAGTGACGCGGTCCCGACTTCGGAGGTAATGAATAAGCCGGCGCCACGTCCTGGGTCAATTGACCGTTCGAGGCGTCGAATCCGAAGCGCAGCCAGGCATCCGAGCCGAGCACCGACGCGAACACCGCGCGGTTGTCTGGCGCGTTGCGGATCGCGTGTGCCATTGGACCTGTCTTGATCGTCTGCTGCACGTCGCCCACCACGCCGTTCACGCCAATCCGATTCACCGCTACCATATTTCCGCCGTACGATGCGGAGAACAGAAAGCGGCCGCTTGCATCGGTCGATACATACGCCATGCTCTCGGCCAGCGGTGCCCTGCCCAGTTCAATAAGCTTGCCGTCAAGGGGATTGAGCGCGAAGCTTACCGCGCTATAGGGCTTCGAACGCAGTCCGGCGTAAAGACGCAAATGATTGGGCGAGAGCGCCATCGGCATGACGGTCCCGCCCACCGCGACGGTCTCGACGGCAGTCATCGCACCGCTAGACTCGTTGAGTCTGAAAACGGATATGTCCTTGCTATCTGCGTTCGAAACGTACGCGTATGTCGCGGCCTGCGCAGTGCTGGTGGCTGTGCTGGCCGCCAAGAGAACGGCGATTGCGCCGACGATCTTCGTCATCTTCATTTACATACTCCAAGTGGAAACGGGTTTGTTTTTGCGTACGCGGTAGCCCGCGCGTCGAGGCGCACTAATTCCGCATTGTTCAGTGCGCAGCGAGTCTGAACACCGAAACGGCATCCGTCATCGATTGCGCCTGTTGTTCGAGCGAGCTCGCAGCCGCAGCGGCTTCTTCAACGAGCGCGGCGTTCTGCTGGGTCACTTGGTCCATTTGCGAAACCGCTTCACCGACTTGCTCGATGCCGGTGCTCTGCTCGATCGTCGCCGACCGGATTTGATCCATCAGCGCGGCCACATCGCGCACCGCGCCGACTATCTGCTTCATTGACTGCCCAGCCTGCGCGACGAGATCGTTGCCGTGCTCGACGTCGGCCACGGACGTGGTGATGAGTGCCTTGATGTCGCGGGCGGCGCCTGCGCTGCGTAGCGCTAGGCTGCGCACCTCGCTTGCTACCACCGCGAAGCCTCGGCCCTGTTCGCCAGCGCGCGCGGATTCGACCGCCGCATTTAACGCAAGAATGTTGGTCTGGAACGCGATGCTGTCGATCATGCCAATAATATCGGCGATCTTGCGTGAGCTACCGCTGATCGCGGTCATGGTACGGATCGCGCGCTCGACGACCTCGCCCCCGCTTTCAGCAACCCGCGCCGCGCTTGATGCCTGAGTGCTGGCTAGCTGCGCGTTATCGGCGTTCTGCTTCACCGTCGACGTCAATTGCTCCATGCTCGCCGCTGTTTCCTGAAGCGCCGCCGCCTGCTGTTCGGTACGGCTCGACAGATCAAGATTGCCCGCGGCAATTTCGCGCGCACCGCCGTAGATGGCTTCGCAATTGGTGCGGACATTCTCCACTGTTTGCGTCAAGCCGCGCTGCATGCGGTGCATTGCCGCCAACAATTGGCCAATTTCGTTGGCGCTCGCCTCGGGAATAGGCACGGTCAAATCGTTGGCCGCGATGCGGTCGAGCAGGTTTGCCGCGTCGGCCAGCGGCTTCGTGACGATGCGTTGAAGTGCGAAGTGCGATACCACGATTAACGCGAGCGCAGTAGACACGCCGAGCGCCACGAGGGCGATCACCCACTTATATTCTCGATCAACCTGCGCGACGGCATCGTTGGACAGCGTGTTCGCACTGGCCTGAAACTTCTCGACATTGGTTGAATACGCCGCGCCCGAAGAGGTGATGTCGCGATCGTTGATCGTTGCATAGGCGTTAGTGTCGCCCGCGAGCAGTGCATCGGAGGCCTGTTTTAGTAACGCCGCGAGCTTGTTTGACGACTCGAGCAACTGGTGCTTTAGCGCATCGTCCTGCCCCTCGACGGAAGCGGCGTTGCGGAACGCCTCGGTTTCGTCGGCAGCGCGCTTAATGGTCGTCGCGGCGGCGCTCACCGCCGAATCGCGCGTTGCTCCATCATTGCGCTCTTTTAGTGCCGAATAGGCTCGCGTCAACGCGGACCGTGTGCGGGTCGAGTTCTTATAAGCATCGTTGACGACCGTCACCTGCGACGCGATTTCATTAATTCGGTTCAGACTCGCATTTGCCCGGCTGAGCGTTACGACTCCCAAAATTCCACCGAATAGGACCATCGCTCCGAAAACCACGGAGACGGCTAGCAAGCTGCTTCGAACCGATAGGTGGCGCATGGCCAGTATGCCTCAACGTTGTACGATGACACGGATAACGGCTGTTTTGGCGTCGGCTTTAATCTGAGCACCTAGCGAGATCCAACCTTCCTGTGGATTCGAATGCTCATGGACAACCAACCTCCGCCTGATACCTATTGATCATCGATGCGCCAATCGGCGCGGATTTCTTGTCGACGGCAGCTTTTCCGTGAAGGTGCGCGAGAACATTACGTGACGCTTTGAAGTGTGTTATCAGACGGCAGTGCAATCGCTCGGAACCCAAGCGTATTAAGCGGCGTACGCGCCAATACGCGGTCTACTTCCATCCCGGACATAGGTTTGCCAAAAAGATACCCTTGACCAAAGTCGCACCCCCCGATGCTGAGTATCTTTGCCACTTCGTCTGTTTCGACGCCCTCCGCCGTTGTCAGCATCTTTAGGCCTTTGCTTAACGCCAGCACGGCAGAGATCACTTTATCGCGTCCTAAAACCGGGTCATTCATAAATGATCGGTCGATTTTGATTTTGTCGATCGCAAGCTGGGTTAGATGGTAAATCCCCGAGTAACCTGTTCCGAAATCGTCGAGCGATACACTGATGCCTCTTGCTCGTAAAGCGTGCAACGCTCGCCGTGCGGCGGGCAGATTGCCAACCAGAGCCTGCTCGGTCACCTCGACCTCCAGGCGACTGAAGGGAAAGTTCGCTTGCTCAAGGATGCTGCAAAGGCGTTCGGGAAGCGTGCTGTCTTCAAGCATGCCGACGGTCACATTTAGCGCCAGAGTCATTTCGCCAGGCCACGTCAGGGCGTGAGCGATCGCCAACTTTAATAACGAAAAGCTCATTTCAGGCATCAAGCCCAATCGTTCAACGATGGGGATGAAAGTATCTGGCATTTGAAGTCCACGATCGTGGTGTCGCCAACGCGCTAGGATTTCAAACCCGACGAGTCGCTGGTCCGGCAAACTCACGACCGGTTGGAAGTAAGGCTCGATCTCCTCTTTTGCGACGGCATACGCTAGCTCTTCTTCAAATTGAGCCGCCGCTTTTTGTTCTTGGTCGTAATGCGGTTCGTGGAAGTGGTAGCTGTCCTTCCCCATTTTTTTAGCGCGGTACATCGCATGGTCAGCACATTTCAGAAGGCCTTCAGAGGTGGCGGCGTCAAACGGGCTCATTCCGATCCCGATGGTTGCGCTGATCGACACATTTCCTGAAATCCCGGAAAGGGGCGCCCCAATCTTCTGCAGTAAGCTCTCCGATATTAGCGCAAGCGTTTCTCTGCTGCCTTCGGGGATGAACATCGCGAACTCGTCTCCCCCGAGCCGGGCAACCGTAGCCGAGCGATTGCTCCCAAACTCGGCAAGCCTCACCGCAATTTCGCAAAGCACCTTGTCACCAGTTGCGTGACCGTAAGTGTCATTGATTGGTTTGAACCTATCCAAATCAATGATCAGGACCGCAGTTTTTTCATGTGGAACTGCAAGCCGTTGGTCCAGGGTTTCGATAAAAACACGGCGATTATATAGACCCGTCAATGAATCATGCCGCGCAAGGGAATCGCTTCTGCTTTGCTCCGCCCGCAACGCAGCGAACGCTTTGCGCTGGATGGCAAGTAACCGCGCTATGCGCACGCCAGGCACTATCAGAGCAAGCGCTGAAAACCCGGTCGAGGTCAAAATAAAGCGCCACCGCTCTGCGGCTTCGAAATTAGATTCGTAAGAAAGACCCAGTAAGGCCGTCGTCCAGCCTTCGAGTTTCAGTTCCCAGAGACCGGAGAGTACGAAGACTGTCAGAAGCGTTGCTAAGACGAAGCTGGCGGCCTGTGCGGAGGAATGGGGCGTGAATCGATGCATGGCTATCAATTGCTTGGGGGATAGACCAGCTAACGACACTTATCACCGTAAATTTAGGCCCAGACCAGTTGCGTCGCGAAGCGCGCGTCAATCGAAGTGAGTCGCAGGGCTGGGAGGAGAGCCTTTGCATAGCGTGCCTCAATCTAA
This sequence comes from Caballeronia sp. GAWG1-1, assembly GCF_023631465.1. Classification (NCBI taxonomy): domain Bacteria; kingdom Pseudomonadati; phylum Pseudomonadota; class Betaproteobacteria; order Burkholderiales; family Burkholderiaceae; genus Caballeronia; species Caballeronia sp. GAWG1-1. The sequence goes on from NZ_JALQDB010000070.1 coordinate 8,102, forward strand.
GACTAACCCCCGGATTGGTGCGTGTGAAATCGCTACTGCAGCACTGGTCTGGCGACGACGCGGCGTTGATGGAAAAGTCACGAAGATTTGTTCTGCCTCAAAGCGCTATTCGGGCAGGCACCAACGACCACATCGGACTAGTTTCGCCACGCGCCAACAAATCGATGCAGGATGGTTCGACGCCGTGCATCCGGACGACCGCGAACGCGTCCGTCGTCAATGGCGTGGCGTCGTTGAGGATCGGCTCTGCAGCACGTTAGCGTTTCGCTTGATGCAGCGCGAGCAAGGCTATCGTTCGATGACGGCGCGCATCGTGCCTATCTTCGACGATACAGACGAGCTCGTCAAATGGTTCTGCGTGACCGTGGACCGGACGCAGGAAGAGGAGGGGATTGCAGCGATCAAGGATCGCGATCTCCGGCTGTTCGTTGCAATGCGGGGTGCGCGCACGACAACCATCATAGCGGCTTCGATACATTTACCGATTCGAAATAATTTATCGTTTAGATGCGCCTTTACGTAAGCGGCTGTTTTGCGTCGCGTAGAGGTCCTCTCATAGAGAAACGGCCGCGCGAGCAACAAGGCTCGCCGAACGTGAAATCATACGACTCGAAGTCATTCTTTGCGGCATGCGACAGGGAATAGAGGCACCGCACGCCTCGCCGTCAGCTAGTGGCATGCCCGCGTCTTTAATAGCGAAGCTCATTCCTGCTGGTGGCCATGCAGTGGCAACGTGTGCTGCGTCTGCGTCTGCGTCGCGCGCTCGACGCGATTGTGCTGCCAAATCGTCCGTATGCCCGCAGTTTGAACAGCGCACCTGCTTGGCGGCGTAGTGCCTCATCTTCGCCTACGGAGAAAATTAACTTATCGCTAGACGGCGTCAAGCAGCACGGCTGGTCAGCGACAACTATCTTGGCCGGTCGACGGGTGTAGTTGTCGCTGGCTAACTCATAGTTGTCGCGCCTCCATCGCAATTGTCGCCGGCGCGCGCTCTGTTTGTCGCTGGCCTTACGGCGGCGATAGCTTTCGACGTTCAGCTCGAAGATCGTCGAGTGATGGACGAGCCGGTCGATGGCTGCGACCGTCATGCCGGGGTCGGGGAACACATCATTCCAGCCAGAGAACGGCTGATTGGCCGTTATTAAAAGACTTTTGCGCTCATACCTCTCGGCAATCAGTTCGAACAGCACACTAGTTTCAGCCTGATCCTTACGCGCGTACGACAGGTCATCGAGGATGATGAGATCGAAGCGATCGAGCTTCGCAAGCGCGGATGGCAATTGCAGGCTCTGGCGTGCAGCCTGAAGCTTCTGGACGAGTTCGCTGGTGCGCATGAACAGCACCCGATAGCCAGCGTCGATCAACGCGTGTCCTATGGCTGATCCCAGATAACTCTTGCCAGCGCCAGGTGGCCCGAACAGGAGAATTGTGGCGCCTTTCTCCAGCCAGGATTCTCCGGTTGCCAACGCAGTAACATGCGCCTTCGAGACCATCGGCACCATGCCGAAGTCGAAGGTCCCAAGTGTCTTGGTCGGGTCCAGATGTGACTCGATTCGGTGGCGCTCGATGCGTCGTTTGGCTCGTTCAGCCAGTTCGTGCTCGAGCAATGCGCCGAGTAGCCGGGAGGCCTGCCAGCCTTCCTTGTCAGATCGTTCCGCGAACTCGGGCCACAACCTGCCGATGGTCGGCAAACGTAGCTCGTTGAGCATCAGGGCCAGACGGCCGTTGTCATGGGCGGGAGCGTTCATGCTGCCACCTGGCTGAGCAACTCGTCATAGATCGCTACCGGGGGCATTTCGACCACCACCTCAGGGCACACTGCCTGACGTGGCGCGAAATCATCGCGCAACTGCTTCAGATCGGGCAGGTCGCCGGCTGCGAGCAACGCTTCAAACCGTTCGGCCAGCACCGCTTCAACGCCATGGTGTCCCGCGAGTTCGAGCAGGCCCACCATGCTCTTGCAGGCCTGACGTTGCGACCGCTGCCCCTCCAACTGCTCCCAGGTCCGGCGATAGGCTTCGCGAGGAAACAGAGCATCACGAAACGCGAGCCCCATGAATGCCTGTGGCTTGCGCCTGAGCAAGTCGATGAAGTGGCGGTAATCAAGCGCGTGGCGGTTATCGGCGGCACGGGAGCCTCGCGGCGTGCTGTGCATCAGTGCGCCCGACAGATAGCATTCGAGCCAATTTCGTAGAGACGCACCTTGAGGCGATGGCCGATCAGGCGCGACGGCGCGCTGTACAGGATGCCGCGCACGGTGAACGTGCTGCAACGGGTCACGAGCGGCTCTTCCTCCACGAAGTCAGTGGTACGGCGTTCAGGTAAATCCTGCAACTGTGCGCGCTCAATGCGAAACGCCGCAGCGTTGCGCCGGCTTCGGCGCATTACCACCTCACGGATGAATTCATCGTAGGCCACCCGGTCCGCGAAGTCACGATGGCCGCGGAGCATCAGGGCCTGGTCGACCGCTTCCTTCAGATATCGATGCGAGGATTCCACGCTGCCGTTCTCGTGACCCAGACCGCGATTGTTGCGCGTACCCTCCATGCCGTAATGATCAAGCAGCGCTGCGTAACGCGTCGTGAAGTCCTCCTGCTCCGTCAGGTTCTTAAATGCAGCCGACTGACTGTCAGAGCGATGTTCTCGCGGGCAGCCGCCTGCCTGCCACAGCGCGTTCTGCAATCCGGCGGCGAGAGCTTCGAAACTCTCGCCGCCTTCAATCACATTCGCGTACTCCCAGCGCGAGAACGCCAGCACGAAGTGATACAACCGGTGGCCGAATGGCGCACCGCCAATCGTCACGCAAAGCTTGCTCATATCGGTGAAGTCCGACAGTCCCCGCACGCCGGGCTGATGTTCCTGGGGAAGAACACCTCCAGACTGGGCCTTCGAGTGCCCGCCACTGGCGAATACGTCGCTCCAGCGTGCGACGCATGCTATCGGGGTAACGATCCGGATGATCATCCTGCAGCTTGCGCAAGATCGTGATGCCCATCAGATTAGGCGCGTTGCTTAGCAACGGAACGACTTCGCTGTCCCAAACGTCGACGAAGGGATCAGGGCGGGTACGCCATGATTTCCGCAGCTTCTGAGAGGGCAGCGTGGCATCGCGCTCGATGCGGCGCGCCGTACGCACGCTGATGCCGGTCTTGGCGGCGGCCACTTCCTGCGAATGATGTTTGCGCTTGTTCATGTAAAGACGAACCTGTTGGTCGGTAATGCGGGTTCCAGACATGAGCTGACCGCTTCCTCTTTAAGCTTCGATCAGCCCATCCTAAAGCCCCGCCGACACAGCGCTGCCGTTGGCTCGTCGTCTCCGGCGGCTACGCCGCCTACGACTCCTCACCACCGGCCAAAGCAATCGTCAACGACCGGCCAAAGCAATTGTCGCCGCCCAGCCCTCGGCTCAGCATCCTTTCCCGGTGCGCCGCGCACGATTCGGACGGATTTGACGCCCTTGCTGACCCTGCGAATAAGACGAACTGGAGATCAGCAACAGCACCGAGACCGGACGACACGTTGTCATACGAGCGCAAGGTCGTTGCCGAGCAGATCAGCGCCATACGTCTGTACAAGCGCAATCAACACCGACATTTTTCGCCCGGTTAGAACCAGGCGCGCGACTTCCGGACCAAGCAATGCATCGATGTCGTCATCGATCGAAACGGCTTCACGGCACGAAGCGTCACCGTGTTGTATAGATCGAATAACGAGCCAATGCCAAAACGAGGACCCCATGCTCTTTCTTGTATGATTTTTGCTAGCAAAGCTTTACACGCCTTGCCTGCAAAATAACGATGACACTTTGTGAGAATCTGCGCTGCTCAATCTGGACAACCAGACTTAAAAAAGACGTTGGCATCCCGCGCGTACTGGTAGTCGACGATTTTACAGACACTGCGGATGCAATCAGCACCGTTCTGACGCTGGATGAAATGGAAACTCAGGTGGCTTACGACGGGAATACCGCTATTCGAACGACCGAGCAATGGCGGCCTGACGCTGTCTTATTGGATATCTGGATGCCCGATATCTCGGGCCTTGAGGTCGCTGCGCGCCTTCGGGCGAACTCCGCCACGTCCTCAATTATATTGATTGCGCATTCAGCTGCCGCGGCACCAGCGGACCTGGAGCGCGCTCACGCAGCGGGGTTTGACGCATTCTGTGCCAAGCCGCTTGACGCTCGCATGTTCAAGCCGCTGATCCGCCATTTTTGTCAAGCCGGATCGGCAGATAGGCGATGATTGCCGATGGCTATCACTGTGTGGATCAGGGCACGTTGCGGTCGCGCTATGCGACTTTTCACTCCCTATTTATCGGAGCCGTAACAGGAAGAGTCACTGTAAAGGTCGTCCCAGCGTCTCGGCTGGACGTGAGTGAGATCGAACCTCCGTGCGCCCTAGCCAACTCTTTAACGATAAATAGGCCTAGGCCAATGCCGCGCGCACTAGCTCGATCGTGCTTGCTCGCCGTCGGCAGACGCTTCAGAGGATCGAAGATGTCGGATTGCTTCTCCCAGGGTATAGGTTCACCGACGTTATGGACGGACAGCTGCACGGTTATTCCAGCTCGAAATGCGTTGACGAGTACGGGTGCATCCGCGGCTCCGTGACTGAGCGCATTGCTCGTCAGGTTCGAGATAATCTGCCGTAACCGGTCTCGATCCCACTTCCCATCGAGTGTATCGCCCACGTCGAGTTCAATCAGCCGATCAGGATGAAACGCTCTCAATTCACCGACCGCGTCCTCACACACATCGCGTAGCGATACAGATTCCGGCTTGATCGACACACGGCCTCCCATGCGTACTTGTGCAAAATCAAGGAGATCGCCAACCATCTTTTCCATCGCACTGGCACTGCTCAAGATGCGACCCACCGCCTTCATTTCCGATCCACTCACCGCATCGCTTCGCAAGAGGTATTGGGCCGACATCATGATTGCGCCTAAAGGGTTACGCAGATCATGCGCGATCATGCCAACCATCAACTCGCGGGCGCGGTCGGTGCGCGATGTGTACCAGGCGATCGACTCGGTTAGCGCCTGATCAACAGCTTCGCCAAACCGTATAGTCTCTTCAACTGCTGTGGAGGGATCGGCAACGTCGGCAGCACGCCACCGCCGAAGAATGTTTGCCCGCAACGCTCGGTATTCGGAAATCATCTCCAACAGCGAAAAGCTCGACGCGAACCGATCTTGCGCGTGACCCTTCGCGTCGTCGATCAGTGCGGGAGAATTTTCTGGCAAATCGCCGCGGCTCTTGTCAGATCGGCCCGCCTCACTTTGATGCGATTCCATGTCTTGTGCGACGTTCAACAGTAACTCTGCGGCCGTATCCTGGAGTTCCTCTTTGGAGAGTCGCGTAGCGCTTTCGAGATGCGATTTTGCAAAGTCGGCAAATTCGCTAACGATGGCATCGAGATCCACTCGAATAAACTCGCTCAAACTAACAAAGTTTCGCTCCTCAGATAAACGCAAAGTGTCGGGGCACATATTTGATATTTTTTTCGTATGAACAGGTGGATGATGAGCATCTCGCGTGCCACGCGACACCCGTTGAAGCGGGGCGGAGGTCATTTCTCCGTTGCTTAACTTCAATAGTTTCGGTCAGCCGCTGGCAAACCACTGGAATACGATCAGCAACGGCGCAGCATTCGGAACTGACCTGCCCCCCGAGATTAGTACGCTGACGGTGTAGAGTCCGTTCCGACAAGGAGCGGTCATGAAGAAGCGATTCACCGAAGAACAGATTATCGGCATGCTGAGGGAGGGCGAGGCTGGCTTGAAGCCCGCAGAGCTGTGCCGAAAGCACGGCATCTCTGAGGCGACCTACTACATATATGGACTGCTTCCAATAGCAAACGGAAGTTGACAGACACGGAGTCGATTGCGTACATATACATGGCCTCGTCCCATTTGCCAAATCATCTGGTCTACAGCGAGCAGGTGTTGGATTGCATATATACATTCGGC
>NZ_JALQDB010000071.1:0-9950 GCF_023631465.1 Caballeronia sp. GAWG1-1
TTGGCTAGATCGATGCTCAGCAACGCGACGCTCATGACGGCCTCCGTTCATTCGTGGATCAGGGACTGTTCATATTGCCATGCACTTCCATCGAGATCATTAGCATTCCTCCATCGAAGGTAGGACGAGGCCATTCCACTATATCCGGCGTCAGGGCGGAGCCCAGCGCCTAACTGGAATTCCGCGCGTGCAGGCCTCAACAACTGGAAGACCTCAGGGGCCGTTATAGAAATCAGGTTCCCTGCTCGCCGGATCGACCGGAGTGCCATTCGTCAATTCGTCAACGCATCGTTGGTGACATTGCTACACTGCTTTTTGATACGACTGGCCGGTGGCGAGCATCGACCAGATGACACGGGCCATCTTGTTCGCGATCGCAACGATGGCTCGGTTGGCGCCTCTTCTGGCTTGTACGGCAAGAGCCCAGGCGTGCTTTTTGTTATGTTTAGTGGGTGCGGTTCTGAGTACGGCGCGCGCACCGTGTATGAGTAACGTACGTAGATGCCGGTCCCCTCGCTTGCTGATGCCGAGCAGGTGCGTTCGGTCTCCGCTGGAACTCTGCCGGGGCACCAGACCAAGCCAGGCTGCAAAGTGGCGGCCATTCTTGAAGTCCTTGGGATCTGATACCGCCGCGACGATCGCTGTCGCTGTTTTGGAACCGACTCCTTCAATCTGCGCGATGCGCTGACAGGTCTCACTGGCCTTGAATACCATATCGATGCGCCTGTCGAAGCCGGTAATGCGGTAGTCCAGCCCACGTAATTGTTCCATCAGATCGGCGAGCATTTCACGGGCGAGCGGCGTCAAGGCGTTCGAGACGTCGGCAACGATGGCCGGAATCTCTCGACGTGCGCGCGTACTCGACTGCGCGAATACGATGCCGCGTTCGGCGAGAATGCCCCGCATTTGGCTTACAAGTCCAGTCCGGTTGCTCACGAGACGTGTACGTGCGCGGTGAAGACTTTGCACATCCTGCTGCTCCACCGACTTGACCGGCACAAAGCGCATCGATGGTCGCTGCAACGCTTCGCAGATTGCCTCGGCATCGTTGCCATCATTCTTGTTGCCCTTCACGAAGGGTTTCACGAATTGCGGGCTGATCAGTTTGACCACGTGACCTTGCTGTTGAAACTGTCGCGCCCAATGATGAGCGCTTCCGCAGGCTTCCATCCCGATAGTGCATGGCGATAGTCGAAGAGTCAGTTCCACCAGTTGGGCGCGACCGACGCGACGTCGCAGCACAAGTTTGCCCGCGGCATCCACGCCGTGCACCTGGAAAACGTTCTTTGCGAGATCGATAGCAAGAAACCGAATGGTGTCCATGACGACACTCCTATGAACGAGAACGCCAGCAGTTACGATACGCCTGGTGGAGCAGTCCATACCATTAACTGGAAGGCGAAATTCGGCGGCATGATGGTTTCCGACGCCCAGCGCCTGAAGGAGCTGGAGCAGGAGAACAACAAGCTCAAGCGGCTGCTGGCCGGATCGATGCTCGACAACTCTGCGTTGAAGGACCTGTTGTCGCGAAAATAGCAAGCCCGCAGGCCAAACGCGAGGCGGTCAAGATGGTGATGACCGAACGCGCCATGGGTGTCACCCGGGCCCGCGGGCTGGTAGGGATTTCGCGCTCGCTGTTCCAGTATGAGTCGCGCCGACGAGCCGACGACGAAGCGCTGACTGGCCGGATGATGGCCATCGCAGCTCAAAAGCGACGCTATGGCTATCGGCGAATTCACGTGCTGTTGCGGCGCGAGGGCTGGCTGGCCAATCACAAACGCATCTGGCGGCTGTACAGCAAGGCCGGACTGAGCTTGCGCAAGCGGCGACGCAAGCGCATTGCCGCTGTCGAGCGCAAACCGCTGCCGGTGCCAACGGGACCGAACCAGAGCTGGTCAATGGACTTTGTCAGCGACGGGTTGGCCAATGGTCGGCGCTTTCGCTGTCTGAACGTGGTCGACGATTACACGCGTGAGTGCCTGGCTATCGAGGTCGATAGCTCGTTGCCGGGTCTGCGGGTCAAGCAGGTGCTTGAACGGTTACGCGAGATGCGCGGCTTGCCTGCTTCCATCACGGTGGACAACGTACTAACTGTCAAGCAGAACCGCCAAAACAGGTAAAGCGCATCCGGGCGCGCGGCCGATGCCGTTCGCCGCGATTACAAAGAGCAATCAACCAGTGGTCTTCCGCATAATCGGGGGGACTTGCTGACCATAGTGGACACAAGATTCATCGCGCACGCGCGTGATCTTCACCGTACCTAAAACAGCATAGAAGCCCCAGCGGAAGGTCCGAGCATTGTCTACGGGGTCGTCTGCGCCCCTACGGCAGCCGAGAGAGGGATCGATCCACTGGGTAAACCGAATTCGAAGAATTGCCGATACGGCTGGTTCCTCTTGATCATACTGTAGGCCACCCGCGCCATCTTGGCGGCGACGGCCGTCAGCGCTTTGCGCCTCAGGTCAGCGTTCCCCGGATCAGCGCGGATATAGCGTTCGTATTTCGAGCGAAACGAGTTCTCTCTCATGCGAACGGCAGCTACATCAGCAAGCCAGAATGCCAGGCGCAAGCGCGCATTTCCTCGTTTTGAAAGCTGCTCGCGCCCGCGTTGCACGCCCGACTGCGTTTTTGCAAGGTCAAATCCGCAGTACTTCAGGAATTGCCGGTGGTGGCCAAAGGGACGCATATCGCCAGCCTCGGCGAGTATGGTCATGGCGATCACCGAACCAATTCCGGGAAGTGTCTTCAGATGTGCAAAATCTGCGTTATCACGCAGTGCTAACTCGGCACGCGCCTCGATTTCAGTACGAAGAACGTTCAAATCCTGATATCGCTGCAGCGTGATTCGGAATGTCTCCACGGCCAGCGAATCGGCAGCGTGGGGCAAGGCAGCAGTATGTGCGGCAGACTCCCAGATCTCCTGGAGTTTGGCGCGCTTGTCAACCTTACGGCCGACTAGATCCCACGCTGCGGTCGTGAAGGCTTCGCGGTCCAATGAGCGCACATGGGTGGGCGTCGGGAATTCAAGCATGAAACGCACGAACCACTCGTTGCGCGTCGCGCACCAGTAGCGGTGCATCTCGGGATAGTAGAGCGGAAGGCAGTGGTTTATCAGCGAATGCTGCACCTTGGTCCTGGCGCGAGACACTTGGTAGTAGGTCTTCGCCAGCTCTTGGAGATCGTGATGACCGGCGAGCTGCGGATCGACGTACCGCTGGTACAGCCCACGCCTAAGCATCTCCAGGATCACCTGCGCGTCCTTCGGATCGTTCTTATCCCATGAGTTGAACAGCGCCTCGCGGTAGCGAGCCTGCACCACCGAATTTATGCTGACGACATCATGTCCGGCCCGTAACAGCCGGTTGGCCAGCGGTCGGTGGTAGTCGCCAGTGGGCTCAAGCGCTACGCGGCAATTGCCGCGTAGCGCTTGAAGGAAGCTCAGCAGCCGCTCAAAATCTGCTGCACTGTTGGCCATCCGGAAGCGTTGCTTCTTGCCTCCTGCTGGTTCGATCAGCACAGCATTCCAGTAGCGACCGACATCAATTGCAACCAGATTCAAGGGAAGTTCCTCAGCCATTTCGTTCTCTCCGGTGGTGAACAGACAATCCGGAGGATGCTCCTTACACCGATGGCTGGCATTCTGCATGTACTACGGTCCGGAGTTCGCTGGTAAGGTGCTGGATGCGTGGGCTTATGAGGCGGGTGTTACGCTGTCGTTCATCCGGCCCGGCAGGCCCGTGGAAAACGCTTACATCGAGAGTTTCAACGGGCGATTCCGCGGCGAATGCCTGAACGAGCACTGGTTCGTTTCCATGCGCCATGCCAGGCATTTGATTGAGGAATGGCGTATCGAGTACAACACTGAGCGGCCCCACAGCTCGCTCGGTTATCTGGCGCCGATGCAATTCGCGCGGGCGCACGAAGCGAAGGAATTATTAACCTCGGACTCTAACTCCACTTCGTACTAAAACCGGGGGCAGGTCAACGAACTTCCGCTTGTTTTAAAAGCGGCACCGCCGATGCCTGGTGAGTCAGCACTGTACGCTCAGGTCAAGGGCTTGCTCATGGCCGCTCAACGAGACCCAGCTATCAAGTCAGCGATCGTCGACGAGAGCAAGAAAGCGGAGGCGGAGGTCATTTCTCCGTTGCTTAACTTCAAAAGTTTCGGTCAGCCGCTGGCAAACCACTGGAATACGATCAGCAACGGCGCAGCATTCGGAACAGACTATTTCACCCGTACCGCTGTGGCAAGGTCCAACATTCTCGTCAACAAGAGCAATGAGACCAAGTACTTTATCTCGACAACGACGCGTCCGGCCAGCGGTTGAATGGCTCACCCGCATACACCGTGACGTTTTGCAAAAGGCTCGACACCGCCCGTCAAGGGTTTCTGGTCATTGACGTTGTACAACGCTCATCACTTCTTCGCTCCGAACGAAATCAAGCGGTATTCGGTAGGTACAAAGAACGAGGACCTAAAGCTCAATACTGACGGCACGCTCACGATTTACATTCAAAGTACGCCGCCAGAGGGAGAAAAGCGGGCCAATTGGTTGCCGTCTCCTGCGAATGAGGATTTCTCGTTGTATGTTCGTGCCTATTGGCCGGAGCCTGCCGTGCTTGCTGGAACGTGGACTCCGCCCGCAGTTCAAGCAACGCAATGACCAATTCAAAAGCGAGAACGCAATGAACCTTCGACTTCGCCTGACTGTATGCGCAGTAGCACTTGTCGCAAGCAGCATCGCCTACGGTCAATCACCGCACTACAGCGAACTTGCCAACCTACCTTTTCCAGGCGGCTACCCCGCAACGAAATTTGTTCAACCCTTGCAGGACGAGTGGCTTTTCCAAAGGGCTGTGCAGGTCTATCTGTGGACACTTCCCGCCCTGAGCGTCTTTGCAATGAAGGAAGGCTCGGAGCAAAAGTTTGGCGCCGGCTACAACGTTCTGCCGATCTTCAAACATCGTCTCGATGCAAAGACGCTTATACCACACCGAATTCGGATGTGATCTACGCATTGGGCTATCTTGACCTTGCGAAGGACGGTCCGATCTTGATCGAGGTGCCGCCCGGATTGCAGGACATCCTCGACGATTTCTTCCAAAGGCCGATCTGTGGGCCGCAAGCGGAAGGGCATACATGGTGTGGCGATGTCGGCCTGCCGGGGCGGACAAGGGGCAGGGCGGCAAGTATCTCTTGGTCCCTCCGGGTATACAAAGCGAGGTCCCTGATGGCTATTCCGCTTCGTACTGAAACCGGGGGCAGGTCATCTTAACTCTTACATTCTTATTCAGCGAATAGCCGCCAACGCGGGCTCGCTTCCGCACCCTGCATGACTTGACAAAAAAGTTGATGACGTTCGGGAGGAGCGCAATCCCGTCAGCCACTCTTGGCCCATCTGAGTTGTCTATCGCGGGCGTGCAAATTTATTTTGTCCGCAAGAAGGGCCGCAAGAGTGCGCAGCGTCGTCACTTGCGAGGTTTTGAATCTTCGCGGGTCACGATCGATGACGCAGAGGGCGCCAAGCGGGAAACCTTCATAGTCGATTATTGGTGCCCCAGCATAGAATCGAATTCTAGGATCGCCTGTGACAAGGGGATTGGCACTGAAGCGCTCGTCTAAGGCTGCATCTTCTACAACGAACACGTCTTGCTGCTCAATGGTGTAATTGCAGAATGCGTTTGCTCTGGGCGTCTCTTGGACATCAAGGCCGAACCGCGCTTTGAACCATTGTTTTTCAGCCGTAAGGAGCGTAATCAGCGCAATTGGCGCCTTTAAGACGCTTGCTGCCATTGTGACAATCGCGTCGAATTCTTCCTGCCGCGGGCTGTCCACTAGATGCGTTCGAGCCAAAGCCTGCAAACGCGCATGTTCTTGAGTCAGCGCCTTGTTTGTCGCGGCTTTGTAATGTGGCGCGATCGCGGCTCGCAACTCGTCGTTACTCGCATGCTTGCTAACTACGCGTATCTGAGCATCACCGAGATCAAATTTAAATTCTTCGGGAGTCAGGGTCGACAAGACGACCACACGCGAATCGGAGAGCCTAGGCGATGCGAGAAGGCGCTTGAGTAGGGCGATCCGTTCCCAGTCGAGGCGATCAACCTCTAACACTAGCGCAGACGGCGTCTGATGCCCTGCCTCGATCAAACCAAACAGCGCGTCATGGACAACGGCGACCCGGATAGCGTGTAGGTCAGCGATGCTTTCACTGCATCGCTTCGCCGCTGCTTCGCTTGCGATCACGAGCACCGTGTGCAAGGTCTGCGTTGGTGCGACCACTCGTCGCGCACGCAGCGCAGCCACGGCGCTCTTGCGAACGCGTCGGTGTCCGCCAGGCGTTTTCCAAGACTCGATAGCACCTTCCTCCACCCAAGTTTGCACGGTGCGGACTGACACACCTAGTATTTCCGCCGCTTGGCGCGTGGTCAAAATGGGATCGCTTTCCATTGCTTCTGAGCTCCTGAGGGCTTCGGTTGAGTATTCAGAATAATGACTAGCTAGAAAAAGTGCAAACTGCACCACTGGATTCGGCAAAATTAGAAGCTTGCTCATCAGCTGGCCGTGTCGCAATGTCACCGGTCTCGACCTGCTTTGTTTCCCACGAATCAGGAATTTTTAGCCGATCTGCAAATCGGCATTTTCTTCTGACGTCGTAACGTCTCGAGCGACATCGAAAATTCGGAAAAATTAAAGTTTGTCCTCGCGCGGCCGTAAGGCAAAACATGGCGCGGCGTACGAAGTCGTCCTTCCTGGACGATGCCCTTGTAACTCACTCGCCGAAACGACAACAAGGCCTTCTATGAAAACGTTGAGAAATATTAAAATCGGGGCGAAGCTTGGTATCGGCTTTGGCATCACGTTGCTCTCTCTTTGCTTGATCGGGGGACTTGCCCTATTTCAAGTTTCTCGTGTCTATAAGGGAACGGATGAGCTGGCTAACGATTGGATGCCAAGCGTGCTCACGCTTGGGGAGATCCAATCCGCGACAAACGCAGTAAGGCGGGGCTCCATGGGCGCACTTCTGGCGACGAGTCCGCAGGAGAAATCTGCGCAGGTGCAAAAGCGCAAAGATGGCCTAGCGGCACTCAATCGTGCACTCGCTAAATACCCCTCGCTGATTTCGAATCCTGAAGAAAAGCAATTGTTTGACGCATTTAACGCGGCGTGGGCGGCGTATCTGGTCGCCGACAATAAGATCAATGCATTGAACGACGCCGGCGAGCAGAATTTTACTGAGGCCCGCGAAATTGCGGCTAATGAATCTGCGCCGTTGTTCGCAACCGTCTCTGCGCTGATCGACCGTGACGTCGCGCTCAATACAAAAGGCGCGAGCGAAGCGGCTGGAGCAGCCGCCATCGATTATCAGCGAACACTGGTTTTCACTTCGATTCTCATTGCATTGGCAATCGTACTCAGCGTCGCGGTCGGGTTACTCATTACGCGTTCGATCGTTACGCCGATTCGTCGGTCGCTCAAGGTTGCCGAGACTGTCGCCCAGGGTGACTTGACCTCAACCATCGTAGACGATGGTAAGGATGAGACGGGTGCATTGCTTCGAGCTCTCGGCAACATGAATGAGCGGCTGGTCGACATCGTGGGCCGCGTCCGAAACGGCAGCGAAAGTATTGCGACAGCCTCCGCTGAGATTGCAGCGGGGAACACCGATCTCAGTCAGCGAACGGAGGAGCAGGCGGCCTCGCTTCAAGAAACAGCGGCTAGCATGGAAGAGCTGACCTCGACGGTCAAACAGAACACGGAGAATGCGCAGCAAGGAAATACGCTTGCTGCGAACGCTTCGGAGGTGGCGGCGCGAGGTGGTGCTGCCGTAAGCCGCGTCGTTGACACAATGAAAGACATCAGTGCGAGCTCCGAAAAAGTCGCGGAGATCATCTCCGTGATCGAGGGCATAGCTTTCCAAACCAATATTCTTGCGCTCAATGCGGCTGTGGAGGCTGCGCGGGCCGGCGAAGAGGGACGAGGCTTCGCCGTAGTTGCAGGTGAGGTTCGCACGCTTGCCCAACGAAGTGCCACAGCGGCGAAGGAGATCAAAGATCTCATAGGCGAATCGGTCGCCAAAGTAAATGCTGGCTCTGATCTTGTTGACGAGGCTGGGCGGACAATGAACGAAGTCGTGCAATCAGTTAAGCGAGTAGCAGACCTTATGGGAGAGATCTCAGCTGCTTCGTCAGAGCAGCACACTGGTATTGAACAAGTGAATGTCGCTGTGTCTCAGATGGATGAGGTCACACAGCAGAATGCAGCGCTGGTTGAGCAAGCGAGCGCCGCGGCGCAGTCCATGGCGCAGCAATCGAGCGCGCTACGTGACCTAGTGTCGGTCTTCAAGCTTGGAAGCACTCCTCAAACTGATGCGGGCAGGCCGGAAGAAGTGAGTCGGACAATTCCACCCCGAAAAAAGGCACCCGAATTGCGCTCTAAAGCGTTCAACAATGGCATGCCGATGGCTGTTCCAATCTTGAAAACTGTCCGCATGACGCAGTCCGTTATGGACGAATGGCAGGCGTTCTGATTCCGATCAAACTCGTCCCTTAATGGACGTACCACAATGAATGCTCGCAAATCGAATCCCGTGCGTGGGCTCGGCTTCGCCCGGCGCGCGTACGCGCTACGAACGGTTGGACTGACCCTAGGGCTTGTCTTTGTCCAGATGATCCTATGGCGTGAGCATTCTTCGGATATTGCGAAGGCCTACATTGCAGTCTATTGCGTTGTCTGGCCTCACGTCGCATACCGTCTCGCATGTCGGTCTCGCGACCCCGCTCACGCGGAGCGTCTGAATATGTATTTGGACGATTTCGTGAGCGGAACATCCGTCGCGGTGATGAATTTCACGTGGCTTCCTAGTACGCTTGTACTGCTGATGTTCATGATGAACAACGTTGCCGCAGGCGGCTGGCGCCAATTGGCTAAAGGGTCGTTGCTTTGTGTATTAGGGACGGTAGCCGGCGCGGTGACATTCGGCTCGCGGGTCGAGCCGCAGTGGATTCCTGACGCAACAACTTTGTTGGCTTGTTTGCCGATGTTAGTGGTGTATCCCTTGTCGTTAGGCTTTGCTAGCTACCGCACCGCACTCAAGCTAGCCGAGCGATCAAAAGCTTTAAGACGCCTTAGCGAACAGGATCCGTTAACTGGCCTGCTGAATCGGAGCACTCTTAACTCACAACTGGCCCTGCGACTTGATGTACGAGATCCAAGTCATTTGCTCAACGTCCTATTTATCGATCTAGACGATTTCAAAATTGTCAACGACTCGCTCGGCCATCGCGTTGGGGATCAACTCCTAACAATTATCGCGGCTCGACTGAAAGAGGCGACCGATCAGGCCACTGAAGACATTGCTCGCTATGGAGGAGACGAGTTCGTCATCGTCTCGGTGCGTTCGCCTGCGGAGGCTGTCCGGGCGCTGGCCAAGGAAATTATCGACGAGATAAATGAACCGGTCTCTCTGGCTGGGCAGAGAATTCACGTGCGTGCCAGTATTGGCATTAGCACATTTCCTGATCATGGTCACAATCCCCAAGCGCTTTTGAGTCGAGCAGATGTCGCGATGTATGCAGCGAAGGCCGCAGGGCGCAATCGGATAGAACATTTCAATGAGCAGTTGCATTTAGCTGCCGCGAAGCGTCTCGAAGTGACGACGCGCCTTCAAAACGCCCTTTCGAACAACGCCCTAAAGCTGCATTATCAACCGCAGGTCGATATGGTGTCCGGAGAGATCGTCGGAGTCTAAGCCCTGTTAAGGTGGCAAGACCCCGTGCTCGGGAACGTTTCCCCCGCTGCTTTCGTACCTATTGCCGAGTCCGATGGTCTGATTCATACGCTTGGCGAGTGGGTGTTGAATCAGGCGATTGACGGTAAGCGCGCAGAAATGGACGTCTGGAACTCTTTGATCTGAGCGTGCAGGCTATGTCCACTGTTTCGAATCAGTGGA
>NZ_JALQDB010000072.1:0-9167 GCF_023631465.1 Caballeronia sp. GAWG1-1
AACCTTTGGTCACCGCACTGCCACGAGCATGCCATACGTGCGCAATGCATCGAGAATGGCCGCCGCGAGGCGCTTACTCCGGTCCGTTCGGTCACGTTCCCGAAACGGCCGGTCACGTTGCCGAAATCGTCGGTCACGATCCCGAAGCGGCCGGTCACCTTCGTCCGAAATACGCACTTTGCGGGAAGACCCGCAGACTGGCGAGTGCTCAAGGTGTGGAATGCGGAGATATTGAAGACGTTCGATTTACCGAACGTCGTGCCATCACTCTCGGCTAAAAATCATGCTCGCTGTCGTTCTAATCTCTTGCCTCATCGCGGGATGGCTCTTCATCACTGCAATACCGACGATTCTCGAAACCCGAGAACGGGTCATCTGGCTGCTGCTCGCACCAATCAGCGCCGTTGTATTCGCTACGACGATCTGGCTTGCAGCACACTTCAACGACCTAATCAGCATGTTTTGCCTCGCCATCTTCGGAGCAGCAAGCCTAGTGCTGTTGGTTATTTGGGGCAACCTTGGCGGCCAAGCCATCCGACGCGCGTGGAAGTTATTTAGACAGCCTGCACAGCCGATGCCTGTTTATCCCAAATCGATCAAGACCGGCCGTAAGAGCGCCGTCCTGATCGCACTGGATGCCGGTGTAGTAACGGCATGCGCCTGCTTTATCGCGTTGCTGCTGCACTAGTCTCTTTATGGCGTCGATTCGCTTCGCGGTCTGCTTCAAAGTTCGCTACCACCCTCGCGCCGACCCGGCCCGATGCGGCGACACGTTGCTTGATAAGCTCGGTCGCCGCCTTCTTTTCAGCGTCGGTCTTCGCAAACTTCTCCAGAGCGCTCGCCAACTTCTTCGGATCAAGCAGCAGGTTGCTTAACTGCTTGTCGGTTCTAGCCGCGAGGTTGCTTGTAATGCGGTTAAGCGCTGCTTTGCCGACAAGCGCGCCAACCGCGATTCCTGTGCCTTCCAGCGTCCCGCTTGAGAGCGCGTGAAAGATACCTGCGCCAGCCGTAGCACCGGTCGCAGCATTGCCAAGTCCGCCACCTTGCATGAGCAAGGCAAGAAGGCCTGCCGCATTCGTTGCGGTCTGTGATCCTGCCGGCCCGACCGGTGCCGCAGCGGTTGTTGCACGTTTCAGGTCGTCAAGCAAATTTCCAGCATAAACGCCCGCGTCGCCCATCAACCCCTTGTCGAGCAGAGATGAGCGCGCTTGGTTATACGCTATCTGCGGACCGCCCGAAGCGTCATTAGCGTTGAAGTCAACCTTGTTAGCAAAGTCGCGGAGGATGCCGCGCGATTCAATGTCACGTCCGGTCGTGGCTGCACCGCGCGTATATTCGGCGTAGTTCGGAGACTGAGAAGCCAGGTACTGGTCGAACGAGTCTTTAGCTGCCGCTGCTGCCTGGTCGTTGCGACCAGCACGACTAGCGAGCGCAACACGCAAATCCTCTTGGCCTTTCCCCGACAGTCCGACCATGTTTCGCTCAGCACTAGCGGCCCGTTTGCTCAGATCGACAAGCGCAGCGAGTTGGTCCGACGACACTTTGTCAGCCGCGCGAATGCCGGGCTTGGCTTGCTCGCGCAGGATGCGGTCGATAGCGCCTTTCAAGGCTCCAGCATTGACGGTTCCATCCACTGGGTTGACTGCGCTGCGCAAGGAATCTTGCAGCGTCTGCAAAGCGTCAATCGGTCCGCTCGCCTTTGCATAAGCGTCGCGTGCTGCACCGTACTCAGGGATATTCTGGTCGAGGAAGCCAACTAGGTCACGCTTGACGCCCATAAGATTGGCAACCTTACCGCTTTCACCCGCCCGAGCAGCCGCACCGATCTGGTCATCAAGCGCTTGTTTCGCCAACGTCAAGCCACGGCCCGACACATACTGTACTGGCTGCGGTGCCGAGCCGCCTAAGTTCGTCTTAGCTCGGTTCGCGGCGGTTGCGAAAAGGCTGCCGCCAGAATTCTGCGCGTCAATCGACGCCTGATTCATCGCCGACTTCATAGCGGGTTTCTGGAGCAATGCCTGGAACTTCGGATCATCCGCTCTAATGCCAACGTGGGTGCTCAGGAAGTCGTCAGCAGCGGTTGCGCCGCGTTGTGCGCGCATCGCAGCCAACGATTCTGGCGTTCCCGCTACGTCTGCAATACCCTGCCGTAAATCCGACTGCACCGCATCAGCTTGAGCATTGAAGGCCGTACGCCCACCTGCTGCGGCATTGCTCGCAGCTTTTCGGGCATCGCTGATCGCCTGCCCATACACTGGCGTCTGCATCGCATCTGCTTGCGCTTGGCTAATGGGCGGCAATTCTGCTTGCCCCGCTGCAACGCGGTCTGCCTGGGCCTGCACGAACGCTGCCGTATCCGCATCTAAGTCGCCAACAGCGGCGCGCGTTGCGCTCTGGCGGGCCGCGTTGTTCTCATTGGCACGATTCGCGAAGGCCGTATCCCGCACGCTCTGCCCACGCTGCAAGCCCGTAATTCCGGTGTTGTCGGCGGCCTCTGCTGCCGTGCGCTGAACACCCGCAATAGGTGAATCGGCATTCGCGCGGAGGTTACTAACGACATTTCCAATATCGCCTTCAACAGCACCAGCAGCCCGTGCAGCCGCCGAGGCTTCCGGGGATAGTGCCGTCATGGCATTACGCGCGCCGCGATAAGCCGTACTTGCAAGCGGCCCAAGCGCTTGACCAAATGCCCCGAGCGCCGCATTAGTCGCGCCACCAATACCAATATCAAGCCCGCTGCCGCCATTCATTGCGGCGTCACTCGCTCCAAGCGTACCAGCGACGAGCGCTTGAGCCGGGATCGTTGCGGGCGCGGCGACAGCAATCCCCGCCTGCGGCAACATGGCCCCGCCGACCGCCATAGCAGGTTGAGGCGTCGCGCGGTCGCGGCGGTTCGCGCTGTCGTAGATCGAGTCTGCGTTGCCTTGAAGCGCGTTGCCTGCGCCCGTCAAGCCAACGCCCGACAGACCCGCGCCAATGGCATGTTCAGCACGTGCGCCGACCCGCCAAAGCTCGTTACCTGCGCCAGCAGCGGCGGAATAAATACCGTCCAGCGGATGCGACAGGAACGTCTTTGCGTCGCGAATCGAACGTCCAAGATAGGTGTTGTCTTCTTGTTGTTGCGACGGCTGAACAGCTTGGCTAACGGGCGAACCCGATACGCTTACGGCCGCAGTATCAGAGCGCTTGCCGCCCACTACATCAGAGCCAAAAAAAGACTCTGCGAAAGGATTGCCCTTCAGCGAGTCAGGCACTTGCTGGACCGGCGCTGAAGCCTGTTGCTGAGGTTGCGCGCCAAAGGTCGGCACCTGTTGCAGGCCTGCCACCTTTGCCACATATCCACGCGTCTCGGCGGGCAGCTTGGCCGGGTCTGCACCTGCCGCAATCCACTTATCGACATTCCTGGGACCCCAGTTATATGCTGCAGCAGCATGAGCTTGATTGCCGTTATAACGTTGAAGCATTTGCGCTGCGTACTCATTGCCCACGCGCACGTTATCTTCCGGAGTGCCATTGCTCGGCTTAATGCCGAATCCAGGATCACGGGAAGTCGCAGGCATAACCTGCATAGCGCCCATCGCACCGCTTTTCGGATTGGTGATGGTCGAACTATCTGGCGCGTTGTTCGACTCAGCACCCCGAATACGCGCGATGAAGTCAGATGCGTCTGCGGATGGTGCTGCAGGCGTGACGGGTGCCGATGCGTCAGCGGACGAGAACGCCGCAAAGAACGGGTTATCTTGGAGGTTCGCCATTACTTGATTACCCCTTGCTGACGCATCGTTTCGATGAATTGGCGCGCTTGTGCGCGTTGTACTTCGAGCGTGTGGAATGCTGCACCGTCATTGCCTGCCTGCTTCTTCAGGTCGGCGTCCGACTGCATGGCGACGCTATTGGCGGTTCGCAGCGCTGACGCCTTGGTTGCAAATTGTGTCGCGTTAGTGCCAGCCGGGAGACTGATCCCGTTGACCGTGATCGGCGCTTGCGAAGGACCCTGACCGAATCGACCATTGGCGCGCGAGAAATCATTAACGTCCTGCGTCTGATCGGCCAGTGCGTTGGTGATCTTGCTGTAGCCGCGAAGGAACGCCGCTTTCTCGGCAGCCGATGCGTTCGGCCCGGGCAAACCGCGAGCCGCGAAGGCCATATCCTTATCGCTGATGCCGCTACCCGATCCAAGGCCAGCCAAGTTAGCCTTCGTCGCGGCGCTGATTACTTGGTCATACTGGACCTGCGTCGCGCTCGGATCGCCAACCCACTGATTCCACCGCGATGCAATCGCGCCGTTATCGCTCGGGTTGCGCATGATCGCGTCAGCCGTATCAGTAGCTTTCTGCGCGTTGGTCCGTTGCGCACGGATGGTCGTATCGGCGGCGTCGTAATCCTTGATCTGCCCGTCAGTGGGCTGGGATTGCTGCTGCATCATCTGCGGCGTGGGCGACTTGTTGAAGTTCGCAACCGGACCCGCCTGCGGACGGTTCTCGTTATAGATCGACACACCACCGCCCGTATCAACCTGCGCATACTTTGGTGCAGCAGGTAGTGCGGGGGAGTTCGGCGCGACACGCCCCGTCTGCGGATCGACAAACATTGTCACTGCATTTCCCTGTGCATCGCTCGTCTGCGTCGGCACAAGGTTCGGATGCGCGTATTTATAGCCTTCGAACTGGGCTTGTTGAGTCCGATATTGCTGATCAAACGACTGCTGTTGCGTCTTGAGATTGGTTTCCGTCTGCCATCGCTGTTGCTCTTGTCCGAGCTTCTGCCTTTCAAAAGCTGCTTGCTGCTGTGCCGCCGCTTGTTGCAACTCAACTTGCCGTTGTGCATTAAAAGCACTCATGCCTGCCCCGGCACCGTAACCGATTGATTGACCAAGGTTGTGTTGGCCGTCATTGGCCTGCAATATGGTCGATCCGAACGCAAGCAGACCCTGTGCTTGGGCTGGGTTTAAATTAGTAAGCGTATGTCCAATCTGAGCGAGCTTATCGCCGAATGCACTGGTCAAATCGCTGGATGCTTGAGGCGTCTGAGATGCCTCTCGAATCGCCGGTCCCAGTGATCCGAGCAGCCCCGCCTGAGACGTCTGGTCTTGGGGACTATCCTGCATGACCCCGAGAAGGCCCCCAGTCTGCGGAGCCGTCGCCGCATCCGTTGTCGGCGGTACGAAGTCGCGCGCAGCCGGATCGCCAGCGTTCGGCAGCGCCGCTACGCCTGCCGAAGTGGGGTCTGCCGACTGTTGGACCTTGAACGTACCCATACTCGAAGGCGTGATCACCGAATCATTGGACAAAGGCGTAACCGCCGCGCCGTACGTGCCGGAGTTGAGTGTCGGAGAACCCAAAACGCCCAACAATCCGCCAATCGGCGGGGCGCTCGCTGCTGCCGGGCCTTGACCGCTCTTCGCAACGAGCGAAGCAGCCGTGTCCGGGTCATAGCCCGCAGAGATGAGGGTTTGCAAAAGGCTCACGATTGCCCTCCTTTCAACGCTTCAGCAGCATGGTCCAACACGGCGCGAACCGGCTTCCCTTGCCCCGGCGTGCATGATTCCGCAGCCTTTGAGAGGCCAGTGATCAGCACTTCATCGCCATAGGTCACAAGGCCCGCCGCTTCATTTAGCGCTAGTGTTTCGTGGAGCGCGAAAGACAGCGAACTGACCAGGGCGTAAATGCTGTCTCGCTGCGAGTCTTGCTCTGGCAACCGATGGACTACATCAAGCAATCTCACAACCAACGTTTGAAATAATGCCGTGCACATATGAAGAGAAGCACGCGCCGCCGTCCTGCGCACCAAAAATTCCGCCTCGTCACCGATAGATAATGGCGCGTCGAGCATCTCTGCCTGGGACATGAGCCAGGTAGCAACCTGCCCCGCTTCGCGCTGCGTTTCTTCAGCGGCACGGAGAGCAAGCCGATGAGTTGCATCCATTTGCTGCTGCTCAAGATAGAGCGATGCCTCTATTGAATCGATCGATGACGCAAGACGCCGCAGATCGATTGCTAAAGCTTGAGAGAATTTGATTGGTGTCATGGTCGCTGCCAATTAGTGGTTAGCCAATTGTGGCTGGTGGCTTCACGTAAAGGAATACCCCGAAACGCGGCTCGGGGTGTCAGTCAAGGCCTAAAAACGGACCAGTGAATACGGCATCTTTCTTCCTATCTCGATATTCGAGCATCTTTCTCGCGAAGTACCGTGCCGCTTGTTCAAATTCAGCAAACGGGATCGGAACCATTGGAGATTCAGGAGCATATGAAAGATAGTTCACGTGAGCGCACCACAGATGCAGGACGGTTGAGAATTCTTCTCGCCTATTACGAAACGTGTCCTCGGAGATATCAAAGATCACGTGACATTTCCGTCCAAGCCGCCACGCTTTTGTCAGGCTGACTCCTAACGCGAATGACGCAACGACTGGAAAGGCAGCACTGCAGGCGCTCTCAAGCGACCTACTTACCGCCAAATTGAGTTCTTTGACGCTGATCGTGGAGGTGAGCTTGATATCGCTGTTCGTGAAACACTCGGTAGCGTCCGCGTCGATATCTCGCTGAAGTCTGAGCCGATACCTATATGCAGGATCGTTTGGAAATAGCATTGAGTCGAACAACGACGCGCCACCTAGTTTCGTGACGCCCGGCGTTGGGATATTATTCATGCGCGGCGCAAGTGGTTCCTGGTCGTTCCGAATTGCGGCGGAGAACGCTCGATCATGCATCGGGCGTTTCTCGTTTATGGGGCTAGTCATGCCGTCGCCTTGCGCGACTCCGCCACTCGCGCATCAGCCCATGCGTCCAGTTCAGACTCAATGAAAACAGTTGTCTTCTCGCTGAACTTAACCGGGCGCGGGAAGCTCGCATCGTTCTCAACTTTCCAGTAGATCGTGCTCAGACCCATCCCGAGCTTTGCCGCCGCATCTTTTGGTCGCAGATATTTGTTTGTCGCCATTCCCTACCCCTCTCTGGTCCATGTTGGACGTCTTTGCATGGGTCAAGAATGCCAACACGGAGTGGAAGGCGAAAGCAGGTGAAATGCAAATTCACCTGTCGATCCTTTCCGCATAAGGCTTAGAGCGTGATCGGGATTAGCTGATCGACATTTACCGGGACCTGCCTTCCTTTTGTTGATACTTGGCACGCCAACCATTCGGCGGCAGCGTTCGCGGTGTAAAGGAAAAGGCGACGGCCCTGCTCTGTCCGGATCAGTGTTGCGAAGCGTTCATCCGTCATATGTTCGTCGCGATAGACGGCATGCCACGCCATCCACAAATGGATGACAGGCTCGGCAGCACGGCGATACTTAAGGAATGTGTTCTTGTCCGTTGCGGTTCGCTTACCAGCCAAATCATCGTGCTCGCGGCGCAACTGTTCGAAGGAAGGTGGATCGTCAGTCACTGAGAGCCACTGGCGCACTAGCTCCCATGCCGCAATCTTTGCCCGCCGTATCGCTTCGCTCGCATCGTCCATCAAGCGCGGATAGGCAAACTGAGAATTCCAAGTAAGCAACACAAAATGATCGGCCGAAAGCATGACCGACTCACCACGCCTAATCTTGTCGTACAGCGCTTGATGTAGGGCATATGCGTTGCGGGCGTTTCCATCACCGGGGAATGCCATCAGCGCAGCGATTTCTTGTGCGCTCGTGGCGTCCGTAATGGTCGGCTTGTCCATTAGGCAGCCGTCCGATGCAGCGGCGTCACATTCCATTCAGCGCCAGTCCTGCACGACTCGATGAACGCGGCCCACAGTTCCAATGCAGCGCGGCGCTCGTCCCAGTAATGGTACTGGTCATAAACGCCTTCAACACCCGGCAGCGCATGATTCAAACACATTTCCGAAATATCGCGTGACACGCCAAGACGACGCATATGAGATTTCATGGTCGAGCGCAGATCATGCGGCGTAAAGCGGCGAATCTTTGGCGTCGGGTCTGCGTTTTCGATCCAGAAATCAATTGCTTCACGCAAGGCGTCCTTCGACACGTTAGCGTCACCGCCAAGACGTTCAATGCGTGTGCGCAGTCTTGCAGGAACCGAATACTTTGATTCGCCGCCGACCACAAACAGTTCACGGAACCATTGGACGACGCTAGGGGCTAGCGGAATATCCATTTCCGGACCCGTCTTGCTCTTGGGAATGTGCCAGCGCGATTCATCTAAGTAGACGTCCTTACGCACCGATGTGAACAACTCCGATGCCCGTACGCCCGTGGCTAGGAGGATGCAGGCCGACAATCGGTTAGCGTCGTTCATCTTGGCATTCGTGACTTCGCGGATTTCTTCGGCGCTGAGCATTAAGCGCGTACGCTTCGGAGGGCGCTTACCGACGATGGCAGAAAGCTCGATGCCCACCACCGGGTTAGCGCTTACCAATTTTTTGCCAGCCGCATGACGGTAGATCGCCTTCGTGACAATCAGCAGCGTATTCGCCTCTACCCATCCAAGTCTTGCTCGCTCGATCATGGCAACAATTTCAGCCGGTTCCACGGCTCTAATCGGCATAGAGCCAAGCGCGTTCTCAATACGCGTCAGGTTCCGGCCATAACTACGCTGCGTGCTATCGGCTAGGTGCGCCAGAACGCGGTCCCTGTAGTCCGCGACAAGCTGGCGGACGTTCCAATCGACAACGCTCTTGGCCTTTCTAGCAGCAAGCGCCGGGTTAATGCCCTGTTGCACTTCAACGCGCTTTTCAGAGGCCATCTTGCGTGCCGTCGCTAACTTGATATCCGGATAGCGACCGAGCGTCATCTCCTGCTGCTTGCCGCCGTGACTGAAGCGAAGAATCCAGGCCGCTGTTCCCGCCTTGCTCAACGTGAGCGTCAAGCCAGCGCCGTCTGATCGTGCACCAGCGATGCCCGCTGCCACGAACTGCCGTATTTCCAAGTCTGTCAGTGGATTGCCTTTAAGCCTACCCGCCATCGTCACACCCCGAATTAGTGTCTGCCCCTGCTGGCTACTGATCTAGCTACTAGCCTAGCTACTAATTTTACTTTGGATTGCGTTAGATGACTATAGATGAATGTGCTCCAAAAGGCTTATACAACAACGCCTTCCGGACGACGCGTTAGATTGGTGTAGAGGCGTTTAGAGCTAGTCCGGAACAATATGAACAGTCCCTGATCCACGAATGAACGGAGGCCGTCATGAGCGTCGCGTTGCTGAGCATCGATCTAGCCAA
>NZ_JALQDB010000073.1:0-8736 GCF_023631465.1 Caballeronia sp. GAWG1-1
CTTTGGAAGCAGGAACCGACCCCAAACCGGACATTTCAATTTAGCCGGATATCGGACATTTCAAATTGGCCTCGACAATTTCGGACTTTATCGAAGCAGATCTTGATGGGCTGATCGATGAATGGACCGAGTACGCTCGTGCGGTCAGCCCGCTGGACAGTGAGCTCAACGATGAGCAGCTCCGTGACTCCGGGCGCGAACTCCTGCTTGGCATTGCCGCCGATATGCGCGAGTCGCAGACAGACGCCCAGCAGGAAGCGAAGTCACAGGGTAGGCGCCCTGATCCCAATTCAGGATTTAATCGCATCGGTCGTGGGCATGCTGATGACCGGCAGATACACGGCTTTGGAATCGATGCGCTCGTTGCGGAGTACCGTGCGCTGCGAGCAAGCGCTTTGCGGCGATGGCAGCGAACATGCGAGCTCGACGCGAGCGCGTTTCAGGAAATAATTCGCTTCAACGAAGCGATTGATCAGATGGTCGCGGAATCGGTTCGGCAATATGCTCAGCGTACCGAGCGTATTCGCGATTTGTTCGCTGGCGTGGTCGCTCACGACATGCGTTTGCCCGTAGGAGCGATTCTTAATTCGGCTCATGTCGTGCTGCTAGACGAGAATCTCTCGGCAACCAGTGTCCGCGCGAGCTTGAACCTGCAGCGCAGTGCGGAACGCCTGAAACTGCTAATCGATGACCTGTTTGTCTTTACGCGAACTCGAGTGGGCGACACGTTGCCCGTCGAGCCGACTCAGCAGGACTTCACGCGGATTTGCCTCGACGCCACCGATGATGTTCGTTCGGCAAGGCCAGACGCCCAAGTCGAGGTTCATTCATCGGGCCACCTCGATGGTCGGTGGGATGCAGCCCGCCTGAACCAGCTAATCGTCAACCTCATAACGAACGCGGTTCAGTACGGTAATGGGCCCGTACAGGTGAACGCCAGGGGCGATGATGAGCAGGTGACGCTTGTCGTCTCTAACGGCGGCACGGCAATTCCTGTAGAGGCCCTTCCAACACTGTCCGATCCATTGACACGCGGTAGCCCGACATCACAGCGTGGAGGGATCGCATCGGGCGTTGGGCGGTCTTTATATTTGCCGCTGCATTACCGATGATCACGGGGGAAAGATTGAGGTCAAGTCGGACAAGAATGCCGCGATACTCACGGTCACGCTTCCGCGTCAAACGGTGCGCAGAGTTTCGACGTAATTTCGCGCACCTTCAACGCAGTTGGTATCAGGCACCGACACCGGCATCGAGCGCCATATCGTGTCCCGCGCGTGGAGCAAGCCGCACCGACACATGGGCATGTGTCTGATCAAATCGGCCTTCGAGCTTTGCATCATGACCTCTGACGATGGCATTCGCAATGAATAATCCAAGGCCCATGCCTCCGCGGTTGTTTGGATTGTTGAGTGAGCCACTTTTGAACGGATCGAGAAGTCTATCGAATGTCACGTTAGGGCGTTCGCGCAAGCGGTTGCTGACTTCGATAATTTGTCCTGACGCATCCGCACTGACGGTCAGTTCGATAGGGTAAGCAATGTCGCCGTGCTGACGTGCATTGCTAATCAGGTTGGTCAGCGCCTGACCGAATCGGTCCGGATCGATGAAAGCATCTCCGATATCGTCCGTTAAATGCGAAGAGATCGTCACGCCTGGGTGCGCGAGCCGATTTTGTTCGACAGTGCTCTCTATCACGTCCTTAAGCCGCACAAGTTGCTTCGTCAGACCCAGTCCAAGACCGGAGCGAATGCGACTGACGTCGAGGATATAGTTGATCAACGACTGCATCCGCTGTGTGGATCCCTCGACGCGGCGCGCCGTATCCGTTGATGAAGCAAGACCACGCCCCATTAGCAACATCGCCATGTTGATCGCCTGCAGTGGGTTGCGAAGGTCGTGCCCAAGCGTCGCCAGCAAGGTCGTTCGGGCTTGTTCACCTTCGCGCATTCGCTGAAGCGCGGTGGCTTGCAATACGGTACGCAACTCACGCGCGGCCCGCTGGTCAACCTCGCTCCACTCACGACTGGATTCTCTCACGATCTGCTTCCAGACCTCGAAGGAACCGCGCGGGGTGAGGCGTGGTCCGTTCGGGCCTTGTGACACAACTTTCCCAGGCGGTCCCGCCCAGCGGATGGTCTCAACGAGTTCGTCGCGAAGCCAAATGATCGTGATAGGCACATCTCCGCCGACATTCACCGCAAGGCAGCCCGGAAACACGCCGGTGACAGTCTGGATCGGCTCGAGAGACGCGACATCTCGCGCCCAGGAATTTGTCTCAAAGAAATCCGTGCGGGTTTCGGTCATGTAGGCCGAGAGGGCGGCAAGGGGCGCACGGTGTGAGACGCCCGGGCAATGCAAGGGAATGACTTCCTGGTCAACAACTGCAAAGGCGCAATCGCAATCGACGAGCTCGACAATCGCGAACGCAGCCGCACTGAGACCCGCCACCAGATCCTCAGCATGCGAAAGCTCTGAGGCGATATGCTGGCTTAGTTTCTGAGTGCGGTGATGGTTTGCGAGGCGACGTCGCGCTTCAATCTGCGACACAAGGATGGACACTACCTGCGTCAGAACGGTGCAGGAGAGTCGGACTGCGTGTGAAGCACGATAGGGCTTCATATGGTGACAGGCAAACAAGCCCCAAAGCTTGCCATTTATAATGATGGACACACTCATCGATGCGCTGACACCCATATTTTTGAGATACTCGATATGGACGGCCGAGACGCTTCTCAGTACGGAATGGCTAAGGTCAAGCGGCGCGTTTGAATCCGGATTCAAGTCCGGCGTAATGGCTACGGGCTGATTGTCCACCGAAGCGATCTGTCGAATCGGATTGAGCACATACAGTCTGCGAGCCTGAGCCGGGATGTCGCTGGCGGGGTAGCGCTGATGCAGATAAGGCAAAAGACCCTCAGGGCGTGCTTCCGCGATGACCTCGCCGCTCCCATCTCCCAGGAATCGATATCCCATGACGCGGTCGAAGCCTGTCATGCTGCGTATCGCTTCAGCGGTGTCTTGAAGTAACTCGGCAACCTCGCCGTACTGCTTTACCTGTAGTTGGCCGATGGCACGTTGACAAAATAGTGCGAATTGCGAGGCACTCGGCGCGTCCGGTACGATCTGCTCAAATTCGGCGATCAGGGTGTCGCCTGACCAATGCATGACAAGATCAAAGCGTTCGCCGCTGGGCGACGCCCACTCGAGGCTCTCTAAGACTGAGTGTCGGTTGTGGAGCGCGCGTGCGATCACCACGCGCGCGCATTGATCAAGATTGTCGTCGCTGAGGGGGAAGCCGGGGGATGGCAACGTGCCCAGCATCTCTGAGGCGTTCGCACTTCGGGCCACGAGTGCGCCGTCTTGACTGAAGCCCAACAGGGCGCCGTGCGGTTGAATCAATCCAAGTGCGTGAATTCGCTCTTGTTCACAATTCGCGACGTTCTCCGGCAGCTTTGCATTTTCCATTAGATGGTGTTGACCCAACTGTTGTCTACAACCCGATTCCTCGTACCGGGATCGTCTAATTGCCGCGCACAATTCATTCCTAGAAAGGTGTATTTCACGCTGCCGAGATTGACGCCCGTGTCCTAAAGGCATCATGAGGACGACCCTGTGGGTTTGTTCGCCTTCACTCTTTTGCGCAGGATCGAGTTCGGAAGGTTGCGTAAGCGAACGTTCGTCCGGATCCATTTTTTATGAGTGGCCGCTCTAAGCAGCCGTTGCACCTCGATAGAGCGCGGTGGAAGACCCGCATCGCAACTTCTGTCGTTTGCTCGTCGGCATCCGATCGCGCCGGTTGTCGTGCATCTCGGGCGCTTGGTCACCGGTATGAAGGAATTGCTGCGTCACGCAGTCGGTGAGGCGAACGAGTTCGTGATTGACTACGATCCCGAACTCTGGAATGCGCGAGTCGACCGTGCCCATATCGGGAATGCGCTTCTCAATCTCGCGATCGACGCGCGCGACGCGATGCGGCGTCGGCATGCTCACCGTCTCAATTCGCAATGTCGAACACGGTACCGTTGCTCTAGAGGGTGATGCGCCAACGCCGAGACAGGACGAGCGCGTGTCGGTCACCGATACGGGTTGCGGTATGCCGGCGGATGTGAAAGCACGTGTGTTCGAGCCGTTAAACCGGAGGGAAAGGGCACAGGTCTTGGCATGAGCATGGTGTACGAGTTGTCAAGCAGGCGGGCGGACACATTCAAGTCGACAGTGAAGTGGGCAAGGGTACGACGATCTCTATCATGCTACCGGCGGTACTGGACGCCGAATCACCGCTTGTGGTCGAGCAGTCTGATTCGCCGCACGGCAACGGCGAATGGGTGCTCGTGGTAGAAGATGATCCGGAAGTGCGCCGCACTGTGTCCGACATGCTAGGCACGCTTAACTTTCGCACCGTCGAAGCCGAGAACGCGGATGCTGCGGCGACGATTCTCCGTGCGGGCCACCCCGTCGACTTTCTTTTTACGGATGTCGTCATGCCCGGAAACTTGTCCGGCACTGAACTTGCCGCGATGGCGCGCCAGACCCATCCAGATGTGGCGATCCTTTTTACCTCGGGCTATGCGGAAAGCCGCATTGCTCACGGCGGATTGATCGAAGCGGGCGTGCAGTTGTTAAGCAAGCCCTACACACATCAACACTCGCCCGTGCGTTACGACGTGTGCTTGCAATGGCGGCCCCGCCATAGGCAACGGCAAGTGCGTATGCCGCGACTCATGCTGGTTGAAGATGACGACAATCTGCGCGAAGCCACGCTTGCGTTGCTGTCGACATCGCAGTCGAATGTCGTCGCATTCGAAACGGCTGAGGCAGCATTGGACGCGATCGAAGCGGATGGTCTTCCCGACGTGCTATTGACCGACATCGGCTTGCCCGGAATGGGTGGCATCGAGCTCGCCGAGATGGTGCGTGAAAACAGTTCGTTGCCTGTCATTTTTTTGACGGGTATGGACGTGGCTGCGCGCGTGCTTCGAATGCAGAAATGTTCAAAGTATCCGAAAACCATTCGATGTTCGTTCGCTGGAGACTGCAATCGAACGGGAGCTGGATGGATACGAGCCTTGGATTGGGGCGTAGTGCTCGATTCTCATCGAGCACTACGCGCGCTACCGTCCGTATGCTCCTGTACCGACTTGGTGATATCGGCGTTTGACGTGCGGCCCGAAGGACTCGGTACCGTGGCCGACCGCGGCTGGATGGTCGTCCGATCAAACAGCACGGCTGCCCACGCTCACTGCCGTGATCTTGCGCATGGTCGAGCAGGCGTCGACGCTCCCTGCCGCCGCGCCTCTTCCACGCATCCGGCTCATCTGTTGTTTCGCCCTTCGATCGCGCGGTGACTGAGCGGGGAGGGGATCGGCACGCTCGGTGCGCTGATCGAATATTGCAATGCATGCGGCGGCAACCGGTGGCGTTCGGTGCCGCGCGTGGGTACCTTGCGCGCACGCACCCTCGTCGCGTGGCTTCGCTAGCATCAAGCGGCGCGGGGTGCGAAGGTCGCGGCGGACGTCCACACGACGTCCCTCGTGTTTGCGCTTGAATCGGGCGACGCGATGAAGGGGGCCGGTCGTGCCTCGGTCGTGGGAATGAAAGCCGGGACTAAATTGATAACGCAGAGCTCAATAAAAAAGTCAGCAATATTGCAATATTGCGGTGTTCGGATTTCTATGGGGAAGCCGCGAAATAAGCGGATATTGAACTTGCGACGCTTCAGTTGTTGATTTGCTCAGCAACTAATGCCTGCTTGAAGTTACCGGCAGTGTTTCACCATCTCAAGCCAACGCCTGTTTGCCTGGCTAATCGCGGGATTGTCGCTAGCAGCGCAACGTTCAAAAATTTGGCCTCTTTTGAGTTTTGAGTGGGTGGGTTGGCGGGTCAAGGACGGGCGTAAGCCCGGCGAAGCGAATCCTTGAGGCGCCCAGAATTGATAAGCTGAGCCATGACAAAGCAACCATGACGAATGAACTGTTCGAATCCGCTCTCGGTATAACCGCGCCCTGGTACGTTCAAGGCGTTGACTTCGATGCCGCTCAGCGTCAACTCACCATTGCCGTGGACTTCGTCGCGGGCACCCGGTTTTCCTATGCTGGAGTTGCCGGTGAGCATCCTGTCCACGACACGCAAATCAAGCGTCTGCGTCACCTGAATTTCTTTCAACACGAATGTTTTCTGGAAGTGCGGGTGCCGCGTGTGCGCTTGCTCGATGGCTCCGTGCGGTTGGTCGAACCTGATTGGGTCGGTCAACTCAGCGGCTTTACGCTGCTGTTCGAGGCACTCGTACTGATGCTCGCCCAGCAGATGCCGTTTGCCGCTGTCGCGCGTGCGGTCAACCTGTCGTGGCATCGAGTACACGCCATCTGTTCGCGGTATGTGGAGCTGGCACTCGCGGGGGCTGACCTGTCTGAGGTGAAGGCAGTGGCAATTGACGAAACCTCGTATCGGCGCGGTCATGAGTATCTGACGCTGGTCGCCGATATGCGAGCGCGGCGGGTCGTGTTCGTCACGACCGGCAAGGATGCCAGCACGATTGAACGCTTTGCGGCCTACCTGGGCGAACACGGTGGCACGTCCGAGCAAATCAGCTCGGTCAGCATCGACATGTCGCCAGCTTTCATCAAGGGCGTCAATGAACATCTGCCCGACGCGCGACTGACCTTTGACAAGTTTCACGTCGTTGCTCACGCGTCCAAGGCGCTCGACACGGTGCGCAGGCAGCAACAGAAGGTCGACCCGCAACTCAAAGGCATGCGCTGGACGCTGCTCAAAGATGCCAACAAACTGAATCTCGCCCAACTGACCGACCTCGAGGCGCTCGTCAGTCAGTACACCACCAGGCGCACGGCCCGGGCGTGGCTGTACCGCGAGCAACTGCGCGACATTCTTGAGCGCAAGCAAATCAATGTCGTGTCGGCGATGTTGCACCAGTGGTGTACGAACGTCATGCGCTCGAAGGTCGAACCGATGAAGGACGTCGCCCGACTGATTCGCCGACACTTCGAGGGCATTGTCGCCTGGACTCAGACGCGCCAGACCAACGGCTTCATCGAAGCCATCAACGGCCTGTTTCAGGCCGACAAACGCAAAGCACGCGGGTACGCTCGCTTCGAAACCATGCGCACTGTCCTGTTTCTCATCGCCGGAAAATTCGACTTCTCGCGCTTTAATGAGCATGCCCGATGAGCCCCGTTACCCACTCCGTTTTCAAAAGAGCCAAAATTTGCCTCTTGAGTTCCCTAAGCGGTGCAGTTTGCGTCTTTTCTGTCTCTCGGTTCGTACTAAACGAGAAGGCCTGGTAACAACTGCTTCGTCAGGCTAAGACATGGGAGGGGTGCGTGGAACTGCGATATCGCTTACATCGTGTGATTCTCAATTACTTACAGGGAAACAACGCGCTGCTTATTCTCCAGATCGTAGACCGAGATGGTCACCATTGGCCCGTGCTAAGGGTCGACGCGGTTGTGGATCCAAACCAAGCGTACGCCTCAGCTTTTGAGAACGCGTTTCAAGTGATAGACGAAGCGTGCGCTAGTCGACTGGCGAATCCGTGGGACGAAAATCAGCCGAGCTATTGATTGGCGGACGAGCCGTAGTAGCCCAGCGGGCAATCTCTACTTCTCACCTGGAGCCTGTCATATTCGATGAGATGCTCCCTCCCTCCCTCCCTGCATGCGAGCTACGCCATAGGCTATTTTTTTCTGAAAGCCCATCATTTAATTGTAGGCAGCGATCCGCGTGGAAGGCGCACCAGAACGGCGCATTGCGGTCAGTGGTCGTTGGCTGCAACAACGCCAGTGCGACTGGAGAACGCCGCTAATATCGCGCTGGCCAGCATTTTCGGGTCGGCGGGCTTGGTGAAATGCATATCAAATCCAGCTTCAAAAGCGCGCTGTTTGTCGGACGCTTGGCCCCAACCGGTGACGGCAATCGCAACAAGTTTATTCCCCATTCTGATTCACGTACGCGACGTACTAACTCGTATCCATCCATTCCGGGCATTCCGATGTCGAGGAGCATGACATCGGGCACGGTGCGCGCGGCTTGTTCGAGCGCTGATGCACCCGAATACGCAACGTTGACGGCAAGGTAATCATTTCCGAGTGCAGCAGCAAGTGCGTCCGCTGCATCGTGATTGTCGTCCACCACGAGTACACGAACGGCGCGACTGGTCGCAACAGTGGGGAGCAAATCGCTATCGCGGGTCTGGAGTGCGACAGGATCGAGCATGTTGAGCGACACCCGAAAAGTACTTCCGCGACCCAGTCCCTTACTCGTACCCGTTAGCGTTCCGCCGTGCAGTTCTACAATCTTCCTGGCAAGACTGAGACCCACACCGAGGCCTTCCCGTAGCCGGCCATTGGTTTCCTGTTCCACCTGCGTGAACATTTCAAAAATGCGTTCGAGGTCGCCTTCCTGTATACCCACACCAGTGTCCTCGACGTCAATCAAGAGGCGCTTCTCCGATTCCGTGTTCACCACAATCCGAATGAGACTGCCCTCCGGTGAGTAGCGCGACGCGTTGGCCACGAGATTGACGAACACCTGCACTAGCCGTGGCGGGTCGCAAGCGAGGAGGAAGTCCTGGTCAAGGCCGGTCACCTTAACCTCGTTGCGTCGCGATGTAAGTTGCGAGCGTACTGAAGCGCACCGGGAACTTCGGAGACGGTTTTGCTGGAGTTACGCTGCCATCGGCATTCCAGCGATTTGCTCATAGTAGCGGGCTTCCGCTTC
>NZ_JALQDB010000074.1:0-8300 GCF_023631465.1 Caballeronia sp. GAWG1-1
GTCGATGCGAGGCCACTTGACGTCACCTTTCGCGCAGCGGGCGAGCCGGTCGCCATCGTGGTGGGCGGCGATCCGGCGGTGCCGCGTCTGGCGCCCTTCGAGCAGCTCGCCGTGCCAGCTGAGTAACGGGCGGCAACGGTCTTCATCGGGCATCAACCGCGCAGGCAGCTTCGCCTTCATTCGCGCCGAGCACGACCTGGCCGCCGTGCACGCTTACCTGCACCGGTATCGCGATCGCCCGGTGACCTTGCGCGCCTATACACGTGAGCTCGAGCGGCTCATTTTGTGGAGCGTGGTTGTTCGACAAAAGCCGCTGTCCTCACTGCTCGTCGAAGACTGCGAGGCTTATAAGGATTTTTTGCGAGCGCCGATCGCGAGCTTTACTGGGCCGAAGCGTCCGCGCACGAGCGGCCGTTGGCGCCCCTTTGCGCCCGATGGACTGTCGGACGACAGTCAGGCGTATGCGGTCCGCGTAATCCGTGCGGCGTTCGCCTGGCTCGTCGAGGTGCGCTATCTCGCGGGCAATCCGTGGAGCGCCGTGCATGAGCCGGCGACGGTCATCCGCGAGTCCGCTGTCCAGGTTCACCGCGCGCTACCCGCCGATCTCTGGATGCGCGTGCGACGGCTGCTCGATGAACGTTGCACGGCCCCAATTCTGCCGGTACCAACGGAGCCGGGGGAGGCAGAGGTTCGTTTGAGCAAGCAGGCTCGCGCGCGTGCGGAGCAAGATGCGGCGCCTCAGTGGCGTGCGGCGCGGGCGGCCATTCTCTTGATGGGCGACTCGGGACTGCGTCGCGTGGAAGCGGCCCTGGCAATGCGAGAAGATTTGCGGCCTTCTAACGTCAGAAGCGAGTCATCGACATCAGCGCGACGCCAATCAGGGGAGGGTCCACTCGCAGACGAATCAACTAGGGTGCGTCCTCGAGCCGTCTGGACCCTGACGATCGTCGGGAAGCGGCGCAAGCAGCGCACCGTACCGGTGAGCGGCGCCACGCTTGATGCACTGCGCGCTCACTGGGCCGACCGCAATCGCATATTTGATAGTTAGACGCATGGGCCGTTGATTGCGCCACTCTGGATTCCCGAGACTAATACCGCGCAGAATCGGCATGCCACTGACGACCACGACGTGGCCTACACGCCGGACGCGCTCGGGCGGCTGGTGCGCATGGCCGTCCGGCGACTGGTGGCTGAGCTTCGAGCCGACCCCGCGTCGCTAAGTGCGATAAGCACCGAGGACCTGGTGCAACTCGTCAACACCTCGGCACATGCGTTTGGTCATACCTTCGGCACACGCTCCGTCGCGCGGGGTATGCCAACGGATGTTGTCCAGTCGATCCTCGGACATGCGTCACTCCAGACCACCTCGATCTACGTCAAGGCGGAAAAGCGGCGCATGCTTGAGGCGGCGGCACGGTACTATGCGGATGACGATGCGGAATAATCAAACCGTTCGTCTCCTATTGCAACATCCATGGACGTGCAAGCTACGTATTGGCATAACTGGTGCCACCCTGGCGCGGCAGCTTCGATTGGGATACTGGCCCGGCTAAGCCGGTCGGCGCATTCGCTCCATACACTATGAACACTCTTTCGCTTTCCGACGCGCTTCGCATGGCTGCAGAAGTGCTACGCGACGTCGCCACTACTCGCTGCACACCATCTGGCTTTGAGATGGATGCTGGTCTTGCCCAACTGCATGCCGACGCGGCAGATGTTCTCGAAAAGGAGCTGAGAGGACTTCAAGCGCTGACTTTAAAGAAAGCCTAGATTCGGTGAAAGGGCACGGGTTGGTTTTGGCGGCCACTGGGCCGGAAGCGGTCGGTGCTCAAGGACGCCACCCGATCATCCGCTGCTGGAAGCGCAGCGCGTCACGCTGGAAGACGTGGCCGCGGAGAATTTTTGCTGCTCGATATGGACGAGCACGTGCAGACGGTCGCGCGTTACTGGGGCAAATACAGCATCGCGCCGCGTGTGCAGCTGCAGAGCAAGTCGATCGAAGCGGTGCGCAGTTTGGTGGCGAACGGGCATGGCGTGACCATCTTGTCGGACCTCGTCTACCGTCCGTGGTCGCTGGAAGGTAATCGCATCGCTCGGCGCGATCTGAGCGTGGCGGTGCCGACTATGGATGTCGGCGCGGTGTGGCGTCGCGACGCGCACGTGGGCAGGCAGGTCAAAGTGCGCGGCGACAATTGTTCTGTCCGGTCGGCGACAACTATCTTGGCCGGTTGGTGAGCGCGGAGGCGGCGTAGCCGCCGTAGCGTTCGCCAGCCGGCGGCGGTCGGGTTGAGGGTTTTAGGATCGACGTCTTTGCAACTGCAGAGTGCGTCGTGCCAGGAACTCGAATAACAGACCGTCAGGTACATCTGTATATGCAAAACCGCAAAAAGCACACGCAAGAAGTTGCCGCTGCTAAAGCAGGCATCAGCGTCCGCAGCGCCCGCCGGATTGAGGCGGCGCCATCTCTTCCCTCACAGAAGCCCGAGCGCTCGTGGCGCACGCGCGCTGATCCGCTCGCAGATGTTTGGGATACGGAGATCAGGCCGCTGCTTGAGCGCGAGCCCGGTCTCATGGGCATCACCTTGATGCGCCGTCTCCAGGAGGAGTATCCCGGCCATTACCCGGACTCCATGTTGCGTACCTTGGAGCGCCGTATTCGGGTCTGGCGCGCGACAAGCGGGCCGCCACGCGAGATGTTCTTCGCCCAGCAGCATGTGGCCGGCCAGATGGGTCTGTCGGACTTCACCGACGTCTCCCCGCTAGGCATGTCCATCTGTGGCGTGCCGTTTCCGCACATTCTGTATCACTTCGTGCTGGCGTTCTCCCGCTGGGAGTATGCAGAGGTCAACGAGGGAGGCGAGAGCTTCGAGGCACTGACCAGTGGCTTGCAAAGCGCACTCTGGATGGCCGACGGCGCTCCTTGCGAACATCGCACCGACAGTCTGTCGGCAGCGTATAAGAATCTGAAGCCCGATGACGATTGGACTTCGCGCTACAGCGAGTTGCTCGATCACTACGGCATGGTGGGCACGCGAAACAATCGCGGCGTGAGTCACGAGAACGGGAGCGTCGAAGGTTCCCATCGGCATCTAAAAGACGAGCTCGATCAGGCACTGCTGTTACGCGGCTATCGCGACTTCGACAGCCGCGCGGAATACGAGCGGTTTGTGCGCGACATCGTCTTGCGACGCAACCGGCGGGTCAGCAAAGCGTTTCAGGTAGAGCGGGAGGCCTTGCGTGCGCTGCCACCTCGTCGCACCACCGACTACACGGAGGAAGACGCGCTGGTGACCCGCAACGGTACCTTTACCGTACGCAACATCCTTTACAGCGCGCCCTCGCGCCTGATTGGTCATCGCCTAAAGGTGCGGCTCTATCGGGACCGACTCGAGTGCTTCGTGGCTGGCACACAGGTTCTAGAGGTGCCAAGAGGTCAACGCGATCCGGGAACCAGCCGGGGTCGTGTGATCGACTACCGACACTTCATCGAGAATCTGCGGCGCAAACCGCAGGCGTTCGCCGGTTATCAATTCCGCGACGCGCTGTTTCCGCGCGAAGCCTACCGCCAGACTTGGGACGAACTGAGCCTGCGTCTGCCTCAGCGCCAAGCTTGCAAGACCATGGTCACGCTGCTCGATCTGGCTGCGCGCGACGGCGTCGAGGCTGTGCTGGCAAGCCGGCTTGAACAGATCCTGGCTGCCGGCGAGCTGCCCGATCCTATCGCCTTGCGTACTGAACTGGCGCCGCCGGAACCGTCATGGCCGCAGGTGGTGGTACAGATTCCGGATAGCCGCCTGTACGATTCACTGCTCGCCAGACAGGTGGCAGCATGAACACGCCCGTTACCGACCCCGCACGCCTGAGCCTGATGCTCGGCGAATTGCGCTTGCCGATGATCACCCGGCTGTGGCCCGAGTTCGCCGAGCGCGCCGATAAGGAAGGCTGGCCTGCGACACGATTGCTGTCGGCGCTGGTCGAACACGAACTGGCTGACCGCTCGCGCCGGCGCATCGAGCGTCATCGTACCGAGTCCCATCTGCCACTTGGCAAGACGTTGGAGTGCTTCGACTTCAGCATGGTACCGATGCTATCGAAGCCTCATCTGCAAGCGCTCGCGGCAGGTGATGCGTGGCTTGAGAAAGGTGCCAATTTGCTGCTCTTCGGGCCGCCGGGGGCCGGCAAGTCGCACGCAGCGGCCGGGCTCGGACATGCGCTGATCGATGCCGGCTATCGGGTGTTCTTTACGCGCGCTGACGAACTCGTGCAACGTCTGCAGCTCGCCCGACAAAGCCTGCAACTGACATCGGCGATCAACAAGCTCGATCGATTTGACCTGTTGATCGTCGACGACATCTCCTACGTGCGCAAAGACCAGGCCGAAACCAGCGTCCTGTTCGAACTCATCGCGCAAAGGTATGAGCACCGGTCGGTTCTGATCACCGCGAATCAGCCATTCTCCGAGTGGAACTCCGTGTTCCCGGATCCCGCGATGACCATCGCTGCTATCGACCGGCTGGTGCACCACGCTACCGTGTTCGAACTGAACGTCGAGAGCTACCGTCGCCGGACCGC
Organism: Caballeronia sp. GAWG1-1; assembly: GCF_023631465.1. Taxonomy (NCBI): domain Bacteria; kingdom Pseudomonadati; phylum Pseudomonadota; class Betaproteobacteria; order Burkholderiales; family Burkholderiaceae; genus Caballeronia; species Caballeronia sp. GAWG1-1. Next base: position 4,573 of record NZ_JALQDB010000074.1, read on the forward strand.
ACAGGCAAACGCGCTCCAGCGCGACAACTATGTGCCGCCACCCGAGACTCAGCGACAACTATCGGACAACCCGTTCGACTGACGACAACTACCAGCGACAACTACGCTGACGCCGGTAGCAAAAGACTTGAGGCAACCACTTGGGAGCGACAACTATGACTTAGCACCAGGAGAAACCACCCCTCAACCGGCCAGAATAGTTGTCGCTGGGCGGCCGCAGTAGTTGACGCCATACATCAAAGCGCTTTTGGAACTGTTCAGGTCGTGGAAGCAAGCCGCGATGTGATGCTCCGCTTCAGGTTTAGCGATGCAGCTACGTGAGCTTCGGAAAGCGCGTGTCAGGAAGCCGCAAGTTGGCTTTATATGAAGAACCGCGACGCCACTCGACAATGACATCCCACGAGCGGCGCTTGCAAATCGTGACTTCCGGGACGCTTCGAGGCGTGTTCCGCGAGTCGACGAGCGGCCGCCGCAGTGGTTTGAGCACGGTCACTTCCTACGGGCCGTCACGGCAGCTCGCCAATCCAATGACAAGGCCTTGCGGAAGTCGATGCGAAGATGTTCATCGCCTTGATTAGCGCCGAAACGCTTTTCTGCCCCGGCTGTGTGCAGCTTCGTCACTTCGACGGTAAAACATATTGACGAAACCGGACAGCGAATGGTGCGTCATCGCGATGCCTTCGTGATGCTCGAAAAACGTCGGCGTTTTTTCTCCCAGCAGGATTAGCGCAGCGGCCCGCCGCCTCGCTCACGCACGCTTCTTCGGCACCTGTTGATTTACTGAGATGGACCCGACGCTCCTTCGGGGAAGCGCGATACTGCTGATTGTTGTCGTGACCAGACCGCATCGGAGGTTCATCATGGAAATCGATATTCTCGGCATTGATCTCGCCAAACATGTCTTCCAGCTTCACGGCGCCGGGCGCAATGGGCAGGCGGTGCATCGCTCGAAGGTAGGACGTGCCGCATTGATCCAGGCAGTTCACAAGCTTCGCCCGCGAACTGTTGTAATGGAGGCTTGCAGTTCGGCGCATCATTGGGCGCGACGCGTTAGTGCCCTGGGTATCGAGGTTCGTCTGATAAGTCCTCAGTATGTGACGCCGTTCTTCAAGACAAACAAGAACGATCGCAACGATGCTCGGAAACTGACCCACTGAGCGCAGGGTTGTACCGGAGGGCCGCACTAAGGCGGTCCATCCAGCTAATGGTTTTTAACCCCGGTGCGGAGCTGTTGTAGCGAAACACAGCGCGAGCGGGGTGATACAGCTACTTTAGAATTATTTTGGAATCCTTGGTGTATCGGGTCCGATGATTGCGTTACCTCTTACGTAATAGAACCAAAGGTGTTTCAAGGTTTGGACGAATATGACGCTAATGCCGGAGCATTAGCTATGAGGATGCGAATTGCTCCCTGATGTCTCGGCATGCAAGCATTCCTTTAGACGCTTTGACGAGATTCTCGGTTTACGAGCATAGCTTTAATTGCAGGGAATTACACCTTAAGCGCTTGCTTACTAAGTAAGTGAGACCCGCGCGGCTCTTCGCGCTCGATGCGGCTAGCCATGCGGGCATGGCGCCAAAAAGGCTACAGCCATGATGCACAACTTCGTAGCGAACAACCGTGCTGTACTGATAGAAAGATGCAAGGCGAGGGTTGCCAATCGACCCGCGCGAGCAGCGTCTACTGAGCAACTGAAAGCGGGTGTTCCAATGTTTCTCGATCAACTAATGAGGACGCTGCGGATGGAACGGGGAGATGACCCGCTTGCCAGTCGCGATGTGTCAGGTCCAGACAGCGGCGTTATGACGACGTCCGAGATTGGCGAGACGGCCAGTCAACACGGTTATGCACTCCACACGCTGGGTTATACGATTGATCAGGTCGTGAACGACTATAGCGACGTCTGTCAGGCAATTACCGGCCTGGCAGAAGAACATAACGTTCCGTTTCAGATTGACGAATATCGGACGTTAAATCGCTGCCTGGACACCGCGATTTCACGAGCCGTCATGGAGTTTAGTGATCAACGCACCTTGGCTGCAAGTCGGGAGGAAAGGCAAAGGTTTAAGGCGCAGTTAGGAGAACTTGCGCATGAGCTAAGAAACGCTCTAGGCAACGCGACGATGGCATTTTTAGCGGCGAAATCGGGTGCCCTGAGTCTTACTGGCGCTACAGGAACGGTCTTGGAGCAAGGTCTTGCGACGATGCAATTGCTGATCGATCGCTCCCTTGAAGAAGTCAAAGAATCGGAAGCAAACAGCCCCAAGATCCAAACATACGCCCTGGCCGACTTCCTGACAGAGGTCGCGCACGCGGCCAACTTGGCGGCCCAAGTCCGAGGGGTGAAGTTCACAGCGCTTACGGTGGACAAAAGCCTAGCGTTTCGTGCAGACCGCGACGCACTTTATTCCGCCCTAGGCAACGTTTTGCAAAACGCGTTCAAGTTCACACGCCCGCGTAGCGCAGTCGTGCTGAGCGCCCACGCGGCTGCAGGCCGAATTTACATTGATGTAAAGGACCATTGCGGTGGACTTGCACCGGATGCACAGAAAACGATGTTCGAGCCGTTCATGCAGCAGTCCCCCGACAGAAGTGGACTTGGGTTGGGTCTAACAATCACAAAAAAGATTGTAGAGAGCTTCGATGGCGTGTTGAGCGTGAAGAACCGGCCGGGCGTCGGATGCATCTTCACGATCAACTTGCCCCGACACGTAGTGGATTCGGCGTAATGGTTTGCCGCGGCCCTGCTGCGCTGGAAAGCTGCAACGTCCTTCTTCTGGGCGAATCACAACGCCGGTTCGGCGACAAGGAATAATCTAGGCAGCTTCAGTAGCCCTTTAACGATCGACTAGAACTTGTGCCGCATGCCAACGCGCAGTGTTACCTGCTTGCTAGTCGTCGACGGGGTCAGTCCGGTAATCTGTGCGACCGCAGTCTGTCCAAGCGAATCGGTTCCGCTCGCCTTCTCGTAGAGTGCAACCGTGTACACGTCGGTGCACTTGGACAGGAAGTAGTCAATGCCCGCGCTGAAAATATTGTAGTTTGCTCCGCCCTTTCCCCCGGCGCCGCCATTACGCGCGTGTAGTCATAGGCGACGCCAGCCAGCAGGGAAGGCGTGATTTGATATTTCCCGTCGACTTCAAAGTTACTGAACGCCGCCGTAACATCATTTTCGAAGGTCGCGACTGCCGGCGAAAAGGAGCGATGCCATGAATGAAGACCAGGTCAAGGGAGTTGGGGAGAAGGTAAAGGGCAAGATCAACGAGGGCGTTGGCGAAATGACGAACGATCCAGCCCAGGAGGCGAAGGGCGACGCACAGCAAGCAGCAGGCGAAGTGCGCAAAGATGTAGGCGACGCCAAAGAGGATTTGAAGGACGCGGCCGACGATGCGTCAAAGCCGTAATGAATTTTCAGACGTAGGACGGATGAACGCCCGCCTCAATTTCGCGGGCGTTTTTTTTCGCGGCGCCCGACAATCACGGAGCTCATTGGCAGCGATCCCCACTTGGATCGTTCGTTCATTTTGCCTCTTCTCCACGACCGAGGCGGAGGAACGGCTGCTCAGATCGATCCCGCCTCATTTTGAAGAGATGCCACCGGCCTTGCCAATTTCACCCCGCTGCGTGACCGACCAGCCGGACGTCTGCGTTGGAACAGCCCCGTGAAAGACCGGACACAGTCTCCCACTTACAATAGCGGGTAGGCATAAGACTGTGTATATGACTA
>NZ_JALQDB010000075.1:0-7776 GCF_023631465.1 Caballeronia sp. GAWG1-1
TCGACACCGCGCAACGCCCGACCTTGCCGAATCGGTCACGTTCCCGAAATCGGCGGTCACGTTCGCCGAAATACGCACAAAGCAATCGCCAGCAAAGTGCCCCACCGAACACAAAGCTCGCGGCGAAGACGCCCGTATAGAGCAGCCATCCGCTTTCCGTTGGTACGGGGAGTGCCGGTTGTGCTTCGATGACCGTTCCAGCACGGACACCGCCCATGTGCTCATGGGCACAAAACTGTTCTGCGAAAGAATTGCCGGTCAAGGTACGTGGTCCGTTTGGCCCGCAAAACTCATCGGCATGAGCGACGGGAGCAACGGTTAAGAATGCAGCGACAATTAGCGCTTTCATTTGCTCATGCTTCTGCGGATGAACCCGCCCACGACAAGCGCGGCGAACAAGCCGACACACCAGGTCCAGTTAATCGGATGATCCTGCGGTTTCAACGAGTTCACTAAGACGGCTGTCGGAATGTTCTCTATGGCGATTACCCCGATTTGAGATTCGGGCAGGCGTTGTATGTACGATGCTTTCGAGCCGTCTGCGTAAGTCCAGGTGTTGCCGGTATGGGCGATGAGCGCATCATCCAGCGGCCCAGTGTCAGGCAGCACGACCGGCTTAGGCGCAGCAATGAATGCTTGGCTAACGCGTCCGTCTTGAACGGTCAGGCTGATTACGCCTTGCGCCCATGCCGGTCGGGTCTGTGGCTCCAAATCTGCGACGCCAGATGACACGGAGCGCGTGTCAGGAATCGAGGAAAGCGGCTGTGAAAGGTCGTGGCCTAGCAGCACTGCACTATGCACACCAGTTGATGCCAGGAGCGCAGTCATTACGACGATTGATTTCATGCTGCCTCCTTTGACCTCATCAGTACCTCAACCTGAAACTCCAGCGAAGAGATTTGATCGTCGATCTTCCGGTTTTGTGCAGCAATTTCACGAATGCTCGATTCGATGTCTCGCATCGTCCAGTCGATACAAGTTGATAAAATGAAATCAGCCATGTTCGTTTGCCTCTCAAACGGGTGTGGTTAGGTGCGCGTCATGTGTCCAGCACGACGCGCGCCGCCTCTTACTCGAACAACTTCTCTACTTCAGCAAGCAAAATCTGATCGTGCAGTACGCTAATTTGTGCGGCCAACAGCGCATTGCGTTCGGTAAGCGAAGCAATGCGGGGCAGGGTTGATTCAGGCGTCTGCAAATATGTCAAAATGCTCATGGCGAAAACTCCCTGATAGTTTTTGCTGCATTAATGACGGCTGGAGCGCTCGAACGCTCTGGCCGTCGCCTTTTCAGCCTTTCGGCTTGAAATTCGTGATGAATTCGTAGGTCGCGCGCCGAATTAGCTCCGCTACTGTTGCGCCCGTTTCCTCCGCAATCTGGCGCAACTGTGCGGCAATATGTGCGGGAATGTTGACGTTGAAGCGCTCCATCTAATCCTCCGTTCGTATGTCCATAAGTTTTACGCACGTCTGCGTGCGTATACAACACAAATATGCACTACTAATGATAAAGGTGTTGTAAACCGGCACTAATAAGTGCATATGCACTGATCTAGAATAAGGGTAAGCAAATCAATGACTTGGAGAACTATACCGCCCCGCAAGGCAAGCGGTTATCAATGACGATTTGAGGCGCGAGTAAGAAGTTTTTGAAGGTGAGCTTTTGCAGGACCATAGGAATGCAACAAAGCCAGGCCAGGTGGCGTTGCACACCGTTAGCCCGAGATCGGCCAATCGAGGGTGCGGAAGCTATCGATAGCTGGCCGCTGACGAGCGGCCCCCTAAAGGACAGAGGCAATGAGATTTGCAGCAGCGGCACTATTGACGGTCACGGCGGCGGCATGGGCAGATGAGCCTCCTGTGATCGTCGCAACGATGGGTCAACGCGTGACGGTGAAAGTACCCGCACAACAGACAGTCATACTTGATTGCTCTCCAGCGAAAGGCACCGTGGCAGATGTGATTGGCCTAGATGGCGTTGCCGCGATCAACGCGCGTATCGCGCAGATGAACGAGGCTGCAAAGCCGAAGCATCGCTAACGGAGGCCACATGAGCTTGCTTGAATCGTTCTTCGACGTTGGCGCAAGTCAAGCGCCAGTTCTCTTCGGCGTCACCGATGACGAACCCGAGGCCAGCCGCCGTCGAGACAAAGATCGTGGACGTGGGCGAGGCCGGGTTGACCCAGACGCAGAGCCAATGCAGGCGTTTGAAGCTGCGCTCAGTGCGGCTGATGTGGATTGTTATCGCCGTCAGCTTGCGTTTCGTCGCCGCGCGTGGCTAACGGATGAGCAGCGGGACCCTTTAACCGCGTGTTTTGTCGCGAGCGTGTGAACATGCAAATCAATTTGAGCGGCGCGACATGGGATGCACTTCTTGATCGCGTGATCGAAGAATACTTGACGAGAGGCCAAAGCGAGATGCCTTTCCCAAACCATTCGCAGTGCTCGTTCGAACTTCCTTATGTAATCTTGCGACGAGACAGCCAGGAGATCGGCCGCTTCGAATTCCTGGCCATTAATTTGAGTGATCAAATTCACTTTGAAACAAGAGACCTGACGAAATATCCCGAGGTGCGCCCTGTGACGAATTCGACTGTCTGGGGCCGCCATGCGCATTAAATATTTGATCATCGTCGCGGCTTTAACACTCTCCGCCTGTGGTACTCCGCCCCCGGCTGCTCAACAATGCCAGACGTTCATTTTTGCAAACCAATGCGTCAACACTCGGTTGTCTCAGGAAGAATGGATCGCGGAGTTGCATCGACACCCGAGGCATGCGGAGTGTGCAGGGCAACCGGTATTGTCGGGCTATGACGCGCTGATGATGTGCGAGTCGAGCATGTCAGGAATCGATCAGCTTGGTTCGATGCCAGCCGGGATACCCGCACCCAGCGTGATTGTTGTCGCCCCGCGTGGATGGTAGAGGAGTAGAGATGGCATTCAATCCAAAATCGCTGGCGAACCTTGACGCTGGCCGCGCTAAGGGCCGCAAGGGTGTATTGAACAAAACGACTGCTAGCGTCAAGAGCGCATTGACAGAGGCATTCGAACAGCTTGGCGGTGTCGATGCACTTGTTCGCTGGGGCAAGTCCGACCCGGCCGCCTTCTATTCGATTTGGTCAAAGATGCTGCCGGCCGAAGTGCGCGCCGAAGTCAACATCAACGACGGTTTGACGGCGGCAGATCGTATCGAAGGTATCGCCGCTCTCTTGCGGGCAGTTGGCAAGCCGGTCGAAGGCGCGACCGATGTAGAGTACCAGGAGCGCACATGACTTTAGATGATATTCGGGCAGCAGTGGGCCGCATGGATAGCGCGCAGCTGGCCGCGCTCGATGAGCTGTTGCAGGCGCCGGATGATGCGTTGCCGCTCGTCGTGCTTGATGAAGATCGAGACGTTGCGCTGGCGCGATACTTCCAAACAAATGAGTATCTGCCCGCTACCACGATTTACGTGAGCTTTGAGTCAGCAGAAGCGGCCGTTGGTGGCAGCATCAAAACGGAACGGGCGTCGCGGCTGAATGAGCTGTTGAACCGACGACGATAGCCGCGCGGCGCAGGCATCGTGTCGCGCTGGACTATCAAGGCTTCTTGGTTTGCCCCGGTGGCACAAACGCCGTAGCATGCAATCTCATCCATTGCTCGAAGGCTTCGCGACCGAGCGGGCGGCTGATGAAATAGCCTTGAGCTTCGTCGCATCGACTTTCAGCCAGCATGGCATAAAGCTTTGCATTCTCGACGCCCTCAGCCACAACTTTGTAGCCGAGGTCGTGGGCTAGTTCCATCGTTGAGTGGACGATTAAAGCGTCCCGATGACTTTCCAGCATCGACGAGACGAGGGTCCGGTCAATCTTCAACACATCCGCCGGTAGATTGTGAAGTTGGGTAAGGTTACTGAACCCTGAACCAAAGTCGTCGATTGCGACACTGACCCCTGCTTTTCGCAAACGATCGAGCGCCGACGCCGCCACTTCTGGGCTCTGCACAACAGCACCCTCAGTCACTTCGAGCTCCAGACACGACGACGGTACGCCATACCGGGAAAGCTCAGCGGTGACTCGCTCAACAAAATCTGCCCGGCAAAGGTCGGATGCTGCGATGTTCACCGAGATGATCAGATCCGGAAATTCTTCTCGCCAAATCGACAACTGCCGGATGCCTTCCTCCAAGACCCAATCCGTCACAAGCTCAATGAGCAGCGTCTGTTCAGCGATAGGAATAAATTCGACAGGAGAAATATTCCCGAGGCGAGGGTGGTCCCAACGCAAGAGGGCTTCTGCGCTGACGCAGGCATTGTCCGACAGACGAACGCGAGGCTGATAGACCAAATAAAATTGGTCCTTGCCGCCGAGTGCACTTTTTATCGAGTTTAAGATGACAAATGCTCGCTCGCGGCTTTGTTTCATCTTGTCATCGTAAAGCAAGACTGCTGCGTTCGATTCACGCGCAGCGTCTGCTGCAGTAATCAACGCTCCGAGTAAGCGTGCAGGGTCAGTTGGGGCGGCAAGCGAGGAAATTCCTGCTGAAGAGACCACCTCAACGGGAATGGAACGGTTGAGGATTAACGGGCTCGCGTGGCTAGCTACGCATCGTTCTGCCAGCAGGCGAGCGATCTCGGCGCCGCTTTTCACCAGGAATGCATATCTTGCGTAGCCCACCCGATAAAGCGTGATGCCCTTGGGTAAGACCGCGCTCAGTCGTTCTGTCGTAAGGATGGCGGCGTGGACCGTCGTCTCGACGCCCAACGCTACCACCATACGGTTAACATATTCCAGCGGGCAGATATCAATCATCACCGCATGCGTGAATCCCGCCTGCGAATTATTCGAAGTGAAGGCAGCAACGTCAAGATTGAAACGTGCAAGGTTTGGGAGTGTTGTCGCTTCGTCACTGTACGCCAAGGAATTAAGCGCGCCCAGCCGCTCAATGACTGCCTGCGCAAGGGCCCAAAGCATAGACTGCTCTCTCTGACTGAAGCTGGAGCGCGGTTGACCGTCGATCAAGCAGAGCGTGCCGACGGCTACCCCTCCGTTGATAACAAGAGGCGCGGCAGCGTAAAAACGGATGCCGGGTTCTCCGACCACCAAAGGATTATGAGCAAACCTTCCGTCTTGAGACGCATCAAGGATGACGGTTAAACCGGATTCGCGGATCGCGTGGGAACAGAACGACACAGACCGAGGCGTCTCTTCGCATTCAAATCCATGACGCGACTTGAACCACTGCCGCTCGGCATCAACGAAAGTAATGAGCGCGGAACGTACCCCAAATATATTGGCGGCCAGATCGGTAATACTGTCGTAAAAGCCCTCTGCTGGCGTGTCGAGCAGCCGCAACGAGCGTAGCACTTCCAGCCTCAGTATTTCGCTTTGTGTTTGTTGCGTGTGCACGGTGTACTCTCCTCGGGGCCCTTTGACCCGAACGCAGCGATCAGTGTTAGTTTTAGGCGGAATCTTCAATAACGACACAAAGGCCACCGACTTGAGGGCGTAACGCGCGCAAAGGAATTGAACACCGGCGGTGCACGCACTTCCTGACCGTCTCGTGCGGCGGCTCCTGAGCGTCGTGGAAGCAGCGACCGGCCTGTGGCAGCGGTATCCTCACAATTCCTCTTCGATATCGGCAATGTCGAAGGCGCGGCCGGCAGCAAACGCGACCTGAACCTCGGACAGCTGCACCAAATCATCAATGGCGTGCCGAAAGTCCGCTTCGTCTTCTTCGGCGGCATCAAGGGCTGCAAAAAATTCTTCATGCATGGTGATCTCCTTAGATTTGGATCGTCAATTGTTCAGCAGCGCGTGTGAAACCGGTATAAGCCAGCCGTGAATACGTGTTGCGCTGGGTTATATCGTCGAACATTAGGATTTTTTTCCATTCGGAGCCTTGGCTCGAATGGATAGTGATCGCGTAGCCATGAGCAAAAGCCCCCACACCTTTATCATCTTCGGAGTTAAACATCGAAGGTTTGAATTCAGCGATGACCTGGCGACCACCAACGTCAAGCGCAATTTCGCCGTCATCTATATCAAGTACGAAGCCCAATTCGCCATTCATTAATTCCGCATCGTGTTGATTGAACCGGCATTGCACCTTCTCGCCAATTTGCGGAAGGCTTCCACTAAAGCCGTACAGATCGCGTACTTTCTGATTGATAGTCACGCGAGTCTCATTTCTAGAGCACACAATCTGCGAGTAATCGTCGCCAGTATGTTCCAAAACTATGGATCGGGACGCCCGTCCGTGTCTGACACGAATTCCCTCATCTTCACCTTCGACGCGCAGTACACCGCCTTGGCGGACATATTGCGCTGCCTCGACAATCAATGATCCTGCGCCTTGTCGTTCAATCTTTGTCAAAAGAACATCAAGATTGTCCATTCGAAAAACTGCTTTCCTCCGACTGGCTGAAGTTGCCCAGGGTCACCAAGATTCAAGACAGGAATGCCGTGCTGCAGAAGGTGGTGCATTTGACGCTCGCTTACCATCGATGCTTCGTCGCAAATAACCAATCGAGGACGAAAATCTAATGCATCGCGGTCGTGAAATATCGGTTTGCCGGATGCGTCCGTGCCTTTGAATCGATAGATGAGCCTATGCAGCGTCATGGCGGTGCTGCATCCCTTCTCGCGGAGCCGCGCTGCAGCTTTGCCAGTCGGGGCGATGTACGTCGCGTCGCCATCGGGGCAACATAGTTCGGCGATAGTGCGGGCGACGGTGGTCTTTCCGCAGCCCGCAAAGCCTCCGAGATTGAAGAACGGCTTAGCAGATTTTCTGAACCAATCGACCGCTTGATTAATTGCACGCTGCTGCTGGTCGTTGAATTTAATCAACATCGCGTGCCTCCCGTTTCTGCCGGTGTTTTAGTAATATGGCGTCGCGGTTCTGTTCGTAATATCGCTTTTGATAATCGCGCTCAGCCTCAATGTTTGCACGGTACCGTTCTTGGCGCTTCTTCAAAACTTTTTGACGATTTGCGGCGTAATAGGCCGCAGCCTGTTTAGCATTGCTCACCTCGACACCTCCATTTTGGAGAGACTATCGAGGAGGGTTTGGTGAGCATTTGCCCAAAAATTGGGCTCGATTTTCAAAATCTCTGCTGAGATTTCATGCGGTTGTGCAACGCGCCACTTGTCCGCATTGCGGAGGATTTGATAACGGCATGGCTCACCCTTAATCTTGACAACACGTGCACCTGCCTCTGCTCCCGCATCCATTAGTGCATTCTTCAGGGCCGAAGTCATCTTGCCGTTCTGCTCGCCGTCATTCAGACACAATACAGCAGCGTTGTTCACAATAATATCGGCCTCCCATCCACGAACTAAATCCTCGGCGTTACGCTGAATTGTGGATTTGCTCGCATTAATAGCGTCTTGCTTGGCCTGGCTCAATGGCGGGCGTTCGCCAGCGTTAAATTCGCTGATATCGCGCTCAGCCAGAAACACTCCAATAGCATTGATAAAGCCTTCATCGTTCAGAGCGGCATACAACTTAATGTAGTAGCCAATATCTCGCGGCTTTTCCTCGGTATTGCAAACCCACCAGCGACGATCATTGTCCGCGAGCGGCAGAGCATTCGCATGCTGGGAGAATGCGAGCCACCGGCATGCGTTAAACTCCGTGAATTGGCGTCCAAACTTCGGATTGATATCGCGAAACTCCGGATTCACGATCGACTTCAGCTTTTCGGCGTGCCGGAAGCTATCTGTTGCTGCTAAGTTCAAACGTCGGGGTTGCCGCTAAGTAGAGATGTCGGGTTTTGAACGGATGTTTCTGTTCAGGT
>NZ_JALQDB010000076.1:0-5825 GCF_023631465.1 Caballeronia sp. GAWG1-1
GCCTAAGAGGCATTCGTTCTCAGACGGCATGCTTTCTTCTTGTCGAACATGGACGGTGCGAGGTTGCGATCCCTCGTACAGTCAAAACGCGGGAAGGGGTGCCAAAAAAAGGGCCCGCCACCGAGGGCGAGCCAAACTAGTGAGAGACAGCAGCCAAGGTGCTGCATCCTCCTATTAAGGGCACCAGCATTGCAAAATTGAGCGGCTCGTTTCATAAGTCTCAACGGTCAACTTCAACCTGAACGAGACGGATAGAATCAACCACGTCGCCGACAAGGTTTTGTCCACCGGTGTATCGTACAGCTTCAGTTGCCGTCCACAGATTCAAGATACGAGACCGCGATGCCGCAGAATCCTATCTTCGCCGACCCCAGCCGCGATGGGGAGATCGCTCGGGCCATCAGTATCGCGCTAGAGGCTCTAGTGGTTCATCACGGAATCGCCGCCCACGCTGATGGTGATGTCAGGCGTGTTGATTTCAGTCAACCTATCGAATCGTTGCGTGCAGCATTGGCTTTGCTCGGTGTTGGGCGAAACGAGTTTTTACCCTACATGCGTGCACCGGCAAAACCGGATAGAAAATGAAGGGGTGCGGCTGAATTCCGATTATGGTCGGTACTCTGCAGACAGAACTGTCACTAGACAAAGTCGGTCGGCACTCTCAAAATTTCGCGATCTCTTGGCAAACATCACTCGCTGAGAATCCGGAGCCACCTATGTTCGACGACCTCGACGAAGAGGCTACTTCTTTTTTCGCGGCGCATCCTGAACGCGCTTACTTTGCCGTGCTTCAGAGCGGCAACGCAGGTTGCAATACGCTTACGGTCTATAGCCGTCGCGATCAAGGAAGTTACTTCGACGGCGAGCCAGAGGTCATTGATTGGTGTCCTTCGGGCGGGGTATCTGCAATACCAGCTGTGCAAAGCTGGCTGCTACGGTCGCCGGAAGCCGATGACTTCATCGCGCAGGCGTTGAAAAATGCTGGGTACAGTAAGGGCTAACCGGGCCGGCGCACTACACTTGTGACTTGCGCTCGCCCACGTGCCATCCTCCTGCAAGTTTTCTAACTGGCTCCTTCCTTGCTTGCGTAACATAAAGAGTTTTGCCCGCAAGCCTTCGGAGGCCCCATGAGCATCATCGACGATCTGTGCGCAAGTTTAAGTTTCAGAGAAAGCGCGCGAGAGGCTGTGAAGGAATTCTTCCAAGACAACCATCAAGAGGAAATACACGGAAAGCGCGGCGGGACCTTTGATGCGGATGTAACGAAGGGGACGTCTCGCTTGACGAAGTGAAGCCAGACACGATAGACGGTTTATCTGCAGCCATTGCATTAGCTGGCAGGGTGGTCCTTGAAGTGCAGTACATGGACGAAGATGGAGACGATCAGGAAAGAACGGTGGAGGGCACTTTCGACGGCTCTCTTTCCGTTGAATTTCCTTACGACCTTCTGGCTTCCGACGACCGCGACGCCCTGCTGTCCAACGTCGCAATTGAAGACGTCACTTTGAAGTTCTCGGCTTACGATATGGGAGATTAGTAAGCTTAAGTATCTTCCCTTGTCACCGAGCGCTGACCCCTAATCGAGGCCCCGTGTCATGCCAGACGTACCTGCTTTGACCACCGGCTCAAGTTTCCGCCGCACCCTCCGATATCCCAACCACTACCAAGCGTCGGGAAAGGGCCATGCAGCGCATCAGCGAAATCATTCTCCAAGCTAGCCTTGCGCTTGGCGTCTTGACGATAGCCCTACCGTCTGTAATTGCAATTCAAGAGCGCAACGAATGCCTTGATGCGTCAAGAGCGCAAACAAGCGCCCAGCCCTCAACCGGAACGGTAAATAGCAAGAGCGTCCACGACTTGACCGATGCCGAACTGCTAGCGGCCGTTGACGGTTTGCCCACTGCGCCGAGGTCCTGTCGCGACCTATCGGATATCTGGTTCTACGGCGTCCTGGCAGTTTTTGTGTTTCTGACCGTAGTCGTTGGCGCCCACATCTGCTGGCTAATTGGCCGCGCGTACAAGAAAACGATGAGCAGACTTACGTAGCCTGTTGCGTAGAAATGCTGGGATGCAAACGCGCAGGCGGAAGAGGTGTCTGTTTCTCTGACAACTTCAACGTCTTGTTGATCAATGGGTAGCGGGGTATAGCAGTGATTGGGACCGCTGGCCATGCCCGTACCACCTAGTTCGTGCTCGCCGTGGTGAACTGCGCGCAATCGCTTTTCCCAAAACGCAACCGCATGATTTCAACGCCATATTCATCACGATAAAGATAGGTCACAGGGATATCGTTTTCGACGAACACCTTCATGGTGTCGCCTTTGCAGACAAAATTCGATGCCCGTGGGAGCATCACCTTTCTTAATGCATTGATGTCCAGATCAGACGCCTTATAGCCAACAAGCGTATAGCTGTAGGTCAACTGCCGCCCCATGCCATTCACATTGTCCAAGCGTGTCACCTTGTCGACCATAACAGGCGTATTCTTATTCATCTGATTCATTAACTCAACTAAGCTCGTCTGTATCTTTTCTTCTCGCTGAGAATGATCATAAGCATGCACCGCCGCACTTCCTGCTGCTGATCCTACACCGAACGCAAATACTTTGAATAAAAGCGCGGCTGCTGCCGCTCCAATTACGCCGACGACGCTCCAGAACTTTTTCCGTGGCACTGGCACTAATGTAATCGGCTGCGTAAGTCGGGTCTCAACGTTGCTGGCTGACCAAGTTGGTTCGGTCTTGGAAGACTCACTTTGGCCTTTCTCATCGCCAAACCAATTAGGTCCGTCTGTACCCTTGCGGAAAATCAGCGCCAGCCCCCACACAAAGTTAGCAAGTGGGACCCATAGCAGGACTGTCCACCAGCCAGACGCGTCAAAATCATGCGCGCGCTTTATAGCGGCAAATGTCCACGCGATGCTGATCGCGATAAGAAAGACTGCTTCTATCGCTTTGCCGTCCTTCTCGGCCATTGCCTCTAAAAGGCCGTAGGACGCCCCATAGAAGCAACTCAGCCCTAAAGCCGTTAGAAGGTATTGCATGCGGCCAATGCGTCCACGATGCTCGAATAACTGCCCCAATAGGCCTGGCTTGCTATGTGTCATGATCCGCTCCCGATGTTTGCCAACGATATAACGGCGCATGGCACCATCGGCTTTAGCGCGTCTCGGTTAATGACGAAGTAAATTACTTAGCGTCCTAACTAATCCTGGCTTTCAGGACATCGTCAAAACCAAGGTGCGACTTTTTCGAACCTGATCAGCGGTTACAGCAGAATTTGCTGTAACCGGATGTTCTGCAAATAAAATCAATGACTTAATCGTGAAAACCGCGCGCCGGTTACAGCGGTTACGCTACTTCTAAAAAGACCTAAAAGTGATTTTGTGTTTATGTTAGATACCCAGAATCGCCGTAACTCCTGTAACCCGAGCATCCACAAATCGCTGGAACCCTTGCTGCGTAGGGGTTTAAGCCGGTTACAGCAACCTGACGCTGTAACCGTCCTGAACAATATCAATCTCGACACAATAAAGATCGTCATGTTCCCGATTCAGCGCAACTATACCAATAAGAGAACTATACCAACGCAATGTCGTTGCGCATTTTTGGTTTCATACACCTAAACTCACTTGCGGAGCAAGAAATAACCGTTTATAGTTTATTCCACGCAATTGCTTTAGCACTTGCAAAGACAAAAAAAAGCCGCGCTCATAAGAGGCGGCTAAATCACTAACAGATGGAGTAATTATGCACATTAACCGTGCTGTTAACAAGCATGCGATCCTGGACCCGCTGGACGGCGATCCGGCCTTTGAATCGTTGGTAATGGATTTTGAATACCGCGAGAACTGCGTCATGCTCGCGAACAAGACGATTCGTCTGTCTCGCGTTCGTCCTTCGGTCCACTTAAATCAGTCCCGAGCAATCCGCCGTGTTCGTCACCCGCACGCTTCGCGTCGTCGTTCTGCCGCATCGAAAAATTCATCCAGTGACGGCGATGGCCCTGGAGAGCCACATGCGGTAATTCGTTCGGCGCGCGTCAGCCGCTTGGGAGGTGCAAAATGAATGCACGCCCGAATTTCAATGATGAATTTTCCAAAGCACGCGCAGCACTTGCATATCTCGATCTAGCCGACCGCGACATTTGGGTTAAAGCCGCAATGGCACTCAAAAGCGAATTCGGTGATTCGGCCAAAGAAATGTGGCTCGAAGCGTCGGCCAATTGCAGCAACTTCAAACAAAGCTCAGCCGAATCGACGTGGAAATCCGTTAAAGCCGGTGGCGGCGTCAGCCTTGGTACGCTCTATCACTTTGCCAAGCAGAACGGATTTGATATTGCGTCGTTTCACCCACCTGTCATCAGCTCGGCAGAAATACATGCGCGTCGTCGTCAGCGAGAGGAAGCAGACGCGCGAGCAAACGAACAACGTCAACTGACGGCGGAGGCTGCGGCGCGACAAGCGCAACGCGATTGGGACTCATCGGAGCCGATCAGCGCGAACCATCCATACGTCGTTAAGAAGGGCATCAAGCCGTTCGGTGCTCGTCAATACGACGTGGACGTTATCCTGGCTATTAAAGACGTTGACGGTACGATTCACAGCCATCAACGCATCGCCCCTTCGGGCGACAAGCGTTACCTCGCAGGAGGCACCAAGACCGGCCATTTCGTTAACGTAGGCAATGAGATTACCATTGCTACGGACGAGATACTGATCGCCGAGGGATGGGCCACCTGCGCCAGCATTTTCGAAGCCGTCGGAGGTTGTGTAGTCGCGGCACTCGATGCGCCTAACCTCGGGCCAGTGGTTAAAGTGCTCCGATCACGTTATCCCCAGGCCAAGATTGTCCTGTGTGGCGATGATGATTATGGAACAGAAGGCAATCCCGGCTTTACTGCTGCTGAAAAGATTTGGCGCTCTGTTAATAACGTGACGATGTGCATGCCGGAATTCAGCAACCGGCCTGACGTATCGAACGAAACTTTGGTCCATAAGAGTTTTGTTGACTTCAACGACCTGGCGCGCGCGGATGGAATCGAGCAGGTACGTCTCTGCCTTAATCGTGAATACGTATGTCCTGCTGAAACAACTGAGAGTAACGACGACGCTCCAATCGCTGCTGTCATGAGCGTAGAAGAAATGATTCAGAATTTCGTCTTCATTGGTGACGGCAGCTTTGTCGCGAATATCAACAAACCGAATAAGCCAGTTAGCTTTTCAAATTTTAGGCAGCTTACAGCGGCGTCATACACCATGAAGGGCAAGAAGCAATTGCTTCACGCCGATGAATGGCTTAAACACGAGCAAAGACGTACTGTAATGACGCTGACCTTCCGTCCGGGCCATTCAATTTTCACGGAAGACCCGCATGGCAATACGGCGGTCAACACATGGCGTCCTATTACTCGCGGGCCAGCTACTGTGCACGTGACACCGTTTCTTGAGCACGTCAAATATCTGTTCGGCGAATACGCCGACAAGTTCTTGGATTGGCTAGCGCATATTGAGCAAAAGCCCGGCGAACTGCCGCACTATGGCTGGTTGCATATTGCGCGCGAAACCGGGACAGGTCGCAACTGGATCGCAAGCGTGTTGAGCCGCCTTTGGAAAGGCTACTTTGCGGCAAACGTAGACCTCGGCGCGCTTCTTGAGTCCCAATTCAACGGCGCATTGGCAGGAAAGCTGATGGCGCAGGTTGACGAAATCCGAGAAGGCGGCAGCGATAGTGTAGGTCCCAAGTTCAAATGTCGTGTTTCTGCCAAGTAGAGATGTCGCCTTTTGGCTTAAGTTCATTGCCGGACAAGCGTGTCAGGAGCGCGGG
>NZ_JALQDB010000077.1:0-5406 GCF_023631465.1 Caballeronia sp. GAWG1-1
CGCGGGGTAAGCTTAGGCGGCTCGAAGCGGACATTTGAATCTGGCTAAAAGCAATGGGATGGACTCCTCCTCACCCCACGGGAGCATGATTGCAGTTGTCTTTAACCACGCAATTAGGAGGAACCCAAGATGGACATTATTCGTGTCGGAATCGACCTGGCAAAGAGCGTGTTCCAATTGCACGCCGTAGATCGCCGGGAGAAGACGATCTGGCGTCGCAGGCTTGCGCGCGATGAGTGGCTAAATGTTTTGCGCGCAACGGTCCCTCTGCATGCACAGATCGGTATGGAGGCGTGCGGAGGTGCCCATTATTGGGCACGGCGGCTGCAGACGCTGGGATATACCGTCAAGCTCATCGCTCCACAGTTCGTGAAACCGTACGTCAAGAGCAACAAGAATGACGCAAACGATGCCGAAGCTATCTGTGAGGCGATGAGCCGACCCGGGATGCGTTTCGTTTCCGTTAAGACAGTTGAACAACAAGATGTGCAAGCAGCTCACCGGGTGCGTACTGGACTGATGGAGCAGCGAACCGCGAAGGCAAACCAGATTCGAGGCTTGGCATCCGAGTATGGTCTCGTGGCGCCGAAACAGATACTTCAGTTGCGACGCGCAGTGCCAGTTTGGCTCGAAAACAGCGACTGCTGCCTGAGTGACCGATTCCGCCGGCTACTTATCGGAATTTGGGAAGATCTGCGTGCGCTAGACGAGCGGATAGCCGAGCTTGACCGGGAAATCGCGGCAATCGCTGCATCGGACCCTGTAGCTGTTCGTCTGCAACAGTTACGGGGTGTCGGGCCGATGGTCGCCACTGCGTTGTTGGCCGCAGTGGGAGATGCCAGGCAATTTGCCAACGGACGGCAGATGGCCGCGTCGCTAGGGCTCACGCCCAAGCAGAACAGTTCGGGCGGCAAGGAAAGACTTCTGGGCATCAGCAAGAGAGGTGATTCCTACGTGCGCTGCCTCTTAATACACGGCGCACGGGCGATGATCCAGATGGCCCGCCGCAGGACCGATGCACTAAGTTTATGGGTAATGCGCATTGCGGCAAACAGACATCCAAATGTCGCCGCGGTTGCGCTGGCGAACAAGACTGCACGAATTGCATGGGCGATGATCACGCGGGAAACGGATTACCATCCAGAACTGGCTGCGCAGTAAAGTTGTCTCAATCAAGCGATGTCTTAATTCGCGATTGCAAAACAAACCGCACGATGGTCAACAGGTCGAACCGGCGCTGATCAAACCCGCTAATGTCCGGGGCCGCAAGCCCGTAAAAGCGATTGGGAGTCAGCGCGCGAATAGCCCATTAGGGTCCGCGGCCTCATTGAGGCGCAGCTTCAGAGACCGGATATACGTGAGCGATCGAACCTAAGCCTGCAACGCGGAATGTTTGCAAACGAGGAGGAGTCCATATACGGACATTACAATCTAGCCGCTACAGTCATACGTCCTCGTTAGAAGGATTATGTTTACTTGCAGGCATGATTATGGGCCACAGCAGGAAAGCTGCACGGAACTCATCAAGAGACCATTCCCGTGATGGCCGTCGAATCAGGCGCCCGGTTCGCATTCAAAGAGGTATTGATAGTTCTGCGCGGGGACGAAAGCGTGGCGGAGGTTCATTTAAATGGCCCCACCCCGAGCGGATCGCGGCAATATTGCGGCGAAATTCGCTGTTATCGGTACTTTCACGACGTACCCATTGATGCCCAGTACGTAGGCGCGCGCGATATCGCTGTCTTCCCTCGACGACGTCAGTGCAATCACCGGGATCCGCCGTAATCGAGGATCAGCCTTGATCACTTCAAGCACTTCAAGTCCTGTACCCCGCGGCATCTTGATATCGAGCAAGATGAGGTCTGGTTCTTTGTGCGTGCACGAAGCGTACTCCCCCGTTCGGGTCATATAGTCGAGTGCCTTCTGGCCGTCGTCAACTGACACGACAGGCTGACGCGTGTTGCAGAAGTCGAGTGCAACCTGCAGAAGTTCGAGGTCGCCTGAGTTGTCCTCAACCACCAGTACGGGGCGGTCCATCATTCTCTCGGCTGTTCGCCTGGCCGATATGTTACGCGCTTGGGAGAATAAGGATCAGGTCATCACATCCTACAGGATTGTTGCCTCTCGAGATCCATACATCAGCTCGCACCAACTCGAACGCCTACCGGTTCGCAGTATACAAGTCGGCATCGTACGAATTCCATGGTCCACACCGTTCGAGTGTGTTGCGGCATGCACGATGCGATTCCAGGACAACGAGTTTTCGATCAAGCACTGATGCTCGTTGCGCTGCGTAGCGGGAAATCAGAATCCTCATCTGCGGCTCGGTCGAATTTGCGATGTCACGGTTTGGGCGACGGTAATGAGTCGATGTTCGCGAGCCGTTAGTGAAAGAATCTGTTAGCCGGTGAATCCGTCACGGTGTCCGTTCCGTAGGCGCGGTTGAGAGTGGCTTGCGCTGCTAACTAAGATTCCTCCGGCAAACCGTCCCGCTCTCCCGGTGTTGGAGCCGATCCGCTAAAGAATCGGGTCAACACTGTCCAACAATCAGCACCCAAGGAGATGGACATGGATGACAGAAACGCAATGACCAACGTATTCGATCGCCGCGTCGAGCGTCGCGAGAAGCGTCGCCAGTTTTTTCGCAACGCAGGTGGACTCGGGTTGGGCTTGGTAGGCGGTGCCATTCTCGGTGCATGCGGCGGGGGTTCCGGAGACAATGCGAACGCGGCGACCGGACCAACCGATCCCGAGATCCTCAACTTTGCACTCAACCTCGAATATCTCGAGGCGACCTTCTATGCGTACGCGACGACCGGTGCAGGGCTACCGGCCAATCTCATGACGGGTGTGGGTACGCCAGGCAAAGTCATTCCCGGTCAGCAGGTCAACTTCTCCGATCCCGTCGTCGCAGCGTACGCACGCGAGATCGCGCAAGACGAGCTTGAGCACGTCACATTTCTGCGCACGGCACTCGGCGGCGCAGCTGTCGCGATGCCAGCACTCGATGTCGGCGGCACCGATCCCAACGGAGCTTTCTCGCTTGCCGCTCAGGCGGCAGGCCTCGCTCCGGCTGGTACCCCCTTCAACCCCTATCTCAATGACAACAACTTCCTGCTCGGTGCCTTTATCTTCGAAGATGTCGGCGTGACGGCTTATAAGGGCGCATCGCCGCTCATTACCAATAAAACCTATCTTGAAGCGGCAGCTGGGATCCTCGCCGCTGAGGCCTATCATGCTGGCCTCGTCAGAACCGTGCTCTACACGAAAGGCATCCAGGCACCGAGCCTCGTGACCGCAACGCAGGCCATATCGGACGCACGCGATTCACTTGACGCTTCCAGCGATGTAGATCAGGGCATCGCTGGCGCAAATAGTCAAATCTCCAACATCGTGCCGCTCGACTCCAACGGCATCGCCTTTAGTCGCAGCTACGACGACGTCCTCAATATCGTCTACCTGAATAAGGGCGCCGTGACACAGGGCGGCTTCTTCCCTGCGGGGGTGAACGGAACACTGCACATGAGTAGTGCCTACGCGTAATCCCTTAGTCAACGGATGCGATCGTCACGGGGCACTTTAACGCGTGCCCCGTGACGTCCTGAATGTGTTCGGAGAGGAGATCTATGAGCAATCGATCTATCGCTACGTGGCGCCTACGAGTCAGGCTTGCCATGGCGGCGACTTTCCTTGTTGCAGGCGTGGCGCTTCAATTGCTGCAGATTTTGCACGTACTTCATGCATGATGATGCGCATGGCCCCTCCACTGCGTCTGCATATTCCTCAAAGGCTCGCAGCCAGCTTACTTTTCGCATGCCTTCTGGTCGCCCGCGGAGAAAGCCATGCGCGGCCGCTGACTCTTCAAGGCTATATGCAGATGCGGGGGCCACCTGCCGACGAACGCATCGCGTACGGGCAAGCGCCCGCCCAGTTCCTCGAGTACTTTCGGCCATCAGGCCGAGGCCCATTTCCGGTCGTCGTCATCATTCACGGCGGATGCTGGTTACACGAATTTGGAGGCTTGCGACAAGTGGCCAGCATGGCACGCGAATTTGCAAGGAAAGGCTTCGCCGTGTACAGCATCGAATATCGCGGCATCGACCAAGCAGGCGGCGGTTATCCGGGTACCTACGACGACATTGCTTCAGCGCTCGACTCGATAAGCAAGCTGCAAAAGCGAGACGACCTCGATCTAGGAAGAATCGTCGGCGTTGGCCATTCAGCCGGTGCTCAACTCATACTCTGGGCGGCGGGACGCAACAGGATGCCGAACGACAGTCCGTTGTTCGATGCTCACCCTGTCATGCTGCATGCGGTCATCGGATTGGGCGCGCTACCTGATCTGGGCAACCGACCCGCCATTCAAAATGCCTGCGGCATCGCTCCCGAGGCGTTGTATGGCGGATCTCAACGCGCGGATGCGCTACGGGACACGTCGCCTGCGGCCATGCTGCCGCTCGACACGCACCGGATCGTGCTGATCAACGGTTCGCTGGACACCGTCTCTCCACCAGAAGCGGTAACAGGATTTTCTAAGGCAGCCAAGCAACGAGGCAACACTGTAAAAGTGATTGAAGTCCCTGCCGCCTCTCACTACGACGAGGTATCAACTTCCTCGCCTGTCTGGCATCCATTGCTTCAGGCAGTTCAGGATAGTGCGTCCGAGTAAGTCACGCATGCAAGCGGGAGCTTTATCTCGCCGCTCTTCTGTACTACACAGACAAGTTTGGCGATGAGGAAATGATGACCGCGCGTGACCGGCTCTTTGCCTGGGTGTTTTCATTGCGGGTGGAGTTGCTCCGCGTGCAGTATCGGTCGATCGATAATCGCGCGCGAGGCGATCGGTCGAACCCCTCCCCGTTTGCGCTGATGCGCGAAGCTGGATCTGCCGCGTCGTCCGTTAACTCTCCGCACCTACGAAACCCTACAACGACGCCCACGAAAAAGAACTCGTTGCGTTTTTGAATAAGTCGAGGGCGGAATGCATAACACTCCAATCGATCCCCGGTTGCTGACCGTCGGCGAACTGTTCGACGACTCGAACGCGATTTACACCGTCCCGATCTACCAGCGAAACTATGCTTGGCAGGCCGAGCAAATCGAGCAACTCCTGAGAGACATTCAGGACGCGATTCGCGATAAAGAGAGCAGCTACTTCCTCGGTAACCTCATGGTCACAAACTGCAGAGCAGTTTCACCGGCTTTGAAGTCCTCGACGGCCAGCAACGACTTACTACTCTTTATCTGCTGCAGACCTTCCTGGCTGAAAGCGGCGATATGCTGCAACGACAGAGGTGGCTTCGGGAATTCGGACAGTTCGTTGAGTGGAAAAGCTGGGGCGTGAGTCGGCCATAATGGCCGGCAACAAGGAACCAGAAGATGACGAAACGAAACCGACGGACCCAC
>NZ_JALQDB010000078.1:0-5318 GCF_023631465.1 Caballeronia sp. GAWG1-1
TCCACTGATTCGAAACAGTGGACATAGCCTGCACGCTCAGATCAAAGAGTTCCAGACGTCCATTTCTGCGCGCTTACGGACAAACAACACGGATGGCACTGCATCCATCGTGAGGCTGCCGAAGCCTGGCGCCAAGGCGGGTTCGATTGGCAAGGCGACAGGACGATGGTCAATCGGTGAGGACGGAAAGTACTGCCTCACCGAAGAGTGGAGCTTGGAGGCCGGAGGCCCGATTCACTGGTGCTCGGAAATGTATCGGGATTCGGCCGGCGTGCTACACCGTCTTCGCGATGCAAGTTGAGTCGGCCGCCTGCTGACAACGAGCGCTGAGCAGGGACATCGTCCTCGGTTGGCCTCCGCGCATAAAGTGTGGGCGCTACTTGCACTGAACAGCGGTCTTTGTCGGACGTCTACCACTCGGTACCTGGGGCTGCCACTTGGCCGAATCGGAGAAACATATCTCGAGTCTGTACACACCGTACCCCGGCAGGAGTTGACTGGCGCTAATTTGCTCTAGCGTTCAGATTTCCCGAACATAACACGGGAAAAATCCCGTTTGATTCTCTGTTTTTGAAATTCAACACTTCGTCCAAGCCGCGCACAGCAACAAGTCGGCGAATCTCTGAGGGCCCTTGGGTTCAGGTGTCCCCTCGATACATTCGGACAACTCTGTCGCAGCAATTCCGGCAGAACATATCGACGAAGTGATGAAAACAACGAATATTCTTGGTGGACTCGCTGCAACTTGTCTCTCGATTACGGCCTACGCGCAGAGTAGCGTGACGCTTTACGGCGTCGCCGATGACGGCATCGTCTACGCGAACAACGCCGGAGGGCATTCGCAAACCCAGATGAACAGCGGAAACATCATGGGTAGTCGATGGGGCCTGCGCGGTTCCGAAGACCTTGGGGGCGGTGTATCTGCAGTGTTTGTACTCGAGAACGGCTTCAGCGTGGCAAACGGAAAGCTCCTTCAAGGTGGAGACGAATTCGGGCGCCAGGCGTTCGTGGGTCTCGATTCGGCAAAACTCGGGAAGCTGACTTTTGGTCGACAGTATGATGCCGTAGTCGACTTCACCGGCCCGTTCGAATCGGGCACCCAATGGGCCACATCCTTGGGTGCTCATCCCGGCGACCTCGATAACATTAACAACTCGAATCGCACGAACAACTCCATCAAATACACCAGCAGCAGTCTCGCAGGATTCACTGTTGGTGGCATGTACAGCTTTGGAGGCGTGGCAGGCGATTTCCACCGCAACCAAATCTGGTCGGTGGGACTACGCTACGCAACCGGCCCTCTGTCGATTGGGGCTGGCTATGTGAATGCTGCCAACCCCAACTACTCGTACTTTGGCAACAATGCGGCGTCCAGCATCACCGCGAGCAACATGACGTCCCGTGTCTACAGCGGCTACGCAACCGCCGCACGCCAGCAGGTCTTTGCCGCCGGCGCGGCCTATGTGCTTGGAGGCTCGACAATCGGCGTCACCTATAGCAACACACAATTTAACAACGTTGGCGCAACTTCAGTGAGCGGCGTCGCGGCAGCGACGGGTGACGCCCGCTTCCATAACGTGGAAGTGAACTACAAATACCAGATTACCGCGGCACTCCTTGCGGGGGCTGCATACGACTTCACTTCGGGCTACGGCATCAATCATGCGCGCTATCACCAGGCGGTGGTCGGGCTGGACTACTTCCTGTCGAAGCGAACTGATGTGTATCTCACTGGCCTTTACCAGCATGCCAGCGGTACGGATTCAACGGGCAGACCCGCAGTGGCTAGCATCACGCTTCTTTCGCCATCCACCACGTCTTCTCAGGTCGCAGGCATCGCTGGAATCCGCGTCAAATTCTGATGCTGAAACCGAAGATGCATGGTCCTGCCTCCAAGGCAACCAGTCATCGCTCACTCACTGCAATCAGGCATTCGAGTAAGGAGGCCGCAGCACCGGGAAGGTCTGCACGGTTGCGGACGACAGCAGCAGCGTTGTACTTCGCCCAATCGTTCTTGAGCTCAATAATCCTCGATTGCTTTGTTGAGTAACGCATTGCAATGCGACGAGGGACGATAGCGATTCCAACGCTGCTGGTAGCAAGCCGACATATCGCGTCAAGGTTTCTAGCGCGAGCTCTGTATCGGATGGCCTTGCCGGCTTCTCGGGCATGCGAGTCAATTTGCTCCTGAAGGCGGCTACCAGGTCCGAGTCCAATGAAGTCAAGACCAGAGAGCTCGTCGAACTCAACCTGAGAATCAAGGTCAGCTGCAATTGCCGGTGTCGTGAGCGCCACCAAGGTGTCACGTAAAAGAGGAATCGCCTCTAGCGTGCCTGTCTCGGCAAAGTCTCCAACGATGCCGATGTCGGCCGCGCTGGTAGAGACCGCGAAAACGATGTCCTCGCTGTGCTGCTCTTCTATGACAAGGTCGGCCGTGGGATTTCCCTGAAGGAAAACGGGTGCCGCCTCCTGCAGCAACTCGGAGACACCATAGCTCGTTGTGTAAAGGCGAACGTTGCTGCGCATCCGGCTGGCGAAATTCACCAGGTCTTCATTCATGAAATCGACCTGTTTGAGCACCTTGCCAGCGTGGTGAAGCAGTACGCGCCCGGCGTCTGTCGGAGTCACCCCAGAACGAGACCGCGTAAGCAGTGGAACGCCGACTTGCTCTTCCATTTGCCTGATGCGCTCGCTTACTGATGCGACCGTCAGGTGCACGCGTGTCGCGGCTTTCGTCATGCTCACGGAATCGACGACTGCCTTGAAGATTCGTAAATCAGAGACGTCGAAACGCATGACACTCCTTTGGAAAAACCAAACCCAGGTCAAGAATTTCCCGATTGTACAAGCTATTTTGAGGCTCGAAAATCGACCACACGATATGGATGACCGAGATATGAATACCGCAACGGACGCTTCTGAAAAAAGCCACACCAGTACATCGAAGAAGGTATCAGGAGCAGAAGTAATCGTCGCGACGACGATTGGTAATGCGCTGGAGTTCTTCGATTTCACGGCCTACAACTTCTTCGCCGTGCTTCTGGGCAAACTGTATTTCCCGACGCTGAGCCCAATGTTTCAGCTGGTGATGTCTACGGGCACCTTCGCTATCGGATACTTCTTTCGACCGCTCGGCGGCGTTCTGATTGGGGTCTATGCCGACAAAATCGGCCGCAAGGCAGCGCTCACGTTGACCGTGGGGCTAATGGCACTGAGTTCAGCGATGATTGGCCTCGCACCGACGTACGAATCAATCGGTATATGGGCACCTCTTTTGATTCTGTTCTCTCGCATCCTCCAGGGCATCTCAGCAGGCGGCGAGGTTGGCGCTTCAACGGCGCTTCTTGTTGAATATGCTGGGCCGAATCGACGCGGATACTTCGGCAGCTTCCAGTTCGCAAGCCAGAGTCTTGGCATTGCTTTCGGCGCTGTTGTCAGCACACTTCTATCGCGATACCTCGACCCTCACGCCCTCGAATCATGGGGCTGGCGTACGGTGTTCCTGATGGGAACCATCATCGCACCCGTCGGAATATATATTCGTGTTCGTCTGCACGAAACACTTCACCTCGCACCGGCCGCTCAGCAGAAGCTCACGCTTGGCGGCATTCTGCGCAAGCATATTAAAGAGTTGGTACTTGGCACGTTGCTTACTTTCGGGGGAACGTCAGCCAACTTCATCATCCTCTTTTCGCTGCCAATCATCGCAATCAAATCGCTTGGCATGTCGCAAGCTGATGCTGCTCTCGCGGGCGTTGTCACCGGTTTGGTGGGATTCGTCGTTAGTCCGATGGGCGGATTCATTTCCGACATCGTCGGACGCAAACCGGTTATCTGGGTTTCCCGTGTGCTCGTGGTGCTTGCAGTAGTGCCGCTCTTCGTTTGGTTAAATGCAGACCCCACCGTGACTCGCCTGCTTTTAGTGGAAGGCGTGCTTGCGGCTCTCGCGGCGCTTGGCGGTGCGACGGCTATCGGAAGCATGACAGAGCTGTTCCCGGCGGCCGCCCGGGCAACCGGCATGGCGATTATTTATAGCCTCGGCGTTGCGCTTTCTGGCGTGGTCGCTCAGTTCGTATCGACCTATTTCGTCGGCGTCAGCGCGAACATCATGCCAGCAGCATGGTACGTGGTCGTTACGCTGGTATTCACTAGCGTGGTCCTGTTCTGGCTGCCCGAGACCAAGGGCCGGGATGTGGAAAGCATTGAATCATTATCCTGAGTGGATGTAACTTTTGTTCAAGGAAAGTAGATGACTTACAGTATCTTGGCGCGATGCCCCGAAACGGGCCGGTTTGGTATGGCTATCGCTACGTATTCGGTCGCCGTTGGTCAGTGGTGCGACGGTGCAGACCGACATGCCGGTATTACGATGAGCCAGGCCTTCGTCCGAACCACGAACAACGCATTGGCATTGAATCTCCTGAAGCTCGGGCATTCAGCAGCATATGTGAACGACGCGCTTGTGCGTGATGATGACTTCGCCAGCTTTCGGCAAATCGGCACAGTTTCGAGGGACGGAAAAGTCGCCTGTCACACAGGGGAGAACACGCGCGCGTGGGCGGGACATCACATCGGCGCGGGGTACGTCACGATGGGCAACGTGCTCAGCGGTGAGCCGGTTGTCCATGCAATGGCAGAGGTCTTTGAAAGCAAAGCAGCTGAAACCTTCGAAGAGCGACTTCTGCTGGCACTCGAAGCGGGGCGGGATGCGGGAGGTCAAGGTAACGGCGAACGGTCGCTCGCAGAGCGTTCGGGAGCTTTGATTGTCACGGCGTCAGACGACCTTGATGCCGTTAATATCCGGGTCGACCTTCACGAGCGGGCCGTCGGGGAGCTGCGTCGAGTCTATAGCTTTTGCAATCAATATGCGGGCTACTATCGTTCGCGTGGCCTCAACCCGCCGGATGCTCCTGGGCAAGAGGTCTTCGAGCAACAACGTGGCATAAAGGCCTAACGGCAAGCGCTAAAGCTCTTGATTCACGGTATTGAATGTCGTCGAGACTCGGCTGCTCGACGATTCCTGCCTATAGACGTCAGCTAACCACCGAAAAGGTAGAGGTTCCGATATCAACGCGATGCTAAACGTGCGCGAGGAGCGTCCGAAGCCTTTTGCTCGCGAGACCACAAATCGACCGTGTTGCGGTCTGATTGCCCAGGTTGCCTCAGCGCCGTGCGAAGGTAGCGAACTGTGCCACCGGCGCAGTCTGCGGAATTGGTACGGAAGTGGTCGGACCTATCCGCAATTCTGTGGGCGAGGCATATTATGAGAGGTAAAAGTCATGGATATGCCGATGAAGAAGAAACGCACCGTCGCTTCT
>NZ_JALQDB010000079.1:0-5258 GCF_023631465.1 Caballeronia sp. GAWG1-1
TTGGGGGTGGGGTTTTTGTTGCTGCATGAGGAGCCTGACGATTACCTACTTTCACACGGGAGATCCGCACTATCATCGGCGTGGAGTCGTTTCACGGTCCTGTTCGGGATGGGAAGGGGTGGTACCAACTCGCTGTGGTCATCAGGCATGACTTGTTGTCGTGCGCCGGGTGGGCACACAACCAATCTGGGAAGAAGCAGTAAATGTTGGGTGGCGATTGTCGCACACGCATAACTCGCCAGTGGTTCAAACACACTGGTTATAGGATCAAGCCTTACGGGCAATTAGTATCAGTTAGCTCAATGCATTACTGCACTTACACACCTGACCTATCAACGTCCTGGTCTAGAACGACCCTTCAAGGGGCTCGAAGCCCCGGGGATATCTCATCTTAAGGCGAGTTTCCCGCTTAGATGCTTTCAGCGGTTATCTCTTCCGAACATAGCTACCCGGCGATGCCACTGGCGTGACAACCGGTACACCAGAGGTTCGTCCACTCCGGTCCTCTCGTACTAGGAGCAGCCCCCTTCAAATATCCAACGCCCACGGCAGATAGGGACCAAACTGTCTCACGACGTTTTAAACCCAGCTCACGTACCTCTTTAAATGGCGAACAGCCATACCCTTGGGACCGGCTACAGCCCCAGGATGAGATGAGCCGACATCGAGGTGCCAAACACCGCCGTCGATATGAACTCTTGGGCGGTATCAGCCTGTTATCCCCAGAGTACCTTTTATCCGTTGAGCGATGGCCCTTCCATACAGAACCACCGGATCACTATGACCTGCTTTCGCACCTGCTCGACTTGTCGGTCTCGCAGTTAAGCACGCTTATGCCATTGCACTATCAGCACGATTTCCGACCGTACCTAGCGTACCTTCGTACTCCTCCGTTACACTTTGGGAGGAGACCGCCCCAGTCAAACTGCCTACCATGCACTGTCCCCGATCCAGATCATGGACCAAGGTTAGAACCTCAAACAAACCAGGGTGGTATTTCAAGGACGGCTCCACCGAAACTAGCGTTCCGGTTTCATAGCCTCCCACCTATCCTACACAGATCGGTTCAAAGTCCAATGCAAAGCTACAGTAAAGGTTCATGGGGTCTTTCCGTCTAGCCGCGGGGAGATTGCATCATCACAAACACTTCAACTTCGCTGAGTCTCGGGAGGAGACAGTGTGGCCATCGTTACGCCATTCGTGCAGGTCGGAACTTACCCGACAAGGAATTTCGCTACCTTAGGACCGTTATAGTTACGGCCGCCGTTTACCGGGACTTCAATCAAGAGCTTGCACCCCATCATTTAATCTTCCGGCACCGGGCAGGCGTCACACCCTATACGTCCACTTTCGTGTTTGCAGAGTGCTGTGTTTTTATTAAACAGTCGCAGCCACCAGTTTATTGCAACCTCTTCACCCTTCCAGCGCAGGCCAGTCAAGCTACAGAGGCGTACCTTATCCCGAAGTTACGGTACCAATTTGCCGAGTTCCTTCTCCCGAGTTCTCTCAAGCGCCTTAGAATACTCATCTCGCCCACCTGTGTCGGTTTGCGGTACGGTCACTATTAGACTGAAGCTTAGAGGCTTTTCTTGGAACCACTTCCAATTGCTTCGCTTCCGAAGAAGCTCGCGCCACACCCTTGAATTATGTGCCCGGATTTGCCTGAGCACCTTCTCCAATGCAGCGACCGGGACGTCCAACACCCGGACAACCTTCCGCGATCCGTCCCCCCATCGCATCTAACAATGGTGCAGGAATATTGACCTGCTTCCCATCAGCTACGCATTTCTGCCTCGCCTTAGGGGCCGACTCACCCTACGCCGATGAACGTTGCGTAGGAAACCTTGGGCTTACGGCGAGGGGGCTTTTCACCCCCTTTATCGCTACTCATGTCAGCATTCGCACTTCCGATACCTCCAGCACGCTTTTCAACGCACCTTCGCAGGCTTACGGAACGCTCTCCTACCATGCATATAAATATGCATCCGCAGCTTCGGTGACTGGCTTGAGCCCCGTTACATCTTCCGCGCAGGACGACTCGATCAGTGAGCTATTACGCTTTCTTTAAAGGGTGGCTGCTTCTAAGCCAACCTCCTGACTGTTTTTGCCTTCCCACTTCGTTTCCCACTTAGCCAATCTTTGGGACCTTAGCTGGCGGTCTGGGTTGTTTCCCTCTTGACACCGGACGTTAGCACCCGATGTCTGTCTCCCGTGATTGCACTCTTCGGTATTCGGAGTTTGCTATGGCGTAGTAATCCGCAATGGACCCCACAACCATGACAGTGCTCTACCCCCGAAGGTGATACACGAGGCACTACCTAAATAGTTTTCGGAGAGAACCAGCTATTTCCAAGTTTGTTTAGCCTTTCACCCCTATCCACAGCTCATCCCCTAACTTTTCAACGTTAGTGGGTTCGGTCCTCCAGTACGTGTTACCGCACCTTCAACCTGGCCATGGATAGATCACTTGGTTTCGGGTCTACGCCCAGCAACTGATCGCCCTATTCGGACTCGCTTTCGCTACGCCTGCCTTAATCAGTTAAGCTCGCTACTGAACGTAAGTCGCTGACCCATTATACAAAAGGTACGCCGTCACCCCTTACGAGGCTCCGACTGTTTGTATGCATGCGGTTTCAGGATCTATTTCACTCCCCTCCCGGGGTTCTTTTCGCCTTTCCCTCACGGTACTGGTTCACTATCGGTCGATCACGAGTATTTAGCCTTGGAGGATGGTCCCCCCATCTTCAGACAGGATTTCACGTGTCCCGCCCTACTTGTCGTACCCCTAGTTCTTCCACGCTGTTTTCGCTTACAGGGCTATCACCTGCTATGGCCGCACTTTCCAGAGCGTTCAGCTAACAACACAGATAAAGAGTACAGGCTGATCCCATTTCGCTCGCCACTACTCTGGGAATCTCGGTTGATTTCTTTTCCTGCGGTTACTTAGATGTTTCAGTTCACCGCGTTCGCTTCACTAAGCCTATGGATTCAGCTTAGGATGACCCATTCGGGCCGGGTTTCCCCATTCGGATATCGGTGGATCAAAGCTCGTTTGCCAGCTCCCCACCGCTTTTCGCAGGCTACCGCGTCCTTCATCGCCTGTGATCGCCAAGGCATCCACCACATGCACTTGTTCGCTTGACCCTATAACGAGTGTGTCTGCCAGCATTGCTGCCTTTAAGCCCACCGTCATAGGTTGAGTATTCGCGTTGTGCCGTATTCCAAAGCAATCTTTCGATCACCTTTTCATACTTGATACAATCACAACCCTGATTACCCTACTCACACCCATCTCTAAGTGCTTTCGAATAATCTCTTTACTACTTCTTCCAGATTGTTAAAGAACGACAGCCGATAGCATGATCAAATTCGATCACCTACCCGCGCTGACTGGCTCAATCGCCAATGCGCAACGTTGAACTCCGCGTTCAGCGCTGTGCATTGAGGATTGGTGGAGGATGACGGGATCGAACCGACGACCCCCTGCTTGCAAAGCAGGTGCTCTCCCAGCTGAGCTAATCCCCCCGTGTGTGCCTGACTCAGTCTGCTCGCTTGGTCGTTTTAAGCACCGCTTGCCCGGGTGGTGGGTCTGGTTGGATTCGAACCAACGACCCCCGCCTTATCAAGACGGTGCTCTAACCGACTGAGCTACAGACCCTTAGCCTGTCTTTCTGACAGCCGATAAGCGTGAACACTTGAGTGGGCGAGCGTTTAAGCTCGAGAAAGGAGGTGATCCAGCCGCACCTTCCGATACGGCTACCTTGTTACGACTTCACCCCAGTCATGAATCCTACCGTGGTGACCGTCCTCCTTGCGGTTAGACTAGCCACTTCTGGTAAAACCCACTCCCATGGTGTGACGGGCGGTGTGTACAAGACCCGGGAACGTATTCACCGCGGCATGCTGATCCGCGATTACTAGCGATTCCAGCTTCACGCAGTCGAGTTGCAGACTGCGATCCGGACTACGATCGGTTTTCTGGGATTGGCTCCACCTCGCGGCTTGGCAACCCTCTGTTCCGACCATTGTATGACGTGTGAAGCCCTACCCATAAGGGCCATGAGGACTTGACGTCATCCCCACCTTCCTCCGGTTTGTCACCGGCAGTCTCCCTAGAGTGCTCTTGCGTAGCAACTAAGGACAAGGGTTGCGCTCGTTGCGGGACTTAACCCAACATCTCACGACACGAGCTGACGACAGCCATGCAGCACCTGTGCGACGATTCTCTTTCGAGCACCCCAAGCTCTCACCCGGGTTTCGTCCATGTCAAGGGTAGGTAAGGTTTTTCGCGTTGCATCGAATTAATCCACATCATCCACCGCTTGTGCGGGTCCCCGTCAATTCCTTTGAGTTTTAATCTTGCGACCGTACTCCCCAGGCGGTCAACTTCACGCGTTAGCTACGTTACTAAGGAAATGAATCCCCAACAACTAGTTGACATCGTTTAGGGCGTGGACTACCAGGGTATCTAATCCTGTTTGCTCCCCACGCTTTCGTGCATGAGCGTCAGTATTGGCCCAGGGGGCTGCCTTCGCCATCGGTATTCCTCCACATCTCTACGCATTTCACTGCTACACGTGGAATTCTACCCCCCTCTGCCATACTCTAGCCTGCCAGTCACCAATGCAGTTCCCAGGTTAAGCCCGGGGATTTCACATCGGTCTTAACAGACCGCCTGCGCACGCTTTACGCCCAGTAATTCCGATTAACGCTCGCACCCTACGTATTACCGCGGCTGCTGGCACGTAGTTAGCCGGTGCTTATTCTTCCGGTACCGTCATCCCCACCCGGTATTAACAGGTAGGTTTTCTTTCCGGACAAAAGTGCTTTACAACCCGAAGGCCTTCTTCACACACGCGGCATTGCTGGATCAGGGTTGCCCCCATTGTCCAAAATTCCCCACTGCTGCCTCCCGTAGGAGTCTGGGCCGTGTCTCAGTCCCAGTGTGGCTGGTCGTCCTCTCAGACCAGCTACAGATCGTCGCCTTGGTAGGCCTTTACCCCACCAACTAGCTAATCTGCCATCGGCCGCCCCTATAGCGCGAGGTCCCGAAGGATCCCCCGCTTTCTTCCGTAGATCGTATGCGGTATTAATCCGGCTTTCGCCGGGCTATCCCCCACTACAGGACACGTTCCGATGTATTACTCACCCGTTCGCCACTCGCCACCAGGGTTGCCCCCGTGCTGCCGTTCGACTTGCATGTGTAAGGCATGCCGCCAGCGTTCAATCTGAGCCAGGATCAAACTCTTCAGTTCAAT
>NZ_JALQDB010000080.1:0-4673 GCF_023631465.1 Caballeronia sp. GAWG1-1
TTGCCTTCGCTTTCCATGCTTCAAATCTCCCGTTACAGCCAAGATCCGAAGTCTCCTACATTTCCGGGGCGGTTCAACAATCAACACCGCGCATTAATGCTGCGGCCTCTGCCAAGCGCGAGGTGCGTCGTGCAACGATATCCGCCTGAGCTCGGTCGACGCTAGCGGCGATGGCTAATAGCGCGGCTGGGCTTCGTCCAATGGGTTCGCCAATCGACTTTCGCAGGCCTTGTCCACCATGCTCACACCTCGCTCTAAAGCTGTGCGATATTCGTGATCGATATTGGCTTGGGTCGGGATAGAGATAGTGGGCCAAAGATGCCCGTCAAAGCCAATTATCTGAAGCAGCACAGCGGATCGGTTGCCGGCAGTGGCTGGTTGTTGTGTAATGAGTAAGCGATGAAGCCGGTAACGAATTTCCAATTTCAGTCTCTGTTCGCGAGCGTAAACCGCATGGATGCCGTGCGACCGACTATCGTGATCCGCATTCCCACGCATCAAGCAGTACACGAATCGAACAGACCGTCGCACCGGTTGCCCGTACGATACGTAAAGCGAAGGCGTTTGGATGCGACTCCGGCGAAATAGCGAACTCTCAAGATACGTCGTCTGGTATTGTCGCGCCGCTACTCCGCCTTGACGCAAATCCAAGTTAGTCTGGCAGCGCTTCGCGAATGAAAATCGACTGAACGACATCTGCCAGCAAGTCCCATGCAGCCAAGGCCGCGAAATTTTCATCCGCTCAGAAGTGAATCTCTTACCAAAACCACGCTGGAACCGGAAATGACTCGAGAACCTTCGAGCCGAAGTCGGTAATCGGCGCCGAGATCATGCAGTCGTTGGTGACGTTCGCCGTCACGGGAAACGAGAACGACGGGTAAAACCGGCAGCGCGAGACAGTCGAGAAACGTTCTGGTGATCGGCAGCGTTTGATAGCCGACGTGCGCCGTGCTACCGTACGTTGCGCCGAGACTGCCCGCCCGCACTGGCCAGGTCACGAAGCGCAGACGTCCCTCAGTCGATCGAAGGAGGCCGCCCCTGTGTCAACTCGCGCATCCAAGCCGGCCAGCGCTTGTCGCGGGAGTGCACCCGGCCGAAAAGCTCAATCTCAAGCTCAACAGAGGCGATATGGACGGTTTAGTCAAGATATCTCGGCGCGGTGACGGGGCCAAACATCTCGTGACCATTCTTGCGCGTTGCCCCGATCGCCCGCTGAGCTGCGACCCTTCCGCTTTCGCCAAGCTCGAACGATTTGCGCAACGCGTCCCGCGTCGCTGCTGACTCGGGCAGGTGGTGCTCCCTCACGACATTTCGGTAATAGGTGGCCCAAGGAGACGCTTGCAAGAAGGCGGCGACTTCCACCGAGCAGAAACCCTCGGCCAACATAGCGCGCGCCGCGCGCCGCTCCGGGTTGCTTAGGAAAAACCGCTGCGCGGCCACGTCTTGCACAAGCTCCTGAAACTCGGCCTCCACCTGCCCGCGTTTTCCAAGTTCGTCGCCCGCTCCGCCACATTCGTCCATTTGCTTGTTCACTCTCGGTTTCGCTCGTTCAGTTTCCGCAAGCGTCGCGCTCTAGCGCCTAAAACGTATCGTTTTCGCTCAATCGCCAGGATCTAACTGGGATCGCGGCAGCAGCGTGTCTAGCAGGTCCTGCATCCTCGCTCCGTGATCGAGCTTTGCCTCAAGCCATTCATTGGCCTCCACGATCACGCCCATACGAACCTGCAACAGCTGGCGGTGATGCTCATTAAGCGCGCGGCCGATCGAAGCGAAAACCGCTGGCGCAACCTGCCAGTTATTATCGAGGCAGCCCCGCTCGATCGCTTCTGCCAGTCCCGTGGCCGCCTCGGCTAGCGTTTCCTTGGCCAACGAACCAAACCCCAACTGGGCAACGCGAGCGGCCACGACCGTGGCGTGCGCGAGCGCTAGGACGGCTTCGGGGTCAGCGTCCCCCGCGCGCACGCGATCGAGCGAAGTCCATGAGCGAAGCGATATATGATTGGCGGTCGCCTCGCTCACAGGCAAGAACATGGCCTTGTTGTTGCGGGCGCGCTGGCCAAGCCCTCGCTTAAATTTGTTTTGCTGGGTCATGACTGGGAAACGGCTCGGAATTCGGAAACAGGGGCATATTCGCATGCTGTGCGTTCGCAAATGTCTTTTTGATTTAGGGTCCCATCGTCCAGCGTTGAACTCGCAAGCGTGTGGCGGACAAAAAAACGCCCGCGGGGCGGGACTCTTTGTCGTTAGCGAAGACCCGAGCGTCGGCACGGCGCAAGCGTGTACGATTGCAAGAGGAGACCAATTTGAGATCCGTAATGCCACCGCGACTTAGACGGCTTCGATGGCCACGATGGACGATGGTGCACCGTGCGATGAATCCCTTCGACCACCTCTTCGAGGGGGCAGGCGACTTGCGCCCCGCAAGCACTTCAGATCCCCACTCGGCATTCGTTTCGGACGAGGCGCGCGCGCTGCGCGGCGCGCTGAACGTCTTTGACGCTTGGTCGAAACGCATTTTAATGGTGTGCGAGCTGCACCTGCGTGCTGAAAATGACGAAGCGGCTGCGGATCGCGCGACTCCATCACTGTCAACCAACCATTGGTTGCTGCCAATGCTGTTTTCGGAACTTGAGCGGCAAGCAACTGGCGCAAGCCGGCGGACCCTTCGAGCGCTGCAAAACGTCAAAGTGGCCAAATCGAACGTCGCGCCATTCCTGAACCCGGCACAACGAGCCGAACAGCATGCGCGGGCGTTCGGCGACGCAACAGCGCGGTTGCAAGAGGCGTGCGAGCGCTTCCATGACGCGCTCACCGAAGACGTCAATCGCCGGTCCTGAATCCGTCGATGCCTCTGTCGAGGCTTGTTATTTTTGCCATTGAGGTAATCTAGTTTGGCTAACGGCAAAAACGTCAAAGCGGTTGTTTGATTGAAGCTAATCCGGTCGTCAAATGCCGCTACGGCGACGCAATGTCCCCTTTCTGCTGGCCTATTTGGCTTCCTGAATACAAGTGCAGTTTTTCACCCCTGTCAAAAGGAAATGGATAGACCGGGCCACGTTTTATAGCCATCTGCCCATTCTTGCATGTCTTCGCAGCGAACCAACTTCCTGTTTTCTAGCTTACAGAAATCTCATTGTCCAAGCGCGCCGGCGGCGTATCGGCGAGCTGATAACGCCCGAACTCTTTTCGGCGACATGACGCCGTTCCTCAAGCAACATCTTTTATAACCCTCCGCGTTCGAGCTTAGGGCACTAAGAGTCGTCGTCTGCGTAATACCGCGCGGCAGCCTCAAGCATGCGCCGCTTTTCCGCCTTGACGTAGATCGAGGTCGTCTGCAGCGATGCGTGACCAAGGATCGACTGCACAACATCGGTGGGCATATCCCGCGCGACGGCGCGCGTGCCGAAGGTATGGCGAAACGCATGTGCCGAGGTGTTGACCAGTTGCACCAGGTCCTCGGTGCTCATCTCGCTTAGCGACGCGGGGTCGGCTCTAAGCTCAACCACCAGTCGGCGGACAGCCATGCGTACCAGCCGCCCGAGCGCGTCCGGCGTGTAGGCCACATCGTCGTCAGTGGCATGCCGATTCTGTGCAGTGTTGGTTTCCGGAATCCAAAGTGGCGCGATCAGCGGCCCGTGCGCCTGACTATCGAAATTGCGATCGCGGTCGGCCCAATGAGCGCGCAGCGCATCAAGCGTGGCGCTGCTCACCGGCACGGTGCGTTGCTTGCGCCGCTTCCCGACGATCGTCAGGGTCCAGACGGATCGCGCACGCGCGCCAGACGCCTCCCCCGATGGTTGTCGCGCGGACGTCGACAATTCGCTTCTGACGTCAGAAGGCCGAAGGTCTTCACGCCTCGCCCGAGCGGCTTCTACTCGACGTAACCCCGAGTCACCCATCAAAAGAATGGCCGCTCGCGCAGCCCGCCATTGAGGCGCCGCCTCTTGCTGCTCACGCGCCCGCGCCTGCTTGGCTAAACGTTCCGACGACTGTCCCGTCGCCGCCGGTGTCG
This sequence comes from Caballeronia sp. GAWG1-1, assembly GCF_023631465.1. Lineage (NCBI taxonomy): Bacteria > Pseudomonadati > Pseudomonadota > Betaproteobacteria > Burkholderiales > Burkholderiaceae > Caballeronia > Caballeronia sp. GAWG1-1. Next base: position 4,013 of record NZ_JALQDB010000080.1, read on the forward strand.
AAGATGCCGAGGCCACACAACGGGCGTCGAGGAGCCTTCGTACGCGCGTCCAAAGATCGGCCGGTAAGGCGCGATGAACCTGCACCGCTGTCTCGCGAATGACCGTCGCCGGTTCATGCACCGCGCTCCAAGGATTGCCGGCGAGATAGCGCACCTCGACGAGCCAGGCGAACGCCGCGTGGATCACGCGCACCGCATACGCCTGACTGTCGTCCGACAGTCCATCGGGCGCAAAGGGGCGCCAACGGCCGCTCGTGCGCGGACGCTTCGGCCCAGTAAAGCTCGCGATCGGCGCCTTCAGAAAGTCCTTGTATGTCTCGCAGTCTTCGACGAGCAGTGAGGACAGCGGCTTTTGTTGAACGACCACGCTCCACAAAATCAGCCGTTCGAGCTCCCGCGTATAGGCACGCAGGGTCACCGGACGATCGCGATACCGGTGCAGGTAGGCGTGCACGGCGGCCAGATCGTGCTCGGCACGAATGAAGGCGAAGCTGCCCGCACGGTTGATGCCTCGATGGAGTCCATCACCGCCCGATAACTCAGCCGGCACGGCAAGCTGCTCGAACGGCGCCAGACGCGGCACGGCCGGATCGCCGCCCACCACGATGGCGACCGGCTCGCCCGCTGCGCGAAAGGTGACGTCAAGTGGCCTCGCATCGAC
>NZ_JALQDB010000081.1:0-3477 GCF_023631465.1 Caballeronia sp. GAWG1-1
AAGAACGCTTTGACGTGGGAAAGGATTGCCGCGTGCTCGTGATTGCCTGCGCCGCCTCGGTTCTCTAGCCATGCTCGAAAACACGTGGCTGCGGCTGCGAGTGTTTCACCGGGCTGCCATCCAGTGATTCCGCGTTCCGTTGCGTACTCGCCTGCCAGTCCGATTAGGGCGAGCCGCTGACAGACGCGATGTGCCTGACCGTTGGCGCCAGCCGGTAGATGCTCGGCAAGGAACTTCGCGGTCTCCTGACGCAAGTATTGTGCGATCACATTCGTCTCCTTCGCGATCGCGTTAAGCATTTCGATTGCGGCGACGCCATAGCTGCGCGTGCAGCCCTCGTTGATCAGCGCGGAGAGTTGTGCACCGCCGGCTTGCCCATGCAGCGTTTCGAAGAGACCGAAGCTCTGACCTGCATCGGCGGGAATCTCGACAAGGCGCACTTCCTGACCGGCCTTGGCCTTCTTTCCCCCGGCTTGCATGTGTTGTGCGAGACCGATTTCACCGGCCGACAGGAACAGCAATCGCCAAGATTGTCGTGCGCGCGCCGATCCGGTTCGTCCCGCACGCGCTTTTCCCGTGCCGTTCGCCAGCATGTAGGCGATTTCGCCTGCCTCACGAGGATCGACTTGCGCGAGTTCGTCGAGCACCAATAACGTATCGTTGTGAAGTGCGGCAAGACCCTCGAGGCCATTTGACGTCGCCCGCCAGCGCTGCATGTAGTCCGGACCACCATAGACACTGCATGCAGCGCGAAGCGCCGTTGTCTTGCCTGTCGACGAGTCGCCGACGATGTTCAGGCCGCCCGACTCTTGTCCTGAGTACGCCAGCATCATGCCGGCGAACGCGGTGGACACCGCAACGAGCATGCGGGAGTTGCCCGAGCAGTAGGCGGCAACATCGCGCTTCCAGTCCTCCAGCGTGCCTGCTTGGGAATACGTGCGCATCACGACTTCCGATTGGAAGATCACGCGCTCGTCTGACTCGCCGATCGTCCGGTCCGGAAACACGAAAGCGCCGTTGTGCCAGCCGGTGCGGGTAACGCATCGTCCACGTGCTTTTGGTTTGGCGGTCGTCACGTATTCCGTCAGCTTGTTGCGCGCGCGGAAGCTTGGGGCGATGTCCAGCCCCAACCGAGCGAGCTCGCCGCGCATGTCCGCGCCATCCGAACGCAACATCTCCATCGGCATCGCCCAGACATGGGGATGGTCGTCAGCGTCTTTCCATTCCAGCAGCCGGCCCCAGTTCTCCGAGGCGCGATCGCGCACGAGCGCACGAACGTGAAGCGGCGAGCAAATCCAGTGCGGCATACCGTCATCGTCTTTATAAAACACACCTTCCTTGCTCACGGTGAAACCGCGCGGCACACAACCCTTGTCGGGTAAATTCGCAGTATCGGGCTTCGGTGCCTTTTCAATTTGTGCGGCGACCGCGGCCGCGCCAAAACGTGTGTGCATGTCGTTGAAATCGGTCTCGTCTTGACTGCGCTTATCGCCAAATTCAGGCAGCGCCACACTGCCAGCGACGGCGCGCGCCGCTTCGACCGCCTTCTGTTGCCCGTTTCCAAGGTCAGCGAGCACCGTGATATCGGCATCGGGATAAGCGCCTCGCATCGCCTCAGCAACCTTCGTGAGGTTGCCGGCCGAGAGCGCAGCCACCGTCGCCTGACCAGTGCATTGCTGTGCTGATAGCGCTGTCGCAACACCTTCTGCGATGAGAATGCGTCGACAGTTCGACGGCGGTACGGACGCAAACCAACAGCCGCCTGCCTTCTCGCCGTTCGCCAAGGCGGACTTGCGCCCTGACTCGTCGATCATCTCGACGGTGGCGACCGCGCCCTTGATCATCACCGGCGCGATTAGGATTCGCCCCTCGAGCTGTACGCCGCCGGACTGCGGGTGATAACCGATCAGCGTCTTAATCTTTTGCACGTCGAGCTCACGGAGGGTGTCAATCGCCGCAACATCTTTGCGCATCAGGTAAGGGTGGTCATCACGTGCCCGTTGAGATCTCTCGACGATGGCGCGCGCAAGAGTAGCCGCGTGTTTGCGATCCTTCGCTCGTCTTTGTTCCTCCTTTTGTACGCGAGCGTCTCGCTCAGTCCGACGGCGTTCGACTTCCGCCGGATCAACGACGATGGCTGGCTTCGAGCGCGGGTTGTAGCCGTACTTCTTCGCGATCGCAAACAAGGTGGCAATCGTGATGCCGCCGTCAGGACGGATCGAGCGCCACGTGTCGCGAGTGTCCGCCGCAACATAATTCGCGCTACCCTGACTCCAAGTATCGAAGGTCTCGAAACCGCCGTCACCTTCCTCGTGCTTGATCGCAGCGGCGACACGAAACCAAACGTCACGGTCAACGTCTGGTGGGATGAACGAAAGCGCCGTGAGAATCCGCTGGTGAATGTCAAAGACGGTACTCATTGCTGACCTCCCGCAATTACACCGACCCTTGCGATCACCCGCGCGAAGGCAAGGTTGTCGCCAATCGCCGCGGTCGCTTGTCGTGCAAGCTTGCCCACGCGCGGCGAACGATCGCCCTTGGCCATCAGCGTTTCAAGCAGATCTGTGCGTCGAAAGCCGTTCTCGGCGGCCGCCGCGAAGACCACATCGAGCACGCGGCGTGCGAACTGGCGCACGTCGTCATCGACCTTCTTCGCGTGAAACACAAGAAAGCCGCACATGAGAACGCATTCGGTCGGGCTCGCGTATTTGCCTTCGGCGATGGGAATGCCTAGTTCGTAGTTTTCGTTCATACAGCCTCCCGTGACGCCAGCGTCAGGCCTTGAATAACCTGCGGCAGCAGTTCCGGACGCATCATCAGCCCCTTTTGCGTTGGCACAAACTCGCCCGCGCCATTGACCACCAAAAGTCGAATGTCAACGTACTCGCGGCCCTTGTACCAACGTTGTGAGATGCGGATTCGCTGCGTGGCGCTCTTTTGGATGTCAAGCACGACTCGCTCACCATTGGTCACGTTCATATGCCCTCCTGTGAGGAGTACTCATCGGTACGACCACGACGAGAACGTTCAACTTTGAGACGATCAATTAGCCGCTGTCGCAAGCACCAGTTCGATTGATGTGCAATCGCCGCCATCTGACTGATTAGCTCTAGGTCGCCGGCGATGCAATACAGAACAGTCGACTGGTCGTTGTCTTGAAGCGCACCTGACCGAGGCATCTTATTGCCGATGTCCCGGTCGCTATCAATCAGTGAACCAATGCCCTGAGCGAGCGCGGCTAAAGAGAACGCCATGCTAGGGATCGCGCTCACGGAGTCCGCAAGGTATTGCAGTTCGCTATCCGATGCATGCGCGATGTCGAAATGCTCGAAGAGTAAGTTGAGTAGGCGGGCTGCCGACGTGGCTTGCGCAGCATCAGCACGAGCCGCTGTCTTCATGGTGACGTTAGTCATGACGCACCTCGGCGCGGGCGAGTTCAGCGAGATGCAGCAACGCTTCGGCGCAGCAGTCGAGCGC
>NZ_JALQDB010000082.1:0-3210 GCF_023631465.1 Caballeronia sp. GAWG1-1
TTGCCGCTCGCCGGGAAGGTGTCCATCCTGCATCGCATCAGCGGCTTGCTGCTTTTCGTGTCGCTGCCGTTCATTCTTTATCTGCTCGATCAGAGCCTGACCTCGGAACTCAGTTTCGACGCGTTCAAGGGCTTTCTGGCCAACCCCATCGTCAAGATCATCACGCTCGTGCTGTCGTGGGCGTATCTGCATCACTTCTGCGCGGGCATTCGCTTTCTGCTGCTCGACACGCACGTTGGCGTGAACAAGGAAGGCGGCAAGCAAAGCGCGTTGATCGTGCTCGTCGTCTCGCTGCTTCTCACGGCTGTGATGGCCCTTAAAATTTTTGGAGCCTTCTAAGACCATGGCAACCCAAAACAGAGTTGGCCCGAAGCGCCTGGTCGTGGGCGCGCATTACGGCCTGCGCGACTGGCTCGCGCAACGCATTACCGCCGTCGTGATGGCGGCGTACACCGTCGTTTTGCTGTTCTGGTTCTTCGCCGCACACAGCTTCTCCTATGAAGGCTGGGCGTCCATCTTCGCCATGCAGTGGATGAAGCTTGCCACGTTCGTGACTCTGCTTTGCCTGTTCTATCACGCGTGGGTCGGCATTCGCGATATCTGGATGGATTACGTGAAGCCCATGGCCGTGCGCCTGTTTCTTCAGGTGCTGACCATCCTCTGGCTCGTCGGATGCGCCGGCTACGCTGCACAGATTCTCTGGAGAGTTTAAAGAACATGGCTGCAATCAAGACTTCCCTGCCGCGTCGCCGTTTCGACGTGGTCATCGTGGGCGCGGGCGGCTCGGGCATGCGCGCATCGCTGCAGCTCGCGCGTGCGGGCCTGTCGGTCGCTGTTTTGTCGAAGGTGTTTCCCACGCGCTCGCATACGGTCGCCGCGCAAGGCGGCATTGGTGCCTCGCTTGGCAACATGAGCGAGGACAACTGGCACTATCACTTCTACGACACCATCAAGGGCTCCGACTGGCTCGGCGACCAGGATGCAATCGAATTCATGTGCCGTGAAGCGCCCAACGCCGTGTATGAGCTCGAACACATGGGCATGCCGTTCGACCGCAATCCGGATGGCACGATCTATCAGCGTCCGTTCGGCGGACACACGGCCAACTACGGCGAAAAGCCCGTGCAACGCGCCTGTGCCGCGGCCGACCGTACCGGCCACGCGTTGTTGCACACGCTGTATCAGCAGAACGTCGCGGCCAAAACGCACTTCTTCGTCGAATGGATGGCGCTGGACCTGATCCGCGACGCCGAAGGCGATGTGCTCGGCGTCACCGCGCTGGAGATGGAAACGGGCGACGTGTATATCCTCGAAGGCAAGACCACGCTGTTCGCCACGGGCGGCGCGGGACGTATCTTCGCGGCATCGACGAATGCGTTCATCAACACGGGCGATGGCTTGGGCATGGCCGCGCGCTCGGGCATCGCGTTGCAGGACATGGAGTTCTGGCAATTCCACCCGACCGGTGTCGCGGGCGCGGGCGTGCTGATTACCGAAGGCGTGCGCGGCGAAGGCGGCATCTTGCGCAATTCGAACGGCGACCGCTTCATGGAGCGCTACGCGCCGACGCTCAAGGACCTCGCGCCGCGCGACTTCGTTTCGCGTTCGATGGATCAGGAAATCAAGGAAGGCCGTGGCGTGGGTCCGAACAAGGACCACGTATTGCTGGATCTGTCGCACATCGGCGCCGAGACGATCATGAAGCGCTTGCCGTCGATTCGCGAGATCGCGCTCAAGTTCGCCAACGTCGATTGCATCAAGGAGCCCATTCCCGTGGTGCCGACCATCCACTATCAAATGGGTGGCATACCGACGAACATGCACGGGCAGGTCGTGGGTACGTCCAATGGTTATAACGAGCCGGTCAACGGGTTCTACGCGGTGGGCGAATGCTCGTGCGTCTCGGTGCATGGCGCGAACCGTCTGGGCACGAACTCGCTGCTCGACCTGGTGGTGTTCGGCCGCGCGGCGGGCAATCACATCATCAAGCACGCGAAGGAGTTGAAAGAGCACAAGCCGCTGCCGGCCGATGCCGCCGACTTCGCGCTCGAACGCCTTGCGGTGCTGGAGAAGTCGACGTCGGGCGAATACACGCAGAACATCGCCAACGACATTCGTTCGACCATGCAGGCGCATGCGGGCGTGTTCCGCACATCGAAGCTGCTCGAAGAGGGCGTGAGCAAGATCGACGAACTCACCGCGCGCGTGAAGCACGTGCATCTGAAGGACAAATCGAAGGTGTTCAACACGGCGAAGGTCGAGGCGCTGGAGTTGGCGAACCTGATCGAAGTCGCGCGCGCGACCATGGTGTCGGCCGAAGCGCGCAAGGAAAGCCGTGGCGCGCACGCGCACAGCGACTTCGAGCATCGCGACGATGAGAACTGGATGCGCCATACGCTGTGGTTCAGCGAAGGCGATCGCCTCGACTACAAGCCGGTGCAGATGAAGCCGCTGACGGTCGAATCGGTGCCGCCGAAGGCACGGACCTTCTAAGGCACAAGGGAAAATCGAAATGGCAAAGAGAATCTTCGAAGTCTATCGCTACGATCCGGACAAGGACGCAGCCCCGCGCATGCAGACCTACGAGCTGGAGATCGACTCGCACGAACGCATGCTGCTCGATGCACTGCTCAAGCTGAAGTCGGTCGACGAGACGCTGTCGTTTCGCCGTTCGTGCCGCGAAGGCGTGTGCGGCTCGGACGCGATGAACATCAACGGCAAGAACGGTCTTGCGTGTTTGCAGAACATGAACGATCTGCCGCAGCGCATTGTGCTGCGTCCGCTGCCGGGCTTGCCGGTGGTGCGCGATCTGATTTGCGACTTCACGCAATTTTTTAATCAGTATCATTCGATCAAGCCGTATCTGATCAACGACACGCCGCCGCCGGAAAAAGAGCGTCTGCAGTCGCCGGTCGAACGCGACGAGCTCGACGGGCTGTACGAGTGCATTCTGTGCGCGAGTTGCTCGACGTCGTGCCCGAGCTTCTGGTGGAATCCGGACAAGTTCGTCGGCCCGGCGGGCTTGCTGCAGGCGTATCGCTTCATTGCGGATAGCCGGGATGAAGCGACCGGCGAGCGTCTGGACAACCTGGAAGACCCGTATCGTCTGTTCCGTTGCCACACGATCATGAATTGCGTCGACGTGTGCCCGAAGGGGCTCAACCCGACCAAGGCGATCGGCAAGATCAAGGAATTGATGGTGCGCCGCGC
>NZ_JALQDB010000083.1:0-3112 GCF_023631465.1 Caballeronia sp. GAWG1-1
GCGTTTCTTCTTCATCGGCATATCCATGACTTTTACCTCTCATAATATGCCTCGCCCACAGAATTACGGATAGGTCCCGTGGCCGTTGACCGTAGCAATGCGCGCTGGTGTTCGGACGGCTTTGAGTTCCGATGCGACGATGGTCAGCCGCTTCGCGTGACGTTTGCGCTGGACTGCTGCGGCCATAGCGGCGACATCGTGCGCGATGTGATGCTCGCAGCGGTGGAGCAACGCTTCGGAAACACGCAGCCCGCGCAGACCATCGAATGGCTGTCGGACAATGGCTCGGCCTACATCGACCATCGCACACGCCGCTTCGCGCGCGAGCTAGGACTGGTGCCACTGACTACACCCGTTCGCTCGCCGCAGAGCAACGGTATGGCCGAGCGGTTCGTGAAAACGATGAAGCACGATTACGCGGCCTTCATGGACAAACCTGATGTGCCTACGGCGCTCACACATCTGGCCGCTGCCTTCGAGCAATACAATGAGCGCCACCCGCACAAAGCCCTGAAATACCGCTCACCTCGTGAGTTCAGGCGGGCTGCGGCATCAGCAACTTAACGACGTCTGAGTGTCCTGAGATACAGGGGCAACTACAGTCGGGCGTTCCGCTCCCAGTCCTAAAGTTTGACAGCATCGCGTCGTTATACAAACACTGGTTGGGCACTCTCAGGTCCAACCCTCGGTTAGGGCGCGCTTCGGTGCGCCCTTTTTTTGCTTTAATCACTTCGCAGCGCCCTCCGCTATCTACGTTACATCTTCACGCAACCTCCGCTACATAAAGTCAGCGGCATCCATAAGCCCCCCTTCCAAAATTTGAAAAACTACGCTTTGGTACTTTAATAACAAGGGGCACTTCTTAAATAACACCGTGGCGACACGGAAAGAGGATCGGCCAGCGACGGCTGAAAAGTATTGGTTGACTATGGAAGGCATTTCCCCTGCTAACGGACGACTCAAACTGTTCCCGAAGCAGGTATCGTTATCAATCTTTCGCGATCTCTGCTATCCAGATAAAGTTACTTCTCCCTGTGATGCTGAAGCTTCAAAGCGAAAGCCGCGCTCTAGAAACGTTTTCGTGTGCCGATATCTTAGGGATCGACAAACCAAACCGGACGGTAAAAACATGAACAACGATCAACACGATATTGAACAGCGGGTGCGCTTGGCAGGTAGCAACATGTTTGAGTTGTTGCTATTTCGCCTTGGTGCTACCCGCGGTACAGGCGCCCGCGAACTCTACGGAATCAATGTCTTCAAAGTTCGAGAAATCGTCGCAATGCCCAAGCTCACCGAACTGGCAGGGTCGTCTGACAAGATCCTTGGCGTCGCGGATGTTCGTGGCGAAATCATCCCCGTCATCGACCTTGCGAGAGTCACCGGATGTACCCCGCGCGAAGGAAATCGCATCCTGCTGGTGACGGAGTTCGCTCGCACGACCCAAGGCTTCGCTGTGGAGGAGGTCGACGATATTGTTCGCCTGGAGTGGAACCGCGTCCTCTCGGCCGAAGGACATTCGAGCGGCAAAACCGTGACCAGCATAGCCCGACTTGACGCACACGCTGGCGGTAGACTCGCGCAGGTGCTCGACGTTGAGCAAATTCTGCGCGACGCCCTGCCTGCCAGTGAACCAGAAATCAACGAACAGAATACGGGCCGCCTTACTCTGCCGCCTGGTGCGCGGGTGCTGGCCGCGGATGATTCCGGCGTCGCGCGAGCCCTTATCGAAGAAAGTTTGAAGTCGATGGGGGTACCCTTCATCATGGCCAAGACCGGACAAGAGGCGTGGGATCTGCTGGAGAAAGCAGGCGAGAAAGCAGTTAAGGAAGGCAAGAAAGTCACGGACGACATCGCGTTGGTACTGACGGATCTCGAAATGCCGGAGATGGACGGGTTCACGCTTACCCGCAAGATCAAAGCTGCTGCTGGACTGCAGATGATCCCAGTTGTCATCCACTCGTCGCTGTCGGGCTCGGCGAACGAGCAGCACGTCAGAAAGGTTGGCGCCAACGCTTATGTGTCGAAGTTCGTTGCGGCAGAGCTCGCTGCCGTCATGCGTCAGGCAATGTCCAAGGTTGCAGCGTGAACGACATGTCTGGCAACCGACCCATGCGACCGTTTCCAACCGGACTCGGTGCGAGTGCGGTTTGGCAAGTCGGCGACGCTCGCAAGCTCACCTTGTTCGTCGTCGATCAATCCATTCCGTTGTATAACGTCGTAATCGGAAGCTTGCGCTTCTTTGCCAATGCTGACCAAATAATTGAATTCGTCGATTGGCTTGACGCGGCGCCACAGGAACCACCATCGCACCCGACGTGGAAATGGGTGTTTGAAAGTGGCTTTGATCAATCGATCGATGGGTCACGATCCAAAGGTTGGCGTTTGAAGCACAATTGAATGCAGCCCGCGTGGGCTGAGACCTCAGATTTTCGCCGCAACCGCGTGTTAGGACTTCTGCATTGCGGGGAGAGCGGTCGGAACCCACTCATCTAATGCGCCAGCACTCCGCGCTTAATGCGCAGCGTGAGGCGCTTTTGTCGAAGTTACCTAGCGCGTCATATCCGGCTCAAAAGCTTAAGTCGCTGCACTCCACTGCAAGAACGCCTCAAGACGCCTGGCTAAAAATACGATTCATCATTCTTGGCCATAAGAGCTCAGGGAGCGCATCAAGTTCCATTTACGTCTCCGAGACGCGCCCCCGCTAAAAGCGTACCGCTCGTACACAATCAGCTCACCAATCTTAAAAAGTAGTTGGCGGTTAACGTCACGTCCGTGAGTGCGAGACAAGTGTAGCTTTGTAGGAAGCGACGCCAGTCGTTACGCGATGGATAACACCTTTGGAGGCAGCACATACTTTCCACCATGACTGCTCTCAATGAAAAAACGATACGGCATCCGTGAGCTTTCGACCCTGCCCATCCAGCGACTGCGCAGCAGCGGCTGCTTCTTCGACCAGCGCCGCATTCTGTTGCGTTACGACGTCCATCTGCGTAATAGCCAGGTTGACTTGTTCAATTCCCTTACTCTGTTCAGACGAAGCACTGGCGATCTCCCCCATGATGTCGGTGACGCGTCTCACGGCGTGCGTGAGTTCGGTCATGGTCACGCC
>NZ_JALQDB010000084.1:0-2870 GCF_023631465.1 Caballeronia sp. GAWG1-1
GGTTGCATACGCTCATCGAGTACCCACGTCTGTGTCGCTGCAATCGGCGCGCCGATCGGCACCGGCCGGTGCTCTTCTCGGCATTGCCACGCGGTCACGTCAATCGCCGCTTCGGTCGGGCCGTACAGGTTGTGCAGTTCCACATTCGGAAGACGCGCGAAGACCTTGCGCTGCAATTCTTCAGGCAGCGCTTCGCCACTACAGATGATTCGGCGCAACGTGTCTGCGCAAGACAGCGCGTGTTCACTTTCAATGAACGCCTGCAACATCGACGGGACGAAATGAATCGTGCTCACCTCGTGCTGCACGATGGTGTGTGCCAGTTGCAATGGATCGCGATGCGCACCGGGTGCGGCGACCGCCAGACGTGCTCCGACCATCAATGGCCAGAAGAATTCCCATACCGATACGTCGAAGCTGAACGGCGTCTTTTGCAGTACCGTCTCGCCGTGTTCGAGCGGATAAGCTTGCTGCATCCATTGAAGTCGATTTGATAGCGCAGCGTGTGTGTTGCCGACGCCTTTGGGACGGCCCGTCGAGCCTGAGGTGAAGATGACGTAGGCCAGGTTTTCGCCGTGGATTTCGATATCCGGATTGCTCTGTTCGTCGCGTGATACATCGATATCTCGCAGCACCAGCGTCATGCCACTATCGGCCTGCATCTCTGCAAGCCGCTCCTGTGGCAATGACGGGTCCAGCGGTACATACGCCCCGCCCGCCTTCATGATCGCCAGCAGCGCCACGACCAGTTCCACCGAGCGCTCTGCGGCTACGCCTACTTTCGACTCCAACCCCACGCCGCGTTCGATCAGTTCATACGCCAGGCCATTCGCTTTCGCATTGAGTTCGGCATAGCTCAGACGGATATCGCCGAAGGTCAGCGCAATGTCGTCCGGTGCCAGCTCTGCGTGGCGCTCGAAGCCGCGTATCACCGGCTCAAGGTTCTCGAAGCGCGTGTCGTTGCGGCTCCAGCCTTCGATCTCTGCGCGCTCTTCTGCGCTCAGTAGCGGCACTTCGATGATCAACGCCGTGGCTTCGACAAGCGCCTTGAGCATCGCCTCGTAATGCTGCGCCATGCGCGCGATCGTTCCTGCCTCGAACAACTCGCGTGCATAGCTCAGCTCAAGCGATATCGTCCCGTCACTTTCCTCGCGCGTGTCGAGCAGCAGTTCAAACTGCGCCATCTCGGCCGGCAAGGCATACGGCTCGATTTCCAGTGACGGCAAATCCTTCAGCACCCGCCAGTCTCGGCGCTGATGATTGAACATCACCTGGAACAGTGGCGTGTGGCTCAGGCTGCGCTCCGGACGCAGTGCGTCGATCAGTGCATCGAAGGGCAAATCCTGATGCGCCTGCGCACCAAGTGTCGCTTCGCGTACCTGTGCGAGTAACGTCGCCGTGTCCGTCGAGGCGTCAACACGGCTTTGCATTACCTGCGTGTTCACGAAGAAGCCGATCAGTCCTTCGACTTCCACCCGATGACGGTTCGCCACTGGTACGCCCGTACGTACCGTCTGCTGCCCCGTATAGCGATACAGCAGCGCGTGGAACGCGGCCAGCAGTACCATGAAAGGCGTACTGCCGCTTTGGCGGGCTCGCTCGCGCACCGCGTCGGCCAATGCAGGCGGCAGGCTCACATGATGACGCCCAGCGTGATACGTCGCGTGTGGGGGGCGTGGGGCGTCGGTGGGCAAGGCCAGCACCGGGTGTTCATCGCCCAGTGTCCTTTGCCAGTAGGCCAGTTGACGTTCGCGTTCGCCTGCGTCGAGCCAGTCGCGTTGCCACGCGGCGTAGTCCGCGTATTGGACGGGCAACGCCGCACGCTCAATTGCGCTTCCTGAAACGCCCGCGCGATAGTGCGCCACCAGTTCATCGAGCAACACCTGCACGGACCAACCGTCCGACACAATGTGATGCATCGACAGCACCAGCAAGCGTTCTTCCGCACTCGCGCTGAACAAGGCCACACGCAGCAACGGGCTGTGTTGCAGATCGAACGGCTCTGCAGCTAAAGCACGCGCGGTGGCATCGAATTCACTCGCATCGAGCGATGCCGCGCGCCAGTCCAGCGCGACCTGTGCATCGATGATTTGCTCGACGCGACCGTTCACATCGGCCACGAAACGCGTGCGCAGGCTCTCATGTCGCGCCACGATCGCTTCGAAACTCGCACGCAGCGCTGCGTGATTCACCGCGCCATGCAGGCGCAAGCCGCCCGAGACGTGATACGCGCTGCTCTCCGGCAACAACTGCCACAGGAACCACAAGCGCTGCTGTGCATAAGATGCGGGCGATGCCTCTCCCGGCGATCTCGCTCTCGCAAGGATAGGCAGTTGCGAAGGCGTCACGCCTTCATCGACCATCTTGCGCCAGAAGATGCGGCGCTTGTCCTGCGAAAGTTCTATGAAGCGCTGCGCGATGCGCGCGGCTTTGTCCTTATCCATGAAGCTTGCTCAAAGAGTATCGAGAAAGGCGTCGAGTTCGTCGAGCGCCTGATCGCCGGGACCGGCGGTGCGCGCATCGTCGATCGCCTGCGCGAGTGCGGCCAGCGACGTGGCCTCGAAAAGCGCGGCTAACGGCAGACTTGCCTTGAGTTCCAGTCCGATGCGCGCATTGAGTCGCACGGCCATGAGCGAGTTGCCGCCCAGCTCGAAGAAGTTGTCGTTCCGGCCGATGCGTTCGATGCCCAGCAGCGTCGACCAGATTTGCATGAGTTGTGTTTCGAGTGCGCCTTGTGGTGCTTCCCATTCGTGGTCTTCGTCCTGCACCGACGGCACCGGCAGCGCCTTGCGATCCACCTTGCCGTTCGCGTTCAGCGGCATCACATCCAGCACCACGATGCGCCACGGCACCATGTAATCCGGTACGCC
>NZ_JALQDB010000085.1:0-2776 GCF_023631465.1 Caballeronia sp. GAWG1-1
CCCGCTAAAAAGTTTGGTGGGAACCAAATTACCTCTATTCACCGCCGGCGAGAGAACGGTCGAGATGAGGCGCTTACGGCCGATGCCACTACCGAGACGAGGGATTGATCAAGAAACTGAGCCGGCGAGAGATTAACAGCAACACCAATCTCAGCCGGCCACGTCGACGCTTCAGCGCACGCGGTGCGCAATACCCAGGCTCCAAGCGGCACGATAAGCCCAGTCTCTTCAGCGAGACCGATAAAAGTAGCCGGTGCGATAAGGCCCTGCGTTGGATGGCGCCAACGCACTAAAGCCTCTGCGGACGTGATGCGCCCGGTCGAGGTGTCAACAAGGGGCTGGTAGTGCAGTTCGAGATGTCCTTCGGACAACGCCGCTCGCAGTCCTGCCTCTAGGGTCTGCCGCTCTTGAAGTCTGTCGTGTAGAATTTTTCGATAGCGTCGAAATGTGCCCTTGCCTTCGCTTTTTGCTAAATACATAGCAAGGTCGGCGTTCCTCAACAGCGATGTCGCATCTTTTCCATCTTCTGGAAATAACGCCAGCCCGGCGCTGGCACCAATATGGATAGTTTTCCCGTCAGGTCCGAAGGGTCGAGCGCTCAACTCCTCGATGATCTCAGCTGCGACATCGACGGCCGTTATGACGCTTGCTTGCCCCGTTAGCATTACGATGAATTCATCGCCGCCTAGCCGCGCAACCACACCCTTCTCTTTTGCAACTGACAACAGACGAAGAGAGACCTCTTGGAGGACGATGTCACCGACTGCATGCCCAAACGTGTCGTTCACTATGTTGAAGCTATCAAGATCGATCAACAGAATTGCAAGCTTTTCTTCCGAGTGTCGTGCAGTCGACGTATAGCGTTCAAGCAACTCCGTGAACTTCGTGCGGTTGTGCAAGCCGGTTAGCGGATCGACAAACGCCAGCCTACGCATCTTTTCCTCGGTATGAAGCCGTTCCCGCTGGTCGCGTACAGCAATCACGGTTTGCACCTTGTGCCCAAGCGGGACGTTGGAGCGCAGCACGCGCACTGGAATGACAGTCCCGTCAACACCAAAAAGGTTCGCTTCGCGCTCTTCGTGTTCAGCAAGATCAATGAGTTCAAGCCCTGGCAGGATTCGAACGATGTCGCTCCCCGTAAGATCGTCTTGGTTGAAACCGGATAGGCGTTCAATGCTTTTATTAGCCGCTATGATCAAATCATTTTGAGTGATCAGCAACCCCTCAAGCGCCACGTCGGCGAGGTCGCGCAACCTCTTACGGTCTTGGCGAATTCTGGCTTTAGCGGCGAGATCGAAGCGCCAACCCAGAAGTGCCAGTGCGATAAGGGCCAGTGAGATCCCCGCAACGATTGGAGTAATGGTTTGAGGAGCAACAGCGTCCGCCGGAAACTCAACGCTCGAATCTTGCGCTAAAGTCATTGCCGCCATGCCGCAAAAATGCAGTATCGTGATTCCCAAAAGCATCGACGGCGCGCCACACATCTGCAGAAGGCGACTTCGGCTTGCAACAGCCACCATGGACAGGCCGAAGATCGGCAGGCTGACTATAATCGACGGAATAACGAGCCCGAGGTTCCATCTAATCGCTCCTTGCACCAAGTAAGCGCTCTGCCCAATGTAGTGTAATGCGGCAACGCCCACGCCGATGATCAACCCGGCGATAAACTGCCGGGGGCCACGCTTACTGTTAATGGAGACTGCTACGCCGCCGCCAATGCCCAGAATGGCACATGTGAGCGAGACCGCTGTGAGGACAGGCTCAAAGGCCACCAGCATGTTTGGCTGATAGGCCAGCAAAACGATGAAGTGCGTTGCCCAAGCGGTGCAGCCGCTTGCAATCACGCTCGTCAGGCCCCACTGCGTGCGACCGACGCCCGTTGAACGCGCAGCATGTCGGGCAATAGCGAATGAAGCATAGATACCCACAGCGCACACCAACCCAGCAAGGAGCATGACGTGGCGATCGTGAGTCGCTACGATGCATTCGAAGACTTGCGCGACTAAGGAGTGCCGCATTTGATCATGCATCCCTCATCCTCTCTATCGATGTTGTCTCACGACGTTAAGTTGGCAACGCAGGTACGCGCAACGTCTGGTCGATTACTAGGAATTGCCTTCAGCGAGCTATCCATTGCCAGGGCGTCCCTATGCAAAAGCGGACGTCGGCGCAACCGTTCTCTCATGTCAGCTGCAGACAGGGGCTGGTCAAAAAGGTATCCTTGTCCGACCTTACAGGCGCTCTGTATGAGAAACTTTCGCTGTTCGTCCGTCTCGACGCCCTCAGCAAGAATATGAAAGCCTAGGGCGTGTGCAAGGGTAATCACCGCCTTGATGATTGCCTCGCCTCGTGGCGCCACCCCAATCGCCTGAACGAATTTTTGATCGATTTTGATTCGATCTATATCGAAGCACTGCAAAGAGGCGAGGCTGGAATATCCAGTTCCAAAATCATCAATGGCAATAGATAGTCCAATTTCTTTAAGGCTTCTGAGTGCTTGCTCAGCAACTTCGATATCGCGTATTAACGCGCCCTCGGTAAGCTCGATTTCCAACAAATGCGGCGCAAATCCGTGCGAATGCAGCGAACGCTTAATCATCGATAAGAAGTTTGGGTTTTCCAGCTGCACGGGAGAAACATTCACGCTTACTCGAATCGGCGGTAGCCCTGTTGCTATCCACAGCTGTGCTTCGTCAATCGTAAGCGCGCATTAGACGGCGTCCCTTGCGCATTGCCATGCGACATACGTCAGGCTATGGTTGGATTCAGTCGCCAG
>NZ_JALQDB010000086.1:0-2514 GCF_023631465.1 Caballeronia sp. GAWG1-1
GTAAGCGCCTCGCGGCGGCCATTCTCGATGCATTGCGCACGTATGGCATGCTCGTGGCAGTGCGGTGACCAAAGGTTAGTGGGAGGCGTTGCGGAGATCAGCTTGTCGCTGACGGTGGAGTGAATTGCGTGGGCAATTTGCTGACGACATTCCAGGGGAGCAGTTCGTTGATGTGACTGATTTTGTGGTCTGCTATGTGAGTCAGGATGTATTCGAGGTAGGCGCGCGGGTTGATGCCGTTCAGTTTGCACGAGCCAATCAAGCCGTACATTGCGGCGGCCCGTTCACCTCCGCTATCGGAGCCTGCGAACAGGAAGTTCTTCCTCCCCAGACTTACGCAGCGCAGAGCGTTCTCGGCGAGGGCGTTGCTGATCTCGACGCGACCGTCTTCGCAATACAGAACAAGCGCATCCCATTGATTGAGCGAGTAGCGTATTGCCTTAGCCAACTCGGATTTCGCCGACAGGGTCGTAATCTTGTCCGTCATCCATGACTTGATGGTCGCCAACACCGCGAGGCTCGTGTGCTGCCGCACGCGCAACCGTTCGGCTGCGAGCTTGCCCCGGATATCAACCTCAATGCCATAAAGTTCGCTGATCAGTTCGAGTACGTGCCTTGTCGACTCAGTTGGCGTGCGCACATGAACGTCGTATATATACCGTCTCGCATGATCCCAGCAAGCCGCCTCACGGATCTTGCCGCCCGCATACAGCTCATCGAAGCCTCCGTAGGCGTCTGCTTGCAGGATGCCTTTGAATCCGGCGAGATGGGTCTGCGGATGAATGCCTTTGCGATCAGGCGAATAAGCAAACCAGACGGCTGCGGGGTCCGTCGAGCCCGAGCGAGTGTCGTCGCGAACATAGACCCACAGGCGACCCGTGCGCGTCTTTTTATTGCCAGGTGCAAGCACCGGGATCGGCGTGTCGTCCGCGTGCAGCTTGAAGGTTGCCATCGTGTAGACGCGCAGCGCCTCGGTCAATGGTTCGCACAGGGCCTCGCATTGGCCAACCCAGCGCCCCATGCTGGCAGGGTCGAGCTTCACGCCGTCGCGCGCGGCGATCGCTGACTGCCGGTATAGCGGCTGATGATCAGCGAATTTCGAAACGAGGATGTCAGCAAGCAAGCCCGGATGCGCAATGCTGCGCCCAATCGGCAAGCCCGGCATCGGCGGCTGCGAGATGTGATGACAGCAGGCGCAGACCACCTTGCGCCGGATCGTGCGAATCACCTTGAACATGGCGGCGACACGGGCAAGCTGCTCAGACACGTCCTCGCCGAGTGGTTGCATGGCGTTGCCGCAGTTTGGACAGCTCGAACTGGGTTCCAGCACACGATCTTCACGCGGCAGATGGGGCGGCAGCGCCTCCCTTGAAGCTGGTGTGCCGACGCAGACGTTTGTGCCCGAGGCGCGCGCGCTGCGAACATCCGCGACACCGCGCGCCCCGCTCAGCTCGTCCAGTTCCGTTTCAAGCTGCTCGATCTGCCGGTCCAACTTCTCCGACTTGCGGCCGAACTGCATCCGCCTGAATTTGTCGATCTGAGCCTTGAGCTGCTCGATCTCGATATCGCGCTCGGCAAGCTGGGCGCGAGCCTCAAGCAGCAAGGCCTTAAGTGTATCGACGTCATTCGGAAGATGAGCATCTTCGGTCATGCGCCGGAGTTTACGCGCACCCCAAAGCGTTTACAACACCGATAGCGCGGCGGTCCGACGCGGCTGCCGCCAGTCAATGCCTTCGAGTAGCATCGACAGCTGTGCATGGGTCAGATGGATCTTGCCGCCGTCGGCCTGTGGCCAGACGAAACGCCCTCGCTCAAGCCGTTTCGCCAGAAGCCATAGCCCATCCTCCGTGGCCCACAGAATCTTGATGAGGTCACCACGCCGGCCCCGGAAGATGAAGACATTGCCACCGAACGGATTCTCCTCCAGTGCAGTTTGGACCTTCGCCGCGAGCCCCTGGAATCCGGCGCGCATGTCTGTGACGCCAGCGGCGATCCAGATGCGAGTGCCCGCCGGCAAACCGATCATCGGGACAGCTCCCGAATGAGCAAACGCAGCATATCCGGCGACACGTTGCCGCGCACGCGCACGCGTGCACGATCGAATTCGATCTCGCAGGTGTTCTCCGGCATCGCCTCGCGCATGGACGTCGACATCTCGGTTTCGGCGACTATGCCCACCGGGAGTAACGGTGCAACGTCAACATTGGATTGCTGTTGTGCATGCGCCGGATGTGGCGCTCCGAAAACGCCTTGAAGATACTGGCGACGCCATCTGAACAGTAGGTTAGTGTTAATGTCGTTGCGGCGCGCGACAAGCGATACCGATGCACCCGGCTCGAAGGTCTGCTCAGCGAGCTGTCGTTTGAACTCGCGTGGAAAGTTCGGACGCTTACCCGATGCTTCGCTCTTGCCATCCACAATCTCGGCCACTTTGGTTCCCGCTAAAAAGTTTGGTGGGAACCAAATTACCTCTATTCACCGCCGGCGAGAGAACGGTCGAGATGAGGCGCTTAC
>NZ_JALQDB010000087.1:0-2506 GCF_023631465.1 Caballeronia sp. GAWG1-1
CTGGCAAAGTCAGTACGCGCGGCGTTCGACTGGTCGTCCGCGATGAACCAGTTTGCCATCCTGTTTGGAGAGCGTTTTACCAACGCACGCGGGTGACTCCGCTAACCGCCTCGCACACAAAAATGCGGACGACCCGACGAGAATCCAGAACGAGCAAGTCAAGAAAACGGCCGTGTTCTCGCGAACCTCGCATATTTGAACTCCCGGGTTGACCTTGCGGGATCGACTGGATGATTTAGCGGGAACGGCTGCGATCGGCCACAACCGGCCGTTCGACAGACCGGCGAAAATCGTCGACAATTTTTGACTCCACGACGACACTTTCCACCTTACCCGGCCTACTAGACTGGCGTCGCCAGCTGAACTCTTACTCTATGAATTCTCTCGAAACGAACCGTCCGCTGTCTGGGTCAGAGATGTCGCTCGCTCGTTGGATGCTTGAGCACGCAGGCCGACGGCGCGAGCGTTTCTTGAACAACTCGCAGTTGCGGAGGTGACGCCGTGGCGCTGCCCCTGCGGCTGTGGGTCGATCAATTTCCAATTGAAGGGCCGCGAATCCGCCCCACTAGGCGTAAACATCCCCGGGGACTTTTTGTTCGGTCCGGACGATGCGCCAGCCGGAATATTCATATTCGAGAGTGCAGGTTTATTAAGTGGTATCGAGGTTTATGGACTTGCCGGCGATGCTCCGGCAGAACTGCCCCGAGAAGATGCGCTTCGGCCGCTTGTCCCAGATCGCAGTGGGTCGGGTCCCTAGCACGTTTGTAACGAGCGCACGCAGGAGATCATCCTTGCGCTCTGGTCGGCCAAAAAACGGACGTCCGCCTAATGTCGAGGACCGTTTTTGGATGGCGCTTCCGCATCGGACGGCTGCGGTCTGCACATGGGGTCGTTGGCCGACTGCCAGGTTATTCATACCGTCATTGCACCCGGACTAAACGTTGGCCTGGTCTACGAGCATTCGAGATTGTTCATCTACTGAGTGGTACGTAAATCCAAACGTCGCCGCGATTGAAGCCTAAAGATCTTTGCAAAGCGTGCCGATAAAATCAGTGACAGCGTCGCACGCGCAAAGTCGCCGACTCATTATCTCGGTTAGAAAATGGACATATCGCAAAACGCAATCATTAGCGAACACTCGAAGAACCCGTTCAGAGCGCTGACATCTTATTTGGCAGCATGGTTGGTAATCGGCGCTATTGTGCTCGCCGATTTACTCTGGCTGCGCGCATCCGGTCTTCGCATTGCGTTTGGCGCATCGTCACATGCGCTCGCGGCATTCAGTGCACTTGTCTTGGTCATCTGCTGGACAAGTTACCGAACCAGGACTGTGCATGCCGGGAACGAGGCGTGGATAGCGCGGCTGCGAGACCTCGCGTTCACCGGGCGATGGATGATTGCTCTCGCCGCATTTTGCACGGCAGCCAGCGTATCGAGCCATCTTTCGGCGGCCGTTGGGGCACCATTGATTGACGACCGGCTAGTCAAGATAGACCAGGCAGTTGGATTCGACTGGCTCACCTGCTATCGATGGGTCCGACATCATCCAGTGTTGCTCTTCGTGCTCAGTTTGGCGTACAGCAGTGGTCTGGTGCAGATGATCACTGTCCCTGTGATTCTCGGACTTACGGGACGCAGGGTCGAACTAATAAAGCACGTTGCACGCTTGATGGTCGCGACATTTACCTGCCTCGCAATCGCGACGGCATTTCCTGCTGCGAGCGCCTTCCTGCATTTTCACATCATGGAACCAGGCACGTCGGAAACTGTCTCTACATTTTTCCCCCTCCGTGAAGGCGCGCTCCGTACCATTGACTTAACTAATCCCCAAGGGCTTGTATCGATGCCGTCAATGCATACGGCAATGGCTATCCTGTTTGCCTATTCATTGAGGCGGATCCCCGGATTTGCTCTTGCTTCCTTCGTTCTAAATACGTTTATGATTGTCTCGACGCCGACGCAAGGCGGCCACTATCTTTGCGACATCGCCGGGGGAATAATATTGGCACTGATGGTTATTCTGTTGATCAACGATCGGCGTTTTGAAGGTTTCTTCAATGACCGGTGAGCTTTAGCAGTGGACGTTTAGTGACCGACTTAGCAACCGACAACCGATTGCTAACACGATTGGTAAAGATCGAATCCAGCCTGACCTTTGCCGCTTCGGCGAGGAATCGTAGCCGGATGCCGTGCAGCCGTGCCAACAATCCAAAAGGGTAGAGGCTGGCAACGAAAGACAGAATAGTCCCGATAAACTTAAAGAAGTTCATGGCTCGTGTGCGTTCGATTGTGCTCTTGTTCTTTCACTTCGTTTCTATATTGCACTATAAGATTGTTGGCCAGTTTCGACCAAACTCGTATTGCCGAAAGCACTTCAAGTCCGTGAAGGTTTGTGCTAAGTCAAGAACGGTGCGGTGCCTAGGCTAATGGGGACTGTCAGCAATTTTGTGTGTGAGGCTACCATTATGGAAATGGAGCCGTTATGCCACGCAAACCCAAGACACCG
>NZ_JALQDB010000088.1:0-2439 GCF_023631465.1 Caballeronia sp. GAWG1-1
CTGGCGACTGAATCCAACCATAGCCTGACGTATGTCGCATGGCAATGCGCAAGGGACGCCGTCTAATGCGCGCTTACACTTGAACCACCCGGCCTTTCGTATCCGGGACGCCGCGCCCAGAATTACGCGAGACTCGTCGGTGTAGCCCGCAATCATCCCCTCGAATTGAATGTTCGCAAGATTCGACTTGCCTTCCGAACGTCTTGATGTGAGCATCTACTTTCCCATCTTCCGTAAGTTCGAGCGCACGCGTGATAAGAGCTGTCACCGCCGCGTCCGGCAGGCTCGTGAAGAGTTTCGTCCTCAAGCGCTTTCGCATTGCGCAACGCGACGTAATAGCCACCAAGGGCTCCGAATTCCTGGACGAGGTTTGCAGAAGCGGGCTTGTCGCTGTCTTGCAAAATCGCTACTCGGTATCCGAGCGCTTGGAACGCCTTCGCGGGCCAGAAGCATTCATCCGGTTCGCCACCATGGCTGTCGATGTAAGCGACGCTGGCTGATTGGAGCGAGCCGCTACCATTGCTGACCCAGAAGTAATCCAGTCCACGAATCAGGCCTATCTCGCTAGCTCCTTCGCACACGATGACAGTGCGCGCAAGAAATGCCTCCGGATATGACCGAATAGCACCTTGAATGTCATTGCCGACGCCGACCAGCCGCGCGTGATGCACACCACCCTCGTTGCGAAGAACGAAGAGTTGACTCCGACAGCTCTCTAAGCGCCACCGGAGAATGCGTCGTGATGAACGCCTGCAGTGGCGGGACTTTCTCTTTGGACCCGAGTGAGTTCAAAAAGCGCGTTAGCCTGTGAGGTTAAAGGCCATATTCAATTTCATCAACCAGCACCACGCTCGCTAACGCTGAGGCCGCTCGATGAAGCCCTGCAATCAGAAGCAGGCTTGAGCCGGTGCCAAGATTGCGCAAGGGGATGCCCGCCTCATTGTGCAGCGAGATGACGCCATCGCCGAATGAGACAGCGTGAGCATCGAGAAGGGCTGTAGCCGAAGTGCCAATTGGCACGCCCAGACTCTTTGCCGTATCCGTCACAGTTTTGAGGGTGTTCGCGAGTTGTGGCTCGGCGCGTGCGCCGAAGCCCATGCGAGCATCGCGCGCAGCCTTCACCAGCTCTGCACCAACGTCAGCGCGCTCATCCGTAAGCGCGCAGAATTGGACGTTTGGAACTCTTTGATCTGAGCGTGCAGGCTATGTCCACTGTTTTCGATGAACTGACCCCCGAAGGTTGCACCTATCTTTGGGGAATGTCTTGGGAAAATATACAGAACAAGCGAAGCTCGCTGCAGTTAAGGATTATTGCGCTGGCCATCACGGGCTCAAGGTCGTCGCGCGACGTCATGGCATCAACGTAGAATCGCTGCGTAGATGGGCAGCGCTTTACCGCGTACATGGCGCTGAAGGTGTGCAGGAGAAGCGTAGAGCGACCTATAGCTTAGAATTCAAGCTATCGGTTTTGCAACGTATGCGAGATGACGAATTGTCCTACCGCCAAGTTGCAGCCCTCTTTGATATCCGAAATTTCAACATCATTGGCAACTGGGAACACGCATACGACGAAGGCGGCAACCGGCTTGTCGCCGTACGCCTCCGTGCGCCGCCCAAGAATGAAAAAGCCGTCAACTAAAAAGCCTCAGCCGAAGTCATATGATGGCAGCTCCCCTAGCCGCAAAGAGTTGCTGGCAGAACTGGATCATCTTCGAATGGAGAACGCATACCTAAAAAAACTCGACGCCTTAGTTCAAGCGAAGAAGCAAGAAGCGCAGCAGTAAAAGCGCGAATCGTGCTTGAACTAAGGCAACAATATCCACTCGCTGGCTTGCTCAAGGTGGCAGGCCTGGCACGGAGTACCTTCTATTATCAGAAGAAGGCGCTCGGGATTGCCGACAAGTATGCAAGCCTGAAGGTCCGGATTCGCTCGATCTTTGACGAGCATAAGGGGCGGTATGGCTATCGCCGCATCACTGCCGTGATACGGCAAGAAGGCACCAAGATCAACCACAAGACAATTCAGCGCCTGATGGGTGAACTTCGGCTGAAGTCGTACGTCCGGTTGAAAAAGTACCGTGCATTCAGAGGCGAGGTGGGCCTTGCGGCACCGAACATTCTTGACCGGCGATTCGATGCGAAGCGTCCGAACGACAAATGGGTAACTGACGTCACCGAGTTCAATGTCGGTGGCGAGAAGCTCTATCTCTCGCCCGTTCTCGACCTGTACAACGCCGAGGTTATCGCTTTCGAGATAGCCCGACGACCTCTGTTCGACATGGTTGGGACCATGCTCAAGAGAGCGTTCGCGCGCCTCGGACCGAACGACAGACCCATACTCCACTCGGATCAAGGCTGGCAAGGCGGATTCAACCGGTCGTCGCAACACTGGATTGTTGAACAGATTTTAGGTATTCGTCCAGAGCTTCTGCAGGCGTC
>NZ_JALQDB010000089.1:0-2037 GCF_023631465.1 Caballeronia sp. GAWG1-1
GGTATTCAGGCGTTCGTCGCGCAACTGCTCGAACCGCAGCGTTCGGTGGAGCGTGTCACCGCCGCGACCGTCGACGACATGATCGCGAGCCTCGACCGCAAGCTGTGCGCGCAGGTCGATGCCATCCTGCATCACGATGACTTCCAGAAGCTGGAATCGTCGTGGCGCTCGCTCAAGTTTCTGGTGGACCGCACCAACTTCCGCGAGAACATCAAGATTCAGTTGATGAGCGTGAGCAAGCAGAAGCTGCTCGACGACTTCCAGGACGCGCCCGAGATCACCAAGTCAGGGCTGTACAAGAACGTCTATACGGCCGAATACGGCCAGTTCGGCGGCCAGCCGTTCGGCGCGATCATCGCTAACTACGAGTTCAATGCAAGCGCGCCCGATGTCAAGCTGCTGCAATATTCGGCAAGCGTCGCCGCGATGGGTCACACGCCTTTCGTCGCCGCCGCCGGCGCGGATTTCTTCGGCATCGACTCGTTCGATCAGTTGCCGAACCTGAAAGATCTGTCGTCCATCTTCGAAGGTCCGAAGTACGTCAAGTGGAACGCCTTCCGCGAAAGCGAAGATGCGCGCTACGTCGGCCTGACCGCGCCGCATTTCCTCTTGCGCGTGCCGTATGGCCCGGAAACGGCGCCTTCGAAGAAATTCAACTACAAGGAAGACGTGTCGAGCGGTAACGACCAGTTCCTGTGGGGCAACGCGGCCTTCGCGTTTGCCACGCGTCTCACCGAAAGCTTCGCGGACTACCGCTGGTGCGCCAACGTGATCGGCCCGCAAGGCGGCGGCACGGTGCAGGACTTGCCGGTGTATTCGTTCGAATCCATGGGCGAGATCCAGAACAAGATTCCGACCGAAATCCTGATTTCCGAACGACGCGAGTTCGAGCTGGCCGAGCAAGGTTTCATGGCGCTCACCATGCGCAAGGACAGCGACAACGCCGCGTTCTTCTCCGCCAACTCGGCGCAGAAACCGAAGTTCTTCGGCCAGTCGAAAGAAGGCAAGGAAGCCGAGCTCAATTACAAGCTCAGCACGCAATTGCCGTACATGTTCGTCATGAGCCGCATGGCGCACTACATCAAGGTGATGCAACGCGAGAACATCGGCACGTGGAAGGAGCGCGGCGATCTGGAGAAGGAACTCAACAACTGGATTCGCCAGTACGTCGCCGACATGGACAACCCGAGTCCGGGCGTGCGCAGCCGCCGCCCGTTGCGTCAGGCCGAAATCAACGTGCTCGACGTGGAAGGCGAACCGGGCTGGTACAAGGTCGACATGAAGGTGCGCCCGCATTTCAAGTACATGGGCGCGTCGTTCACGCTGTCGCTCGTCGGCAAGCTGGAAACTGCCTGATGCGCGCATCGGGTTCGAGGCAGCCGCGAACATAAGCGGCGCTTCGGCCAGGTTTCATCCGTAACACGCGGGCGGTCACCTGCAACGAGGCGGTAACCGCCCGCGCTCACACTGTGTTCATGCGCTCCGACACCTACACGTAAATGGGCGCATCGAGTCGATGCATCAAGTCAAGAAGCGACACGCGGACAAACCATAACGGCAACTGGAGGCCACCATGCCGATGCCATGCTACCTGACCCTCGAAGGTCAGAATCAAGGAAAGATCGAAGGTTCCACGAAGGTTCAGGGCCACGAAGGCAAGATCCTCGTGCAGGCCGTGGATCACACCATCGAGATCCCGAAGAGCCCGCAAACGGGTCTGCCCACGGGCAAGCGCGTGCATGGCGCGATGTCGGTGACCAAGGAAATCGACAAGTCCAGCCCGAAGCTCTATCAGGCGCTCACCTCCGGCGAGCAGATGAAGACCGTGACGCTGGAGTTCTATCGCATTTCGCCGAAGGGCACGGAAGAGAAGTACTACACCGCCAAACTCGAGAACGCGATCCTCACGCACATGCAGTCCTGGACGCCGAACTGCCTCGACCCGAACAACAAACAGATGGGTCACATGGAAGATCTCGCGTTCACCTACGAAAAGATCACGTGGACCTACGAGCCGGACGGCATCGAAGCCGAAGA
>NZ_JALQDB010000090.1:0-1829 GCF_023631465.1 Caballeronia sp. GAWG1-1
GCCGCGCGAGTTCCGACGTAAAGCCGATTCATCAACCTTGGTGTGAGATGGTGTCCGGAACTACGGGGGCAAATCCAGGCGGAAAGCACGGCGCTCGCTGATGCGGGAGTTCAGAGTTATGTGAATCCCCACACGAGATTTACTTAACTCTGAAATTTGTTCGTTCAAGTCTGAACCTGGCCGCGGCACGGACGGGCGGTTCGGTGGGGCAGCGATTGTGGCCGACAGAAGAACGCGCACCTCTCGGAGGGTCAGAGGGCGTGCTTGCGATAGGAAGCGAAGGCGAAATGCCTCAGTGCGGCCAGTATCAGCCGTCAGCATTACCTCATAGATCGCCAACAATCACCGAACGGGTAAGGCATTGCTATTTTCTGGATTCATACGCCATGCGTACCGCTAGACCTGTCAGAACGGTTCCCATCAGCCAACGTTGTAACAATAGCCACAGTGGGCGTCCGGACAGGAAGGTAGATATCGACCCGGCCGTCACGGCGATAAGAGCATTCACGGCCAGGCTGATTGAAATCTGAACGGTGCCGAGCGCCAGTGATTGGGTAAGCACACTGCCATGCCCCGGCGTAATAAACTGGGGAAGCAGAGATAGATACATAACGGCGATTTTGGGATTCGCCAAGTTAGTGATGAACCCCATGCTGAACAGCTTTCTCGGGGTATCGACCGGTAGGTCGCGCACTGCGAACGCGGAACGCCCACCGGGCTTGACCGCTTGCCACGCAAGATATAGAAGGTACAAAGCCCCGCCGAAACGAAGCGTGTCGTATGCGTACGGTATCGCAAATACGAAAGCCGTAATCCCGAATGCTGCGCAGAGCATGTAGAACACAAAGCCTAGAGCAACGCCGCTTAACGAAATGAGGCCTGCACGTCTACCTTGGCAAATTGAGCGGGAAATCAGATAGATCATGTTGGGTCCCGGTGTTAAAACCATTCCCAACGCCACAAGGCCATACATCAGCAGATTTGCGAAATCAGGCATAACCCTTTCTCCAGAAATGGTCGGTAATGCCTAGGCGCGCGGCGGCTAACAACCTCATGCTCCCCGATAGGGCTCTATCTGTATGCGCCAGTCACATGAGTGCGAAGATTATTGCACAGGCAAAATACACAGGAGAAGGGGGTGATAGCCGTTCATGAACGTCCGTTATTGGGCAATCTCAATGGCGGATCAGGGTCGTCACGCGCCGTTCGACTTGCAGAGGACCTCAACAGAAGTTTCGGCTGACGGCCGTAAGACCGCCCAAAAGGTGCGACATATCCACAAGCCGTTGAGCAACCAAGTGTCGTACTTCTCCCTGACATTGCCAGGTGCCGTACACAGCCAACAGTGCGGCGCCCAGCGCTTCTCTGCGTTGCTTCTCAAGTAGCGATGGCCAGATGATGACGTTCACATTTCCCGTTTCGTCTTCAAGCGTGACGAACATCACGCCTTTCGCCGTCCCTGGTCGCTGCCGTACGGTCACCAGCCCGCAACCGCGAGCCAAACGTCCGTTTCGAAGGGTTCGTAGAGTCGAGGCCGGCATGAGGCGCTGCTCCAATAGCGCGGGACGCAAAAGCGACAACGGATGTCGGCCAAGCGTCAGCCCCGTCGAGTTGTAGTCGCTGACGATATCTTGCGCCTCGGAAGGCGCGCCGAGCTCGGGTGTTTCATCGTCGATCCGACTATCGGCTAAGAGACCTCGGTCAGGCACGGCAGCGGCCGACTGCCAGAGCGCTTCGCGTCGGTTGCCCGCGATTGAAGCGCACCGGGTTTTCCGGAGACCTTTACTCCTGAGAGAATAGAGTCATGGAAAACCTCGACAAAGCAAAAC
>NZ_JALQDB010000091.1:0-1535 GCF_023631465.1 Caballeronia sp. GAWG1-1
GGGTCTATTTCGTTGAAAAACCCGGTTATCGCCCATGGGCGCGCATGTCTGGGCGTGCAATCGACGCGCTCAGGGCTCTTCCGAACGTGCCGCATCTGGGCGTTGCTCTGCGATGCATTTCAAGCGGCCGCTGCCGCCGTTTCTTCCTGCTTTGGCATCAACCACTTCGCCATTCGCCGCAGGTTCTGCGCAGTTGCAGCTAGCAAGAACTCGTCATGAGCACCTGACGGACCTCGCAGTCGGAGACGATCCAGCTTCATGACGCGTTTGAGGTGAGCGAACAGGATCTCAACTTTCTTGCGGTCCTTGCGTGACTGCCTGTATGCCGGTGTTTTCGCAATAGCCCTTGCCTTATCGCGTGCTGATTCGTGGACGCTTCGGGCTATCTTCCGTATGGGTGTGTTCGGACAGCATTGGTCTTTCAATGAACATTCAGCGCAGTCCATCTGGCTTGATCGATAGACGACCGTGTTGGCCTTCGTGATGTGCGTGCGCGGATTCGTGAACGGACGCCGTTCGCTGCGCAGTGCGTGTCCGGCCGGACAGCGATACTCATTGCTTTGCTCGAGCCACTGAAAATCGCTGTTCTCGAAGGTCTCGTCGCTACGCTTTCCTTTCTCCCACACTGGAACATGCGGCTCAATCGCCTTCTCATTGATCATCCAGGCAAGCATCGACGCAGTGCCATATGCGGTGTCACCTACCAGACGTTGTGGCTTGAGGCGGAAGCGCTGCTCGACCCGATCGATCATGGTCCTTGTTGAGTCCACTTCCTGTGTGCGATATGCGGGGGTGGCCTCGACATCCACGATGATTCCCGCGTGCAGATCAATCAAGTAGTTGGTCGAGTAGGCATAGAACGCCGGGCCACCGGGTGCTGCTGTCCAACGTGCAGCAGGATCGGTTAGTGAAATGTTCTTCGGTTGTGTGACAGGTTCCGGCGAAGGTTCCATGTCTTGGGCGTCAGTGTTGTTCGCGTCGAGCGTCGCCAGATACTCACGTACCGCACGGCTGGGCCTTTCGCCATGCCCCCAGTCGATCGCTTGAGTCCCGGCGATGCCTCGAGTGCGATTGGCGTCGGCTTTGATGACGCTGGCGTCGATTGCGAACCCTTCACCACCTACGAGACCTACGCTCATGCAGCGACGTAAAACTGATTCGAATACATGACGCAGCATGTCGCTGTCGCGAAACCGGCCATGGCGATTCTTTGAAAAAGTTGAGTGATCGGGCACCGCATCTTCGAGGCCGAGGCGACAAAACCAGCGATACGCCAGATTCAGATGAACCTCTTCACACAGGCGCCGTTCGGAGCGGATGCCGAAGCAGTATCCGATGATCAGCATGCGAATGATCAACTCTGGATCGATCGAAGGGCGCCCCGTATGACTGTAAAACGACGCCATGTGCTGACGCAGATCTCTGGCATCGAAGAAATGATCTATGCCGCGTAACAGATGGTCTTTCGGAACATGATCATCAAGGTTGAACGCGTAAAACAGCTGCTCCTGATTGCCACTTCGCTGACCCATCAT
>NZ_JALQDB010000092.1:0-1453 GCF_023631465.1 Caballeronia sp. GAWG1-1
GGCGGATTCAACCGGTCGTCGCAACACCTTCAATCGAGGAAGTGTTGCATGGTGCGAAGTGCAAAGCAGGTATATCGGTTGACCGGTCGAGCAGCGATGTACTCGCCGGGCGCGCCATCGCTTGGAAATGAGATCGAGCGTCGCTTTTGGCAACAGATCGCGACTGGCATTACAAGCGAGAAGGCAGCGCAGGCGGTAGGTGCATCTCAAGCGGTGGGCTCGCGCTGGTTTCGCTATCGTGGCGGCATGCCACTATTCATGTCCAAATCAATCGTTGGTCGATACTTGTCGTTCCCTGAGCGAGAAGAGATAGCCTTGCTCTCCGTGCAAGGACTTGGAGTGCGCGAGATCGCTCGACGTATCGGACGCAGTCCGTCAACCGTCTCGCGAGAACTGATGCGCAATGCTGCGACTCGAGGTGGATGTCTCGAGTATCGTGCATCGGTGGCGCAGTGGAAGGCAGAACGGTTCGCTAAACGACCCAAGCCCGCGAAACTGGCGACTAATGTAGAACTGCGTCAATATGTACAGGAGCGCTTGGAGGGCAAGGTACATGACGCTGACGGTCGTAAAATTGACGGGCCTAGGCAGAGGCCGTTTAATGGGCGAAATAAACCGCATCGCGGGGACCGAAAGTGGGTCAATGGTTGGTCACCTGAACAAATTGCCCATCGATTGCAAGTAGATTTCCCGGATGATAAATCGATGCGCATTTCCCACGAAGCCATTTATCAAGCGCTTTATATTCAAGGGCGCGGCGCACTCAAGCGCGAGCTGGTTGGCTGCCTGCGCACCGGGCGCGCGTTGCGCGTTCCTCGAGCGAGGGCGCGTGCCAAAGCGTGGGCGCACGTCAGCGAGGAGGTCATGATTTCCAGTCGGCCTGCAGAGGCGGAAGATCGTGCAGTGCCGGGCCATTGGGAAGGCGACCTCCTCATTGGCTTGAATCGGTCCGCCATCGGTACGCTGGTAGAAAGATCAAGCCGTTTCACGATGCTCGTGCATTTACCTCGAGAAAAAGGCTACGGGTTGATTCCGCGCACAAAGAACGGGCCTGCGCTAGCCGGCTATGGGGCCGTCACGATGGCCAACGCACTCAAGAGGACTGTGACTGACTTGCCTGCTGAGTTGTGGCGATCATTAACCTGGGATCGGGGAAAGGAGCTATCCGATCACGCCCGTTTCACCATCGAGTCCGGCGTGAAGGTATTCTTCGCTGATCCGCAAAGCCCATGGCAGCGCGGTACGAATGAGAACACGAATGGCCTTTTGCGACAGTACTTTCCAAAAGGCACAGACCTGTCCCGGTGGAGTGCTCGCGAAATCCAAGCTGTTGCTAATACGTTGAACTCAAGGCCGCGAAAAACTCTTGGATGGAAGACGCCTGCAGAAGCTCTGGACGAATACCTAAAATCTGTTCAACAATCCAGTGTTGCGACGACCGGTTGAATCCGCC
>NZ_JALQDB010000093.1:0-1378 GCF_023631465.1 Caballeronia sp. GAWG1-1
GGGACTGTCAGCAATTTTGTGTGTGAGGCTACCATTATGGAAATGGAGCCGTTATGCCACGCAAACCCAAGACACCGCCACGAGAACTGCCGTCAATCCCTAAAGAGCTGCTCGACCAATTGGCCTCAGGCCCGATGACGGCAGCTTCAATTGAGGATCTGTCCGCCGCTTTGAAGAAGGCGCTCATCGAGCGCGCTCTGGGGGCTGAACTCGGTCAGCATCTGGGCTACGAGCCCGGGGCTGAGAAGCCGGCTACGGCCACGAATCAGCGCAACGGGCACAGCGCCAAGAAGGTGCTGACATCCGATGGCCCGCTACACCTGCAGATTCCGCGAGACCGTGATTCCACCTTCGAACCGATCCTCATCCCGAAGCACGAGCGCCGTTTTACGGGCTTCGACGACAAGATTATCGCCCTGTACGCGCGCGGCATGACGGTGCGCGAGATTCGGGCGTTTTTGCAGGAGCAGTACGGCACGGAGGTGTCGCCGGAGTTCATTAGCTCGATCACCGACGCCGTCATGGACGAGGTGCTTGTCTGGCAGAGCCGTCCGCTCGAGCCGATGTATCCGGTGGTCTTCTTCGACGCTTTACGGGTAAAAATCCGTGCAGACGGCTTGGTGCGCAACAAAGCGGTCTATCTAGCCCTGGGCGTCCTGCCGGACGGTTCTCGCGATATTCTGGGCCTGTGGATCGAGAACACCGAAGGCGCCAAGTTTTGGATGAAGGTCTTTAATGACTTGAAGACGCGCGGCGTTCATGACATCCTGATCGCCGTCACCGACGGCCTGCAAGGCATGGAGCAAGCGCTTGGAGCCGTGTTCCCGAAGACAACGTTGCAGACTTGCATCGTGCACCTGATTCGCAGCAGTCTGGACTACGCGAACTGGAAGGACCGTAAGCCGTTGGCCGCCGCGCTCAAGCCGGTGTACACCGCACCCAGCGCCGAAGCCGCTGCTGCCGAACTCGATGCGTTCGACCAAGGCGAATGGGGTCGTCGCTATCCGACGGTGGCTTCGGCATGGCGACGGGTGTGGGAGCGTGTCATTCCCTTCTTTACGTTCCCGCCAGCAGTACGCAAGGTGATCTACACGACAAACGCACTTGAAAGCGTGAATGCAGGTTTGCGCAAGATCATTCGCACGCGCGGCCACTTCCCGAGTGACGAAGCCGCGACCAAGCTGCTGTGGCTGGTATTACGCAACATCACGGCAGGCTGGACGCGTGCCGCACACGACTGGAAAGCCGCCATGAACCAATTCGCGATACTGTACGAGGCGCGCTTCACGCATCCCTACGACTGAAAGATCCTCAAACCGCTACCCGCTGAAAAGCGGGTTGCCTTAACTGCCTCAAACACAAAAAATCTGACAGTCCC
>NZ_JALQDB010000094.1:0-1370 GCF_023631465.1 Caballeronia sp. GAWG1-1
CTGGCCGCGTCATTCGGAACTCTGAGCCTGATCGTTCTTGTGATCGCTGGTATGGCCCTAAGCTCGCTTAACGATGCAAACGCGCGATTCGAGGGATTTATCAACGGCATCAATGCTCGCGCGGAAATGGCCACGGCCATCCGCGCCGCAGTCGATGACCGCGCAGAGGCAGTACGCAATCTAGCGCTTGTCACGACACCTGCGGACATTGAGCTTGAGCACCAGGCTGTCCTGAAGGCAGAGCAGACAATCGAGGTTCGTCTCGCCGAATTCAATCGGATGGTTGCTGGCGCTACAGATATGCCTGCGCAAGCTCATGAGCTCGCCACTGAAATTCCTCGCATCGAGGGGCTCTACCGGCCCGTCGCTCTTGAGATTGTCCGACTTGCCATGGACGGTCAACGTGAGGCCGCCATTGCTGCTATCAACAACAAATGTCGTCCGCTCTTGGCAGATTTGAAACGCGCTACCAACGCCTACACCGACGCAACCCATGCGCGCGCGGTAGAGATGGTCAACGAGGCGCAGATTCGATTCGAGCATCAGCGTAATCTGCTGGTAGTACTCTCCATTGCGACTTTGTCGATCGCAATTTTTGCGGGTGCGATCATCACCGTTAGTATCCTGCGCGCGCTGGGCGCCGAGCCTGGCGTGCTTGCTACTATCGCGCAACGGGTTGCGAAGGGCAACTTACACGCGATCGACGGCGCTCATAAAACAGTCGATGGCAGCGTGCTGTCTTCCATGCATACCATGCAGGGTAGCCTCGTCAGAATGATTGGTGAGGTCAGGTCAGCGGCGGACAACATCGCCTCCGGTTCGAGTGAAATCGCCACGGGTAACATCGACTTGTCCTCCCGCACTGAACAGCAAGCATCGGCGCTTCAGCAAACCGCGTCCAGCATGGATGAACTGACCACGACGGTGAAGCAAAACGCTGAAAATGCGCAGCAGGCCAGTTCGCTTGCCGCACACGCATCAGACATAGCGCATAAGGGCAATCAGGCCGTTGACCAAGTGGTTCAAACGATGAGTGCCATCAGCTCGAGCTCGTCGCAAATCTCTGCTATCACTAGCATCATCGAGGGCATTGCGTTTCAAACCAACATTTTGGCCCTCAACGCGGCCGTCGAAGCGGCTCGCGCAGGTGAGCAAGGCCGCGGCTTTGCAGTCGTAGCAGGTGAGGTAAGAACGCTCGCACAGCGTTCTTCGACCGCCGCGAAAGAGATCAAGGATCTCATTACGACGTCTGTCGCACAAATCGCTGATGGCGCCGACCATGCGAACGACGCCGGCGTGACCATGACCGAACTCACGCACGCCGTGAGACGCGTCACCGACATCATGGGGGAGATCGCCAGTGCTTCGTC
>NZ_JALQDB010000095.1:0-1370 GCF_023631465.1 Caballeronia sp. GAWG1-1
TGTATCCCTTGATCATGAAGCGCCTGAGCGGCCGCCGCCGCCTCCTCAACCAGAGCGGCGTTTTGCTGGGTGACCTGATCCATTTGCGCGATGGCCTGATTCACTTGTTCGATGCCGCGACTTTGTTCGCCTGACGCCGCAGCAATTTCCTGCATGATGTCAGTCACTTTGGTCACAGCAGCGGTCACGTCAGCCATCGTCCGCCCCGCATCGCTTGCAAGGAGCGCTCCGTCCTGAACTTTTTGGACCGAGTTCTCGATCAAGGTCTTGATGTCCTTGGCGGCGCTTGACGAGCGTTGAGCGAGTGTTCGAACCTCGCTGGCGACGACCGCAAAGCCGCGCCCTTGTTCGCCGGCACGCGCCGCTTCTACTGCCGCATTCAACGCCAGGATATTCGTCTGGAATGCGATGCCCTCAATGATTGCGGTGATGTTGGCGATCTCGGTCGAGCTGTCGCTGATGCCGTTCATCGTTTCAACCACGCGGCCAACCACTGCGTTTCCTCGTCGAGCGATGTCGAAAGCGTTGCCCGCGAGCGATGCCGCATGTGAGGCGCTTTCGGAGTTGCTTTTAACGGCCGAATTAAGTTGTTCCATGCTGGCAGCGGTTTGTTCCAGCGATGCAGCCTGCTCCTCGGTGCGTTGGCTGAGGTCAGTGTTGCCGGTGGCAATCTCC
This sequence comes from Caballeronia sp. GAWG1-1, assembly GCF_023631465.1. NCBI lineage: Bacteria > Pseudomonadati > Pseudomonadota > Betaproteobacteria > Burkholderiales > Burkholderiaceae > Caballeronia > Caballeronia sp. GAWG1-1. Next base: position 676 of record NZ_JALQDB010000095.1, read on the forward strand.
CTTGCAGCGCATTCGACAGCGGTGCTGCTTTCTCGTACTTGGCCGATTGTTGCGGTCAATCGATCATTCATCTGTTGGAGCGCCCGCAACAGCGACGCCGTCTCGTCGCGACCTGAAACATGCAAGGTCGTTCGTAAGTCGCCTTGCGCGACCGCGTTGGCCGTCTGAACCGCGCGCTTGAGAGGCTCGACAATCGAGCGGGTGATGGCCGCTGCTGCACCGATCGCCAGCAGAATGGCGGCGAGACAAACGCCGAGCTGGATATTGCGGGTCAAGACATACTGCTGATCATAATCGGCTGCGATCTCAGCTTCTTTTTGTCGCGTGAGCGCCGCATACTCGTCTGTGGCATGGGTCAGCTTGGCAAGCAAGGGGCGGCACTCTGCGTTCATTTTCGCAATCGCCGCGTCCCGACGACCTGCATTCTCAAGCTCCAAGATCGCAGTAGCGACAGGGACATAAGCCTGCTCAATCTCATCAATACGGCCAACGAGTGCGCGGGCCTGATCCGATGCATCGGGTCTCGCAACCAGCCGCTTGAGTTCCGTCAGATGTGCCTGAACGTCGGAATGGGCCGCGACGACATCCGTCTTCTCCAGTGCAAGATCAGACGCGGTGTTGACTAACACAATATTGCGCGCGGCGATGGCGCGTCGGTCGACCGCCGCGCGTAGTTGTGCGGCAACGTTTGCGCG
>NZ_JALQDB010000096.1:0-1329 GCF_023631465.1 Caballeronia sp. GAWG1-1
TATACATGGCCTCGTCCCATTTGCCAAATCATCTGGTCTACAGCGAGCAGGTGTTGGATTGCATATATACATTCGGCCTGTTGATGGCACGGGTGTGCCTGGCCCCAATGGATTTCGCCCGACGACTCCTTCATATATCCACGGCTTCGAAAGCCCTAAGTCCGCGCAGGTTCAGTCGTCGACGGTCCAACCTGTTTTGCCATTGAATCAGATCACCTGTGCAACCAATGAAGAGGTCAACAACGACGCAGGATGTGATCGGGATTCCGCTCATACCGGCGGCGCATACTCCCGACCACGTGCGAGCAACGCCCAGATCGTTCTGGCAATTTTGTTCGCGAGTGCTACGACAGCGACGTTTGTTCCGCGACGCGCCTGAACGGCGAGTATCCATTGGGAGAGTTTGTCCGTATGCCTTACGGCTTGCTGGACAACCGATCGCGCACCATGTACCAGCAGCATTCGCAGATACCCGTTTCCGCGCTTCGTAATACCGAGCAGCCGATCTTTACCGCCCGACGAGTGTTGACGTGGTGTCAGGCCAAGCCACGCTGCAAACTGCCGACCGTTTGAGAACTCAGAGGCGCTGCCAGCCGCGGCAATGACGCTGGTTGCAATCATCGGTCCGACACCACGGATCTTTTCGAGGCGCTTGCTTATGGGCGATGCATTGTGCACTTGTTGGATCAGGTTGTCATACCTCGCGATCTGCTTATCAAGCAAGGCAAGTCGCTCGTACATATCACGCATCATTGTTCGGGTCAGTTCTGTCAGCTCGTTGTGCGCGTCATCGATAATGGTGGGAAGTTGTGTCCGCACTTTGAGAGGTGTCTGCGCAATAACCACGCCGTATTCAGCCAGCAAGCCTCGAATCTGATTGATCTGCGCGATGCGGTCTCGCATCAGAAGACTGCGGATGCGGTGCATGGACTGGATGTCCTGCTGCTCCACGCTGTTGACTGCGACGTAGCGCATCGTTGGACGAGATGCGGCTTCGACAATGGCTTCCGCGTCATTTCGATCATTCTTCTGAGATTTGACGAACGGCTTGACGAATCTCGGGGCGATAATCTGGACCTGATGCCCCATCGCAGTGAACCGCCGAGCCCAGTAGTGCGCTCCACCACAAGCTTCCATCACAATGCGGCAACACGGTAGGCAGACAACCGCTTCTAAGAGCTTGTTGCGGCTGACTCGCCGGCTCAATACCGGGTGGCCGCGCTCGTCAACGCCGTACAGCTGGAAAATGTTCTTGGCTAGATCGATGCTCAGCAACGCGACGCTCATGACGGCCTCCGTTCATTCGTGGATCAGGGACTGTTCATATTG
>NZ_JALQDB010000097.1:0-1295 GCF_023631465.1 Caballeronia sp. GAWG1-1
GGCTCTTATGTAGAGCGTCGCCGCCTGATTGTGTGCGTCCGGATCACGCGGATTGACCCCATAGTCCTTCGTGAATGCCCGCTCAGCAGGATCGTCGAGGAAATGGCCCAGTTCGTGAGACAAGGTTCCCATCTGCTCAGTGTCTTCCCAATCGCGAAAGTTAGGCGTGAGAACGACGCGCTTATCGACCGGGTCGTAATGCACTTCTGAGTCGCTTTTGATCGCAATGGGCTTATAGGCTCCGCTATCGATCCGATCACTCGCTGTATGTACATCAGAGATGAAAGTCGGACTCGCGTTGATCATCTTGAGCTGACTCTGCGAAGGCTGATAGTCGCCCCAAAGCGATTCGTTACCGGTGATGGGTTGTGTGTTCGTATCCATGATGACCTCCATTTTTCGTTGACCAAGGACATGCCGCCCCGCGTTGCAATGCCCTACTTCGCGGCGGTGAATTCGTGGCATGACCGCGCTGGCGCACGGTGACTCCAATATGGATCGCCGGCATCGTCGCGGGAAATGACCGGGTATAGAAAGCGATGGACACGCGCCGAGCACGGAGCGGCGTCATGTGTGGTCACTATTTGAATGGTCTGCGCGTTGGCCTCAGGCCAATTGATCGCGCACAGCGCGGCATGCGCGTCTCACTTTCGCTAACTGGACGGTTCTTTTGATACGGCTTGTCTGCTCGAGAGCCGCCACCTCACGGCGGACAGCGCTGTGAAGTGGCGGCACATTAACGCTCGGCTAACTCAGGCATCATCGCCCGAGGAAGTGTCTTCAGCTGCGTCATTGAGAGACGCGGCCGTCGACTGGTCAACGGAAGCTCCCGCATTCGAGCCACTTTCCGGCTGTGCTTGCGGTTGCGGTTGTGCTTGCGCTTGCGGTTGTGCTTGCGTCTGCGTCTGTGCTTGCGTCTGTGTCTGCGTCTGCGTCTGCGTCTGCGTCTGCGTCTGCGTCTGCGTCTGCGTTTGCGTTTGCGTCTGCGTCTGCGTCTGTGCTTGCGTCTGCGTTTGCGTCTGACCTTGCGTCTCCTGCTCGTTCGCGCCCCGTCCAGGCGTCATGCCTGCGCCCCACATCCACTGATTTAAACTCGCACGATCAGCCGAAGTCATCGGACGAGATTGCGTGTTCGAGTTGCGACCCTCGCCGCCGATGGAACGGACAGTGGTCCCGGCGCTGTCCGTCTTTGTGACGTCACGGCCGCCGTCCGCGTTATAGTTCACAGCCGTGATCGTGCCGGAGTTTTCATTGCGGTCGAAGGCGACAGACGAGACGGCCTTACCCTTTGAGTC
>NZ_JALQDB010000098.1:0-1067 GCF_023631465.1 Caballeronia sp. GAWG1-1
CGTCTGAGCGTGCGGCAGATCGAGCGGCTCGTCTTGCGTTATCGTGCGGACGGTGCGCGTGGTCTGGTGTCCGGCAAGCGCGCTCGCACGAGTAATCACCGGTTGCCGGACGGCGTGGCGCAGCGTGCGCTCGCGCTGATCTGCGAGCGTTACGCCGATTTTGGTCCGACGCTGGCGTGTGAGAAGCTGCGGGAATGCCACGGCATTGCGCTGGCCGTCGAGACGATTCGTTCTCTGATGACGGCAGCGGGTCTTTGGGTGCCTCGCCGCCAACGCCCGCCGCGGATTCACCAGCCGCGCAACCGCCGCGCGTGTCTGGGCGAACTGATCCAGATCGATGGTAGCGATCACCGCTGGTTCGAGGAGCGGGCGCCGGCATGCACGCTGCTGGTATTCATTGACGATGCGACGGGTCGGCTGATGGCGCTGCATTTCACGGCCACCGAGTCGACCTTCAGCTATTTCGAGGCGCTGTCGAAGTATCTGCAAGCGCATGGCAAGCCGATGGCGTTCTACAGCGACAAAGCTAGCGTCTTCTACGTCAAGAACCGCTCGCAGACCGCTGGTAAAGGCGTGACGCAGTTCGGCCGAGCCTTGTACGAACTGAACATTGAGGCGTTCTGCGCGAATTCGAGTCAGGCCAAAGGGCGTGTCGAGCGCGCCAACCTGACCCTGCAGGACCGGCTCGTCAAGGAGTTGCGCTTGCGCGGGATCAGCACCTGGGAGGCGGCCAACGCTTATGCGCCCTCCTTCATCGCCGATTTCAATCAGCGCTTTGGCAAGACGCCGCGTAGCGACCATGATGCCCATCGGCCTCTGCGCGCCGACGACGATTTGACACAACTGCTGGCCTATCGCGTCTGGCGCAAGGTCACGCACGCGCTGACGGTGCAATATGACCGGGTGATGTATCTGCTGGAAGACACGCCCGCCAATCGCCTCTTGATTCACCAGCAAGTCGAGGTGGTCGAATACCCGAATGGCTGCGTCGAGGTGCAGGCGGGCGGCGAGGTGCTTTGCTGCGGCAAGTACGACCGTATTGCGCGGATTGATCAGGGCGCTGAAGT
>NZ_JALQDB010000099.1:0-1067 GCF_023631465.1 Caballeronia sp. GAWG1-1
CTGGCGACTGAATCCAACCATAGCCTGACGTATGTCGCATGGCAATGCGCAAGGGACGCCGTCTAATGCGCGCTTACCAACAAACAGCTGGTCTTGTATGACTGGGACGGCCGCCGCTGGTGGCGTCTGCGTCTTGACGTCGTCGTCCGTGTCGTCGTCCACTCGGGCAAACTCAAGAGGCGATTTCAAGCGACGAAGGAGTTCGGGCGAAGGAGCGGGGTAAGGCTGATCGAAATACCCATGAGGCAGACCAAGTGTGGTCTCCATGTGGAAAGCAGTCTCGGGCGTGAATCTTTCGCCCTTCATCAGTTCCGCAACCCGCGGCAACGTGGAGTCCAGCGCCAACGCAGTATTCTCTGCGCCGACCGCATTCACTAGAAACTGAAACGATCGCGTCTTAATAATGGACGCCGTTAAAGTAGGCTCTTTCGAAGGCAACTGAGAGGGGTACGGCTGCGGGGCGAAGAAGTGGATTTAGACCGTTGGTGAGGCTGCCGCCCATTTGCCTTGTCTCGGTACCCCGCATTGCGCCCGCGGGTTTGGCTCATAGCTTAGGCTCCAGTGATGCGAATTGACCATCATGCCGGATTATAAACGAGGGAACGTCGGCTGCCCCATGCAAAAGCTTGACGAACCTCGCTCCAACGGGCGTTGGCACGCCGTCGTTTGACAGTCGGATTTTTGCAGTTGGGACCGAGTCTTCACCCAACTCGGCCGTAAGAAAGCCGCTGCGGTAAGTGTTTTTTATTGAGTGCAACGGTCATTCGCTCGCCGCCGCCGACGTCGGATCATCGGCCTTTGCCGTCATTCGAGCACCGGCTGTCGTCTGGCAGCTGACCACCGCTTTCCGGCCGTTCGCACATCAGCCTTTCTCGAATGACCGTCACGCCGTCTGCTCAATGCAAACTCGCGACCTATTTCGTTGAAAAACTCGCCTGAAGGTCGGATTGTTCGTTATCCTGGATGCATCAATCGACGGAGTGCATCGTTATGATGGGTCAGCGAAGTGGCAATCAGGAGCAGCTGTTTTACGCGTTCAACCTTGATGATCATGTTCCGAAAGACCA
>NZ_JALQDB010000100.1:0-1034 GCF_023631465.1 Caballeronia sp. GAWG1-1
TTGAACCGCCCCGGAAATGTAGGAGACTTCGGATCTTGGCTGTAACGGGAGATTTGAAGCATGGAAAGCGAAGGCAAGACAAGGAAGCCCACCGGCACGCGATATTCGGATGAGGTGCGGGAGCGAGCGGTGCGAATGGTGTTTGAGCACCAACACGAGTACCAAACGCAGGGGGCGGCGATCCGCTCAATCGCCTCGAAGATGGGGATGTCGCGCGAGACGCTTCGCAACTGGATCATTCAGGCAGAGCGCGACCGTGGCCAACGAACGGGCGCGACAACTTCGGATTTGGCGCGTCTGAAGGAACTGGAGCGCGAGAACCGTGAGCTGCGCACGGCCAACGAGATCCTGCGCAAGGCCTCCGCATATTTCGCGCAGGCGGAGCTCGACCGCCGATCGAAGCCATGATCGCGTTCATCGACGAGCATCGCGACGTCTACGGTATCGAGCCGATCTGCCGCCTGCTGCCGATCGCGCCGTCGACGTATTACCGGCACGCCGGGCGGCGCAGCGATCCGGAGCAATGGCCAGCACGAGCGCGTCGCGATATTGAACTGAAGGCTCTCATCCGGGCGGTCTGGGAGGAGAACTTTGGCGTGTATGGTGTGCGCAAGGTCTGGCGCCAGTTATTGCGCGATGGCGTGAAGATCGCGCGCTGCACGGTTGCGCGCCTGATGAAGGTGATGGGCCTCGAAGGTGTACGGCGTGGGCGCCGGATCAAGACGACGCAGCGCGACGATGCGGTGCCGTGCCCGATGGACCGGGTCAAACGTTAGTTCCGTGCCGAGCGGCCGAACGCGCTGTGGGTCGCGGATTTTACCGATTGCTGGACATGGTCGGGCTTCGTCTATGTGGCCTTCGTGACCGATGTGTTTGCGCGCCGTATCGTCGGTTGGCGCGTGTCGGCATCGATGAGGACTGACTTCGTGCTGGATGCGCTGAACCAGGCGTTACACGATCGCCAGCCACCGCCCGGGCTCATTCATCACAGCGATCACGGGTCGCAAGGCGGATTCAACCGGTCGTCGCAACAC
>NZ_JALQDB010000101.1:0-1023 GCF_023631465.1 Caballeronia sp. GAWG1-1
CAACGAACGTAACGGCGCCAGCGGCAAGACGCTCATCACCGATTATGGCCCGCTCAGGGTCGATCTGCCGCGTGATCGTGACGGCAGTTTTGAACCCATCCTGATTCCGAAACACGAGCGCCGTTTTACCGGTTTCGACGAGCGCATCATCGCCATGTACGCGCGCGGCATGAGTGTGCGCGAGATCCAGGCGTTTCTGGCCGAAGCCTATGGCACCGAGGTTTCGCCCGATTTCATCAGCTCGGTCACCGACGAAGTCATGGCTGAAGCGCTCGCTTGGCAAAGCCGTCCGCTTGAGCCGATGTACCCGGTGGTGTTCTTCGACGCGCTGCGTGTGAAGATCCGTGGCGACGGCGTGGTGAGCAACAAGGCGGTGTATCTGGCGCTGGGCATTCAGGCCGACGGCCAGCGCGATGTGCTCGGCCTGTGGATCGAACAGACCGAAGGGGCGAAGTTCTGGCTGAAAGTGTTCAACGAACTGAAGACCCGGGGCTGCCAGGACATCCTGATCGCGGTGGTCGACGGCCTGAAGGGACTGGCTGAGGCGATTGGCACGGCGTACCCGCGCACGGCCGTGCAGACCTGCATCGTGCATCTGATCCGCAACAGTCTGGAGTACGCCAGCTACAAGGACCGCAAGAGCGTGGCCGCAGCGCTGCGGCCGATCTATGCCGCCGCGAGTGAACAGGCCGCTCAGCAGGCCCTGGAGGCCTTTGCCGAAGGCCCGTGGGGTGCGAAGTATCCGACTATCGTGCAGTCGTGGCGATGGGCGTGGGAGAACGTCACACCGTTCTTCGTGTTTCCGCCGGACATACGCCGTGTCGTCTACACCACAAACGCCATTGAGAGTCTGAACATGCAACTACGCAAGATCATCAAGACACGCGGCCACTTTCCCAATGACGAGGCCGCCATCAAGCTGCTGTGGCTTGCATTGCGCAACGTGCTGGCAAAGTCAGTACGCGCGGCGTTCGACTGGTCGTCCGCGATGAACCAGTTTGCCATCCTGTTTGGAGAGCGTTT
>NZ_JALQDB010000102.1:0-1016 GCF_023631465.1 Caballeronia sp. GAWG1-1
CCCGCTAAAAAGTTTGGTGGGAACCAAATTACCTCTATTCACCGCCGGCGAGAGAACGGTCGAGATGAGGCGCTTACGTCTTTCTCGCGGGCTGCGATTTTTTTTCGTTTGAGCCAGTGTATGGCGGGTTGAGCGCGGAGGGTATGAACTACACGCCGTACAACCTGACGCAGTTTGTGGTCCGTGACAAATATGGGAATCGAGCCAGTGGAGGCGGGGATCTGCCGCCAGGGTCAGGCGAAGGAAGTTTGAGTTGTTGTTACAAGCTAAAGGGAACGGAGTTCACGGTCGAGTGGCAAGTCTATGACGCAGATGAAGCGCGAAAGAACCTTTATGCACCTATAAAGAAGATACATAAGTCAACGACAGTTCAGCTTGCTCCGGTAAAGAGATCGAACAAGGCAGGCGACGATGTCTTGGCTGTGCACTTCTATCCAGACGACCATGTCGAATTCGAGTTTCGCAATGACTTTAGCGGCTCTCGAATCGAATATGGAAAGGTCGATGAGTGGTTTCAAACGAAATACGGCAAGGCTGCAAATCCAGACGATCTTGACTGGGCTGCCGCCTACCGTCGAACCACGCGTGTGGCTGTTCAAGGCTGGCTGAAATACCGCTTCACCGACTCCGTCGATCTTGAGCAGTACGTGTACTACACGTTGCTCGTCAATCCGAAGTTTGACGAACACCCGGCGGTGCAGCGCATCGTCATGGAGTCGAAGGGCAAGCCCGGAGCGTTTGGTCTTGCAATGCAGAAGCTGCCTGCAGATGTTGTGCGCGAGATTAAGAGCAACAAATTCGATCATGTGGCAAACGGAAGCAAAGTTGGCCAAGCCGATTCAATTTGATCTTGCTAACCGCGTGCGGCGTCGCTGGTTGAACGCGGTTGTTGCAAGCAAAAGTGCTTGCCCTATCTATCTGGTGGAATGTTGAACTAACGCAATCATGCGCATACGAATGAACCTTTCAAGTTTGATGAAACACATCTTTGTTTTGCTTGTGGCAACCGTCTTTCT
>NZ_JALQDB010000103.1:0-1009 GCF_023631465.1 Caballeronia sp. GAWG1-1
TGGAACAGCCCCGTGAAAGACCGGACACAGTCTCCCACTTACAATAGCGGGTAGGCATAAGACTGTGTATATGACTAACAACAAGAACGAAGTAATGGAAGTGTTGACGGGACCTGAGCGCCGACGGCGCTGGTCGGCTGATGAGAAGCTGGCGATGGTTCGGGAGACGTTCGAGCCCGGCAAGACAGTTTCGATGGTGGCTCGGCTGCACGGCATCAATCCGAATCAGCTGTTTCAGTGGCGCAAGCTGCATCAGGACGGCAGCCTGTCGGCAGTGAGCGCTGGAGAAGAAGTTGTGCCGGCGTCCGAGTTGAGCGACGCGCTGAAGCAGATAAAGGAGCTCCAGCGCCTGCTGGGCAAGAAGACCATGGAGAACGAGATTCTCCGGGAAGCCGTGGAGGTCATGAAGTCGCGAAAATGGATTGCGCGCTCACCCTCATTACCGGGGGACGGCCAGTGAAGCAGGTCTGTGACGTTCTCGGTGTAGCGCGCTCAAATGTGTCGGTAAAGCTCGCCCGGACTGCTGACTGGCAGGATGGCCGGCGCGCACGCAAAACGGATGATGCTGGCATTGTCGACGAAATTCGTTTGCTCGTTGCTGACTTGCCCAGCTACGGCTATCGACGCGTCTGGGGCCTGCTGCGAAGCGAGCGGGAATTGCGGTGTGAGGTTCGAGTGAATGCGAAACGTGTTTATCGCGTGATGCGCCAGCACGATTTGTTGCTTCACAGGAGGCCTGCGAGGCCGAGCATCGAGCGTCGGCATGAAGGTACGGTGGCGGTGCCCAGAAGCAATCAGCGATGGTGCTCTGACGGCTTCGAGTTTCGTTGCGACAACGGCGCGCCGCTGCGCGTGACGTTCGCACTCGATTGCTGTGACCGCGAAGCGATCAGCTGGGCAGCGACGACAGGCGGTCATAGCGGCGACGTTGTGCGCGATGTCATGCTGGCGGCTGTCGAACATCGTTTCGGGAACGTTCGCAAAACGCCCGCGCAAATCGAATGGCTCA
>NZ_JALQDB010000104.1:0-1008 GCF_023631465.1 Caballeronia sp. GAWG1-1
TAGTCATATACACAGTCTTATGCCTACCCGCTATTGTAAGTGGGAGACTGTGTCCGGTCTTTCACGGGGCTGTTCCAGGCAGGAAGGTGCGTTGGTTGATGGATTATTAAAAAAATTTCCAGGTGGCGGACCACTCATACCGTACATTCCGCCAAAATCCAACTGCTGAGCGCGCACGTCAGCACTAGCTCCGAAAAGATAAATCAAAACAAGCAATATAGTTGCGTTTAGGTTCACCATTGTCAAACACAATTTTCGGCGAAAATGAATCATTAACTCTTCTCCGAGGCTTCACCTTTGGGCCGGTGATTGTTAGGAAAGCAGCGATTGGCAAACCGTGATCGGGTCGTCCTCACATATCATGCTACGGTACAAATTATACGAAGGCAATTTATGTTGGGAGTCCGGGTATCCGTGTCATAAACGGGAGTACTAAGTTGAGACAACAGGCTGTCGGGCAAATCAGCCATTCGGTCAGGACTCTGCTGTTCTTTCGTCGGGTTCAATACCAGCACCATGTACACCATTCCGGACGCAATGTGGAGGTCCGCTGCTGTGGGCACATTGTCTATATCAAACGCGACAATGAGCTGGGAAGCATACGAGAACGAACGCTAGTGCGCGATGGGCGATCCGGACTTTGAAGATGCCATCAATGTTGGATCAATGCTCAAGAGGGCTAAAGCAAGTTGGCAAGCAAACTCGACTTGCCGTACGAATTCTTCAGCGAGGAGCCGATCCATAATCGCTCGTTCTTACTGGTAGGGATGATGAAGTCGATTGCATCCATAGAGAACCATCACTTTTTGCAGGGGCGAACTTGTCTGCCAGTGGAGCCGATCGTCTGCTCATGGCCGATTCGTGAGGTCGCCGACGGCTGGTCTAGGGTCCTCCGATTCGCAAAGTCTGGATTTGACCGAATGACCGCTTCGGGTCTATTTCGTTGAAAAACCCGGTTATCGCCCATGGGCGCGCATGTCTGGGCGTGCAATCGACGCGCTCAGGGCT
>NZ_JALQDB010000105.1:0-931 GCF_023631465.1 Caballeronia sp. GAWG1-1
CGAGAACAGCCGACTAAAGAAGCTGGTGGCGGAGCGCGACCTGGAAATCGAGGTCATGAGGGAGATTTCCGCAAAAAATGGTAAGCGCACAGGCGCGTCGCGAGCAAGCCCGCTATGCCATTTCGCGCGGGCTGAGCCAACGACGCGCCTGTGCGCTGATTCACGTCAGTCGTGCCAACCTCGGTTACTTCAGCATCATGCCGGGCAAGAACGGCCCGATCGTGGAGATGATGCGACGCCTCTCGGGTGATTATCCCCGCTTCGGCTCGCGGCGCATCCGCATCATGCTGGGCCGCGAAGGGATCGTCATCGGCAAGGAGCGGTGCAGCCGGTTGTGGGCGCAAGCCGGTCTTCAGGTGCCTCGCAAACGACGCCGACGCCGCGTTGCCGGTTCGCGTCCTCGACCGCTTGCTCCGAGCGCTCGCAACGCCGTATGGAGTTACGATTTCGTCTTTGACGCGTGTGCCAACGGCCAGCAACTGACGTGTCTGACGGTCGTCGACGAGTACACGCGTGAATGTTTGGCCATAGATGTGTCTGGCTCGATCCGATCGGCCAGAGTCATTGAGGTGCTGAGCAAGCTAATCAGCGTTCACGGCGCGCCACGCTATATGCGAAGCGACAACGGCCCCGAATTCGTCAGCGCAGCGTTGCTCAAGTGGGTGGTATCGGAGAAGATCGAATCGGCGTTAATCGATCCCGGCAAGCCATGGCAGAACGGCACGAACGAAAGCTTCAACGGTAAATTCCGTGACGAATGTCTTGCCATGGAATGGTTCCGCAATCGGATTGAAGCCAAGATCGTGATTGTGTCATCGGCACCTGTAAATTGATACACCGTCGGCACTGAGGAATTGATACACCTCGACGAAGGGATAATGGCCGCTTTGAGCGGCGATGATCTCGTACGAGGGATACATGCAGATCAGGA
>NZ_JALQDB010000106.1:0-874 GCF_023631465.1 Caballeronia sp. GAWG1-1
CCTTCATGCCGACGAACATGCTGCCGAGCGCATCGACCGACTTGGTGATGCTCTTGACGTCCACGTTCGTGTGTTGCGAGGCATCGACCTGCGTGACCGGTGCGACGTTGATTTGCGGGCTCGCGAAAGACACGCCGCCTGCCTGATAGTTCGAGTTGACGCCGGTGTTCGAGAAGATCGAGAAGCCGCCCGCGATGGAGCCCATTGCAGCGCGATCGAGTTCTTTCTCAGCAGCAAGGTTCTTGATAGTCAACATGATAAATCTCCTAAGAAATGTGTTTGGATGGTGAGAATTAAAGAGCCAAGCCGCCGAGCAGGCTGCCCACAGCGGTAATCGACTTGTTGACGGTCTTGAGATCGACGTTGGTGGTGGTCGATGCATCGACTTGCGAAACAGGTGCAATGTTCGCTTGCGGCGAAGCGAACGACACGCCGCCAGCTTGTACGTTGCTGTTGATACCGGCGTTCGAGAAGAGCGAATTACCGCCCGTGATGGCGCTCATTTCAGCGCGGTCGAGTTCCTTGGAAGCAACGAGGTTCTTGATGGTCAGCATGATAAATCTCCTAAACAATGTGATTGGATGGTGTGAATTAAAGCGCCATGCCGCCGAGCAGGCTGCCCACGGCGGTAATCGACTTGTTGACGGTCTTGAGATCGACGTTGGTGGTGGTCGATGCATCGACTTGCGTGACAGGTGCGATGTTCGCTTGCGGCGAAGCGAAGGACACGCCGCCTGCTTGAACGTTGCTGTTGATACCGGCATTCGAGAAGAACGAGCTACCGCCCGTGATAGCGCCCATTTCAGCACGGCCGAGTTCTTTGGAAGCGGCGAGGTCTTTGATCGTCAGCATGGTGAATCTCCTAAGTGGTTGG
>NZ_JALQDB010000107.1:0-832 GCF_023631465.1 Caballeronia sp. GAWG1-1
CTGCCGTCGGCACGCGTCACGACCTGATTCGTGTTGATGCCCTGATCGGGATCGAAATAGTCTTTCTGCTTTTCGCGGCCCTGCGCATCGTACTGTGTCATCAGCTTCGTCGGGCTTTGCGCACCGAATGAAGCCGCGTCTGACTTCGACGGGCCGAATGTCGTTTCCAGGCGTGAGCCGTCACCATGGAAGCCGCGCTCGATGCCCGAACCGTCGCCGTTGAAGTCACTTCGTTGAATCGTCTTGCCGCTGCCGTCTTTTACATCGATGCGATAACTGCCGTCCGGGCCGTAGTTCGAGTAATCGACGGTTCGCAGCGGTTTGCCCTGCGAGTCGACTGTCTGCGACTGCACGCGCTTGCCATCCTTGAACGTCTGCGTGGACTTGTCTCCCGACGGCCACTCTTCGGTCATCGAATTGATCTTGCCGTTAGCGTCGCTTTCGTAGCGAACCGTCGGCTGGCCAGGCTCGATAGGCGCGGCACCGCTCATGCTGCCGTCGACGTTGTACTCGCTGCCCGCGCCCATGCCACTTGGAGTGCCTGCGTAAGTACCCATGACGCTCGTCGTGAGCCGATGCTGAAGTTGCGAATCCGTGAGCCCAGTGTCGCGATATTTTGCGTACACCGCATCGAACTCCGGGCCGGTCCATGCGGATGAGCCCCCGCTGAGCTTGGTTCCTGGATTGCCGGGCGTCGCTGTATTTTGCTCGACTTCCCGGGCGATTTTCCATTGATTGGCATGCGCCACCGTTTGGGCTCTTACATAGCGCGTCGCCGCCTGATTGTGTGCGTCCGGATCACGCGGATTGACCCCATAGTCCTTCGCAAATG
>NZ_JALQDB010000108.1:0-762 GCF_023631465.1 Caballeronia sp. GAWG1-1
AAAGCTGGGGCGTGAGTCGGCCATAATGGCCGGCAACAAGGAACCAGAAGATGACGAAACGAAACCGACGGACCCACTCGCCAGCGTTCAAGGCAAAGGTAGCCCTGGCAGCGCTCAAGGGCGACAAGACGCTGGCAGAGCTGGCCCAGCAGTTTGATGTCCATCCGAACCAGATTACGGACTGGAAGAAGCAACTGCAGGAGCGGGTTGCCGATGTGTTCGACGCGGGCAACTCGGCGCCAGCGGCACCGCCAGTCGACGTGAAGGTACTGCACGCGAAGATCGGGCAGTTGACGCTGGAGAACGATTTTTTAGAAAGCGCGCTCAGCAAGGCGGGACTGCTGAGCGTAAGGCGATGATCGATCGTGATCACGCCCTGCCGGTGACACAGCAGGCGCGGCTGGTAGGCATCAGCCGGTCGAGCGCCTATTACCAATCGCGCGGGGTCAGCGAAGCGGATCTGAAATCGATGCGCCGGATTGACGAGCTTCACCTCGAGCATCCATTTGCGGGGGCGCGAATGCTGGCACGGCTGCTACGTCGCGAAGGCATCAAGGTCGGGCGCAGACACGTCAGCACCTTGATGAAGCGCATGGGTGTCGAAGCGCTGTATCGCAAGCCAAACACGAGCCGCAAGCATGCAGCCCACAGGATCTGGCCGTACCTGCTTCGCAACCGGAAAATCGACCGGGCCAATCAGGTCTGGGCGCTCGATACGAGCTATATCCCGATGGCGCGCGGCTTCGTATATCTGACGGCTGT
>NZ_JALQDB010000109.1:0-757 GCF_023631465.1 Caballeronia sp. GAWG1-1
GCGACGCAATGGGAAGCAATCCAGTCGATTGCCGCCAAGATGGGTTGCTCACGCGAAACGTTAAGAAACTGGGTTCGTCAGGCTGAGAGCGATCGTGGTCTGCGCGCGGGCCCCAAGACGCAGGAGCAGGACCGCATCCGCGAGCTTGAACGCGAAGTCCGGGAACTGCGTCAGGCCAATGAAATCCTGCGCAAGGCCTCGGCATATTTCGCACAGGCGGAGCTCGACCGCCGACCGAAGTGATGATTGCCTTCATTGACGATCACCGGTCGGCGTATGGGGTCGAGCCGATCTGCAGGGTGCTGCCGATCGCCCCGTCGACATATTACCCTCATTCGTCTCGACGCGCTGATCCGCGTCGGCTGCCGCCGCGCGCGCAGCGCGATGCACTGCTGTGTCAGCACATCCGGCGTGTATGGGAGGAGAACTTTCGGGTGTATGGTGCGCGCAAGGTTTGGCGGCAGCTATCGCGCGAGGGATTCAAGCTCGCACGGTGTACTGTCGAGCGACTGATGAAGCGGCTCGGGCTGCAAGGTGTGCGGCGCGGCAGATCGATTCGAACCACCGTCAGCGAGCGAAACACACCGTGCCCGCTTGATCACGTCCAGCGGCAGTTCAAAGCGTCACGGCCGAACGCGCTGTGGGTGTCAGATTTCACCTTCGTGGCTACCTGGCAAGGCTTCGCTTATGTTGCCTTCATCGTTGATGTGTTCGCGCGACGCATTGTAGGCTGGAGAGTGTCAAGCTCAGCGCGTAC
>NZ_JALQDB010000110.1:0-749 GCF_023631465.1 Caballeronia sp. GAWG1-1
TTTCCCATGCCGGAGGACGTGAAGCAATTCGTCGTTGTGGATGATCGCGGCTACATCGAGATGAAAAATGGCCGGGTGTTGCAGAGTTCACTGCCGACAGAGGATATTTGGGGAAACATGTATGTCGACTACCCGTTTCCCGGTGAAGAGCACTCGATAAATTCCTATTCCTTTCCAGAATTCAAAGACCTAAAGAGCAAAGCACCCGAGGTCAAGAATTACACTGGTTGGACGCACATGAAATGCGATCCGAACTTGGGCATCGTGCCGAAGAAGAATAGCTTGTCGGGAATCTCCGGTGTGATCTATTCACTGGAAGCCTATTCGCTTGCTGCGCCGGTCTACTTCGGCTCGCGCTTGCTCAGCAAAACGGAAGATCAATGAATTCTATCCGTCCGATGAGGTGGCCAGTCTCGAGGCGCTGTCTGGTCCGCACAGTCTGCGACATGCTTGCCACGCCGATAGGTGGAACGGGACAATGGCCTTTGCCCGCTCCCAAGCTGGAGGGCTGACAAGATGAGTGCCACTTACACAGCCTTTGTCTGGTGGGCCGTACCGGTCTGTAGCACCGCATTCATGGTTCTCGCGTCTGCGTATTTGTGGAGGCGCGCTCGCGTCAAAGTGTTGAGCACCGTGGTAGCCACTCTCGCATTGGTTGCAGCCGTTCCGCTAATTCCAGGCGTGGCCGCGCACATGCCACGTGAAACGCCGAAGCAAGTGATCTACCGGTTCGACGATCATCGGTGGCT
>NZ_JALQDB010000111.1:0-659 GCF_023631465.1 Caballeronia sp. GAWG1-1
GCATCGTTAAGCGAGCTTAGGGCCATACCAGCGATCACAAGAACGATCAGGCTCAGAGTTCCGAATGACGCGGCCAGTTTTGCCTTGATTGTCCAAGTTCCTTTTTTCATCTTTTTTCCGAAATGCATGAGTGGGAAACAAGGGTCATTCGGCACGAACGCACCCTCCGATATCTTTCGGCTTAACGGCGAGAAACACAGGTTCCTTGAGCCAATGCGTCGCCATCCCGTGACGGCATCTGCTATTGCACGCAAAGGGACATGTTGTCGGAAAGAAATACTGTCAACAAATCGCTCAACTAATAGCAAATTTCGAGTTTTCAGTATCAGCTTCAGAGGGTATCGGTCGTTAAGCATATTCGGGTACGGCCGCGGGCCGTATTGCGAGAAAGTGGCAAATAACCGCCTATATTAAGTATTTTCCCTGAGAGAAAAGATGCTCCACAATCTAAATGTCAAAAGTAAGCTGGCGTGTGCGTTCTCTGTTCTGACTGTCATAGTGATCTGTATTTCGATCAACTCCATTTACGCGCTCAATCAGTCACGACAAGCATTCGAGTCTTATTTGGAAGGTGTTAATGCTCGCGCAAACGTTGCCGCACAACTACGCGCGGCGGTCGACCGACGCGCCATCGCCGCGCGCAATATTGTGTTGGTCAC
>NZ_JALQDB010000112.1:0-655 GCF_023631465.1 Caballeronia sp. GAWG1-1
GCATCGTTAAGCGAGCTTAGGGCCATACCAGCGATCACAAGAACGATCAGGCTCAGAGTTCCGAATGACGCGGCCAGCTTTGCCTTGACCGTCCAAGTTTCTTTTTTCATTTTTTTCCAAAATGCATGAGTGGAGAACAAGGGTCATTCGGCACGAAAGCACCCTGCACTATCTGCTGGCTTAACGGCGATAAACGAAGTTTCTTGAGAGAGGCGTCGTCATCCTGTGACGGCGTCTTTTTATTATTGGAAAAGGGACATCCTGTCGGAAAGAAATACTGCCAAGAAAACACTCAACTACGCAAACTTCGCGTTTTCAGTATCAGCTTCAGAAAGTATCGGTCGTTAAGCATATTCGGGTACAGCCGCGGGCCGTATTGCGAGAAAGTGGCAAATAACCACCTATATTAAGTATTTTCCCTGAGAGAAAAGATGGTCCACAATCTAAGCGTCAAAAGTAAGCTGGCATACGCGTTCTCGGTTCTGACTGTCATGGTGGTCTGTATTTCGATCAACTCCATTTACGCGCTCAATCAGTCACGACAAGCATTCGAGTCTTATTTAGAAGGTGTTAATGCGCGCGCAAACGTTGCCGCACAACTACGCGGGGCGGTCGACCGACGCGCCATCGCCGCGCGCAATATTGTGTTAGTCAC
>NZ_JALQDB010000113.1:0-587 GCF_023631465.1 Caballeronia sp. GAWG1-1
GCCGGATCGCCGCCCACCACGATGGCGACCGGCTCGCCCGCTGCGCGAAAGGTGACGTCAAGTGGCCTCGCATCGACGTCGTCGGCGACGCGTGCACCAAGGCTTCGCTCATGGCGATGCAGCCATGCCACCAGGGTCGCCGCGCGCAGCGGTCCGATGCGCGGCACGGATCGCCACCAGCTGCCGCCACGGGCATTGCAGTACTTAATCAGGGCGCCCAGCGTGGTGATCCCCTCGCCGATCAAGCGTCGTGCAATCAGCGGCCGGAACCACAACTCGACCGGATGGCCCAACGCCGGCGAGGCGGCCGCCATGGTCGACGCCTGCTCGATCATGCGCAGCGTCATGGCCGTAAGCCGCGCGCTGCCGTGCTGCTTGATCGAGGCTTTCAGGTGATCGGCGAGCACCGATGAGCCATGTTTGAGCGCCAGGCTTACCAGGTCATCGCACATCTGGCGCAGGTAGCGCTCGGTGGTCTCAGGGCTCGCCGCATGGGGCGCGCGTTCGACATCGTAGTAAAGCCGCGCGATGGTGGCCGCCGGCACGCGCTGCACGAACGCGCGCAGCGCCGTGAAGTCGGTGCGGGT
>NZ_JALQDB010000114.1:0-573 GCF_023631465.1 Caballeronia sp. GAWG1-1
GGGGTGAGGAGGAGTCCATCCCATTGCTTTTAGCCAGATTCAAATGTCCGCTTCGAGCCGCCTAAGCTTACCCCGCGCCGATGCTTCGGCGCAGGAGACCGCGATGGCTGCAACGGACACGATTACCATGTCGATGCGCGAGTTGGACCGATTCAAAGTGATTCAGTCAGTGGTCGACGGACTGCTCAAACCGTGGCGGGCCGCCGAGCGACTTGGACTGAGTACACGACAGGTGCGGCGTCTCAGTGCGCGGTTACGCGAACAAGGCGCGCCGGGCCTGGTTTCCGGCAAGCGCGGTCAAACGGGCAATCATCGTGTCGACGCGGGCTTGGCGGTCCGGGCCGTGGCCATCGTCAAAGAGCGCTATAGCGATTTTGGCCCGACGCTTGCCTGCGAGAAGCTGCGCGAGTGTCATGACATTCGGCTGGCCAAGGAAACCGTTCGGCGGCTCATGATCGGCGCCGGACTCTGGACGCCACGTCGACAGCGTCCTCCAAGGATCCATCAGCCGCGCAACCGTCGCTCGTGCTATGGCGAGCTGATCCAGATCGATGGCAGCGATCATCGCTGGTT
>NZ_JALQDB010000115.1:0-527 GCF_023631465.1 Caballeronia sp. GAWG1-1
GAAGAGCACCGGCCGGTGCCGATCGGCGCGCCGATTGCAGCGACACAGACGTGGGTACTCGATGAGCGTATGCAACCAGTGCCGCGTGGCGTAGCGGGTGAGTTGTATCTGGGCGGAGTCAATCTGGCACGCGGATATCTCAACCGTCCGGGATTAACCGCAGAGCGCTTCGTGGCAGACCCGTTTGCACGACACACAGGCGCACGCCTCTACCGCACGGGCGATCTGGTGCGGTGGCGCAGCGACGGTGTGCTCGACTATCTGGGACGTCTCGATCATCAGGTCAAGATTCGCGGCTTCCGGATCGAGTTGGGCGAGATCGAATCGAGGCTGGCGCAGATGGAAGGTGTGCGTGAGGCAACCGTGATCGCCCGCGACGCAAGGCTGATCGCCTACGTGACAGGCGAGCCATCGCTGGACGCGCAGCAGTTGAAGACGAGCCTTGCGCAGGGCGTACCGGATTACATGGTGCCGTGGCGCATCGTGGTGCTGGATGTGATGCCGCTGAACGCGAACGGCAAGGTGGA
>NZ_JALQDB010000116.1:0-480 GCF_023631465.1 Caballeronia sp. GAWG1-1
TTGATACACCTCGACGAAGGGATAATGGCCGCTTTGAGCGGCGATGATCTCGTACGAGGGATACATGCAGATCAGGATATTGCACAGGCAGGGCAAGAGCCTGCGTGCCATTGTTTGTGAGGTTGGCTGCTCGGTCAACACGGTAAGGAAGTATCTGGCGGCGCAGGACGCGCCGAAGTTTCGGCCCGCGGCGACTCCGCGCGAGTCGATACTGAAACCGGTCGAAGCCTACCTCCGGGAACGGATCGCGGCAGCGGCACCGGACTGGATTCCAGCGACGGTTCTGTGGCGCGAGAGTCAGTCGAAGGGATTCGATGGCGGCGAGAGAATCGTGCGCAAGTTCGTTGCCACATTGCGACCTGTACCGGCGCCCGAACCTTTGGTGCGATTCGAGACTGCTGCGGGCGATCAGATGCAGGTCGACTGGGTCGAGTTCCGCAGACGCAAAGAAGCGAATCTGTTCGCATTCGTGGCCACTCT
>NZ_JALQDB010000117.1:0-464 GCF_023631465.1 Caballeronia sp. GAWG1-1
GCGTCCATCAAGGCCGCGACGTTGAACACGGTAGCGGCGGCGGCAAAAATCGGCGGCGATATCCATGTGCTGGTCGCAGGTGCGAACGCGCAGGGCGCGGCCGATGCGGCAGCCAAGATCGCAGGCGTTTCGAAAGTGCTGCTTGCGGATGCGCCTCAACTCGCCGAAGGTCTGGCCGAGAATGTCGAGGGCACGGTGCTGAATATCGCGAAGGACTATTCGCACATCCTCGCGCCCGCGACGGCCTATGGCAAGAACATCGCGCCGCGTATCGCAGCGCATCTGGACGTCGCGCAGATCAGCGACATTACCGCCGTCGACAGCGCCGATACCTTCGAGCGTCCGATCTACGCGGGCAACGCCATCGCGACGGTGCAATCGAGCGACCCGATCAAGGTCATCACGGTGCGTGCAACGGGCTTCGATCCGGTGGCGGCAGAAGGCGGCAGTGCATCGGTCGAGAA
>NZ_JALQDB010000118.1:0-452 GCF_023631465.1 Caballeronia sp. GAWG1-1
CCGCTAAAAAGTTTGGTGGGAACCAAATTACCTCTATTCACCGCCGGCGAGAGAACGGTCGAGATGAGGCGCTTACGCTTGCAACGGTGAGTATGCTTTTGGCACTGCCTGGCACCGAGTCGCAGTCGCACAGAGGCATTAGCTTGAACGTGGGCCTCACTGCCCATCAGTCGCGCCAGCTCATCCAGGTACTGGCCGACCGCGTGGACGTCGATGTTGCCGGCCGTGCACGCGAGGCGCTGGGCCGCCAATTAGTTACCCCAACAGGAGCAAAGTAACCATGCAAGCCACCATGCTCTACGGAGCGCGCGACATTCGCTTCGAGGACCGTCCGGATCCACAGATTGTCAAACCCACCGACGCCGTTGTGCGCATTGAAGCGCACCGGGAACTTCGGAGACGGTTTTGCTGGAGTTACGCTGCCATCGGCATTCCAGCGATTTGCTCATAGT
>NZ_JALQDB010000119.1:0-437 GCF_023631465.1 Caballeronia sp. GAWG1-1
ACACGCGCCGAGCACGGAGCGGCGTCATGTGTGGTCACTATTTGAATGGTCTGCGCGTTGGCCTCAGGCCAATTGATCGCGCACAGCGCGGCATGCGCGTCTCACTTTCGCTAACTGGACGGTTCTTTCGATACGGCTCGTCTGCTCGAGAGCCGCCACCTCACGGCGGACTCCGCTTCGAGGTGGCGGCGCATTAACGCTCGGCGACTCAGGCATCATCGCCCGAGGAAGTGTCTTCAGCTGCGTCATTGGGAGACGCGGCCGTCGACTGGTCAACGGAAGCTCCCGCATTCGAGCCACTTTCCGCTTGTGCTTGAGGTTGCGCTTGCGTCAGCGGTTGTGCTTGCGTCTGCGTCTGTACTTGCGTCTGCTGCTCGTTCGCGCCCCGTCCGGGCGTCATGCCTGCGCCCCACATCCATTGATTCAAACTTGCACGA
>NZ_JALQDB010000120.1:0-429 GCF_023631465.1 Caballeronia sp. GAWG1-1
TTGCCTTCGCTTTCCATGCTTCAAATCTCCCGTTACAGCCAAGATCCGAAGTCTCCTACATTTCCGGGGCGGTTCAATCATCCGTTCGACCTTGCCTTTGGTCTTCGCGCGATAAGGCTGACATAGCTCGGGCTTAAACCCGTAGTGCCGGGCGAAGTCGAGAAACCCCGGCTGGAAGCGGTGCTGCTTTGGACCATACGCGTCCCGCTCTATGACAACGGTCTTCATGTTGTCGAAAAGCGCACGGCGCGGCACACCGCCGAACCAGTTAAAACAGTTGACGTGACACCTGAGCAAAGTATCGAGCCGCATGTCGGAAACGAATTCGACGTAGGTCGCGCGGCTATAGCCAAGAGTGGCCACGAATGCGAACAGATTCGCTTCTTTGCGTCTGCGGAACTCGACCCAGTCGACCTGCATCTGATCGCC
>NZ_JALQDB010000121.1:0-422 GCF_023631465.1 Caballeronia sp. GAWG1-1
CCGCCGCAGCCGGTCGGCGCAGATACTGCGTTGGGCAATCAGCGGACCTACTTCGACCCGGCCTCGAATCGGCTGACCAATCAGGACATCAAAGAGCCTGACGGCAGCACGACGAGCTATGCGTATAACTCGATGAACCTGGTAGGTTACGAACAGCACTTCGACCCGAACGGGCGCATTGTTTCCTCCAAGCACTACCGTCCGCTTGACAGCCCGGACGTGGTCACTCAATACGCGCCTGACGGCAGCCGTCAGGTCATGAGGCCAAACAATGGTCAGCCCACGATAGAGCACTACAACGCGGACGGGCTACTGACGCAAAAACAATCGCTCCTGGACGCCGGATTCCGGACAGACAACTACGACGCGCAGGCCGGCCGCGTGGTCAACACGAATATGCGCAACAAGGACGGCAGTTATTC
>NZ_JALQDB010000122.1:0-398 GCF_023631465.1 Caballeronia sp. GAWG1-1
ATTCCAGGCGTGGCCGCGCACATGCCACGCGAAACGCCGAAGCAAGTGATCTACCGGTTCGACGATCATCGGTGGCTGGAACTGGAAGGATGGGAATGCGAAGGTGCGTTGTGGTATCTCGACTCGAAGCTCAACATTAGAACCGAGGTCGTGCCGCAGTTTTACCGGATTGTTTTTTATCCTTATCTTCACCCTTCGACACGATACATCGCCATTCCGCTAGAGGACTTCAGCGGAATTGAGATTTCTCGCGACGGAGGCAGAACGTTCGGGACGAGTGCGCATGTATTCGTCCCGGATTGGGGGCATTACGATGGTCAATTTCCCATGCCGGAGGACGTGAAGCAATTCGTCGTTGTGGATGATCGCGGCTACATCGAGATGAAAAATGGCCGGGT
>NZ_JALQDB010000123.1:0-346 GCF_023631465.1 Caballeronia sp. GAWG1-1
GTTCCTTCAATGCTTGCTGTTCCGCTGCGCTGAAGGTCGCGGGTTGTGCCGTGGACCGTTGACCGTCATTGGTCGCGGTCATGCGCGTTGCTTTCCCGCCCGCGTCGATCGAATCCAACGTGCGGCTACCGTCCTCGTTGAAATGAGTGTGTGACGACACCTTGCCCGAGCCCGAGTCGTAGCGGTAAGTGTCAACAGGGTTTCCCTTCGCGTCGTAGTCGTTTTGCAAGCCGACCTTTTCCTGATCGTTGAAGGAGTACATCGTCTTGCTGCCGTCGGCACGCGTCACGACCTGATTCGTGTTGATGCCCTGATCGGGATCGAAATAGTCTTTCTGCTTTTCGCG
>NZ_JALQDB010000124.1:0-334 GCF_023631465.1 Caballeronia sp. GAWG1-1
TTGACGCGAGCGCGCCTCCACAAATACGCAGACGCGAAAACCATGAATGCGGTGCTACAGACCGGTACGGCCCACCATACAAAGGCTGTGTAAGTGGCACTCATCTTGTCAGCCCTCCAGCTTGGGGGCGGGCAAAGGCCACTGTCCCGTTCCACCTATCGGCGTGGCGAGCATGTCGCAGACTGTGCGGGCCGGACAGCGCCTCGAGACTGGCCACCTCATCGGACGAATAGAAGTCATTGATCTTCCGTTTTGCCGAGCAAGCGCGAGCCGAAGTAGACCGGCGCAGCAAGCGAATAGGCTTCCAGTGAATAGATCACACCGGAGATTCCCG
>NZ_JALQDB010000125.1:0-314 GCF_023631465.1 Caballeronia sp. GAWG1-1
CAAACTTCGGATTGACGAGCAACGTGTAGTACACGTACTGCTCAAGATCGACGGAGTCGGTGAAGCGGTATTTCAGCCAGCCTTGAACAGCCACACGTGTGGTTCGACGGTAGGCGGCAGCCCAGTCAAGATCGTCTGGATTTGCAGCCTTGCCGTATTTCGTTTTAAACCAATGATGTACTTCAGCATAGTCAAATCGAGAGCCGCTAAAGTCATTGCGAAACTCGAATTCAACATGGTCGTCTGGATAGAAGTGCACAGCCAAGACGTCGTTGCCGGCTCGGTCAGACCTCTTCACAGGATCAAGATGAACC
>NZ_JALQDB010000126.1:0-308 GCF_023631465.1 Caballeronia sp. GAWG1-1
CGCCTCAAGGATTCGCTTCGCCGGGCTTACGCCCGTCCTTGACCCGCCAACCCACCCACTCAAAACTCAAAAGAGGCGTTTTGTCGAGCATTGCGGTGACACCAAGATCGACGGTGACTTCCTACACTGAGCGAATGGCGGAAGTCTACCGAAGAGGTCTACGATGCAAATCGGCGCGCCAAAACAGTTTAGGCCTCGGCGATGGAAAAGAAAGCGACCGCGCCGGTAAGCTGTATCCCTTGATCATGAAGCGCCTGAGCGGCCGCCGCCGCCTCCTCAACCAGAGCGGCGTTTTGCTGGGTGACCTG
>NZ_JALQDB010000127.1:0-305 GCF_023631465.1 Caballeronia sp. GAWG1-1
AAACCCGACGGCCAGGGCAACGAACGTAACGGCGCCAGCGGCAAGACGCTCATCACCGATTATGGCCCGCTCAGGGTGAAGCGCACCGGGTATTCCGGAGACCTTTACTCCTGAGAGAATAGGGTTATGGAAAACCTCGACAAAGCAAAATGGAAGACAGCGCCGAAATATTCGGCGGAAGTGCGTGAGCGCGCGGTTCGTATGGTGTTCGAGCATCGTGCGGAGTATGCGACGCAATGGGAAGCAATCCAGTCGATTGCCGCCAAGATGGGTTGCTCACGCGAAACGTTAAGAAACTGGGTTCG
>NZ_JALQDB010000128.1:0-301 GCF_023631465.1 Caballeronia sp. GAWG1-1
GAGAGGACTCGAACCTCCACGGTGTTGCCACCGCTAGGACCTGAACCTAGTGCGTCTACCAATTCCGCCACCTGGGCCAAGGGGTACAGCGAGCCCGCTATTCTAGCGGTAACGGTCGCCGTGTCAACCAACTGCGCTTTTATGGAGCGCCGCCGGAAGCAGGACTTCCGCATAAAAAGAAAAAGCCACCCGAAGGTGGCTTTTTCAAACATCTTGGTGCCCAAGAGAGGACTCGAACCTCCACGGTGTTGCCACCGCTAGGACCTGAACCTAGTGCGTCTACCAATTCCGCCACCTGGGC
>NZ_JALQDB010000129.1:0-301 GCF_023631465.1 Caballeronia sp. GAWG1-1
GAATAACTGCCGTCCTTGTTGCGCATATTCGTGTTGACCACGCGGCCGGCCTGCGCGTCGTAGTTGTCTGTCCGGAACCCGGCGTCGAGGAGCGATTGTTTTTGCGTCAGTTGCCCGTCCGCATTGTAGTGCTCTATTACGGGCTGACCATTGTTTGGCCTCATGACCTGACGGCTGCCGTCAGGCGCGTATTGAGTGATCACGTCCGGGCTGTCATGCGGAGGGTAGTGCTTGGAGGAAACAATGCGCCCGTTCGGGTCGAAGTGCTGCTCGTAGCCCACCAGGTTCATCGAGTCATATG
>NZ_JALQDB010000130.1:0-263 GCF_023631465.1 Caballeronia sp. GAWG1-1
CTCGCCGCGCGAGTTCCGACGTAAAGCCGATTCATCAACCTTGGTGTGAGATGGTGTCCGGAACTACGGGGGCAAATTCCATGCGTATTGCACCCGTCGCACCCTCTAAGGACAGTTCTGATTAGTCCCAAGCGGAGTCAGCGCACGGAAGTCACACTGACCTGCCCCGGTAACTTGAGACCGAATTGATCTAGGATAACGGCGCATCCATACGGAGCGCGTCATGAAGAAGAGTCGATACAGCGATGAGCAGATTGTTCGGA
>NZ_JALQDB010000131.1:0-261 GCF_023631465.1 Caballeronia sp. GAWG1-1
CTGTTGGACATACTTTCTTACAGGGAGGCATACCCATTATTGTCGACGGACAAGTTATTGGGGCCATCGGTGTAAGCGGTGCCTCCAGTGCCCAACAAGATGAAGAAATTGCGATCGCAGGTTCGAAGGCTAAAATCAATTAAAAATGATTGTTGATGAAAAAGATTCTTTGCTCATTATATGCGCTCACCCTACTTTTTGTTACCAGGGCCCAGGAAACCAGACAACTGGTCATTGATAAACCAAAAGCCATTGCCGATC
>NZ_JALQDB010000132.1:0-252 GCF_023631465.1 Caballeronia sp. GAWG1-1
ACTGATTCGAAACAGTGGACATAGCCTGCACGCTCAGATCAAAGAGTTCCAGACGTCCATTTCTGCGCGCTTACCGTATTTCGCAAACGCTTCCTCCAGCGCCTCGACAGCATGGCAGCTCTCCAGCGTGATCGCCACCCGGTGTGCCAAGACCCGACGACTCGCCCAGTCCACCACAGCCGTCAGATATACGAAGCCGCGCGCCATCGGGATATAGCTCGTATCGAGCGCCCAGACCTGATTGGCCCGGTC
>NZ_JALQDB010000133.1:0-250 GCF_023631465.1 Caballeronia sp. GAWG1-1
TCGTTGAACGACGGCTGAGGCTCGCCAGGCTCGGACAGCGCGCGGGGCAGCGGCGGCGGCAGGACGGGCGCCGAATCGAACGGATAGTCCGGTCTGTCCGGCGCAGTGTCCGGTTCGAAGGGCGATGGTTCGCGTGTTTCTCGCGGTGGCGTGCTCGCAGGCATCGGCCGGGCGTCTCGCGAGACGTCGACGCTCGAAGGGGGCGCGGAGTCCCGTGCGCTGGCGTGTGGCACGACGGCCTCCGATGCGC
>NZ_JALQDB010000134.1:0-248 GCF_023631465.1 Caballeronia sp. GAWG1-1
TTCGCTTATGTTGCCTTTATCGTTGATGTGTTCGCGCGACGCATCGTAGGCTGGAGAGTGTCAAGCTCAGCGCGTACTGACTTCGTGTTGGACGCGCTGGAGCAGGCGGTACACGAGCGCCGACCAGCCGAAAGTAGCCGTTTGGTACTTCATTCGGACCGCGGGTCGCAAGGCGGATTCAACCGGTCGTCGCAACACCTTCAATCGAGGAAGTGTTGCATGGTGCGAAGTGCAAAGCAGGTATATCG
>NZ_JALQDB010000135.1:0-245 GCF_023631465.1 Caballeronia sp. GAWG1-1
GAATCTCCGACGCTGCCGACTGACGGTTCGATTCCTGCTTCGGCTAGACGCTCCGTGTACCGAATTGAAACGTATTGCGACCCGCGGTCCGAATGAAGTACCAAACGGTTACTTTCGGCTGGTCGGCGCTCATGTACCGCCTGCTCCAGCGCGTCCAACACGAAGTCGGTACGCGCTGAGCTTGACACTCTCCAGCCTACAATGCGTCGCGCGAACACATCAACGATAAAGGCAACATAAGCGAA
>NZ_JALQDB010000136.1:0-242 GCF_023631465.1 Caballeronia sp. GAWG1-1
TTCATGTGCGTCCAACCGGTGTAATTCTTGACCTCGGGTGCTTTGCTCTTTAGGTCCTTGAATTCTGGAAGTTCGTAGTCGACTATCGAGTGTTCTTCACCCTTCACCGGGTAGTCCACATAGTTTCGGCCCCATACCGCCCCGATCGGCAGTGAACTCTGCAATACCCGGCCATTTTTCATCTCGATGTAGCCGCGATCATCCACAACGACGAATTGCTTCACGTCCTCCGGCATGGGAAA
>NZ_JALQDB010000137.1:0-240 GCF_023631465.1 Caballeronia sp. GAWG1-1
GGCTTCGGCATGAACGCAACGTAATCGCGCTTCATCGTCTTGACGAAGCTTTCTGCCATGCCATTGCTCTGCGGGCTGCATACGGGCGTGGTCAACGGCTTGAGACCAATATCTGAAGCGAACGCGCGGGTCTTTTCGGCAATGTAACCCGAACCGTTGTCGCTGAGCCATTCGATTTGCGCGGGCGTTTTGCGAACGTTCCCGAAACGATGTTCGACAGCCGCCAGCATGACATCGCGC
>NZ_JALQDB010000138.1:0-236 GCF_023631465.1 Caballeronia sp. GAWG1-1
GCCAGCACGATTGAACGCTTTGCGGCCTACCTGGGCGAACACGGTGGCACGTCCGAGCAAATCAGCTCGGTCAGCATTGAAGCGCACCGACTTTGTCGGAGACCGCCGAGTTGGGCGCTACGCCGCGCGAGCGGATCGCACCAGATTCCGATTGTAGACTCCTCTGCTTGCGCAGGCGATACGTACCCGAGCGGGCCGAGCAGCCGATGGTGGTTACACCAGTGAACCCATTCGAG
>NZ_JALQDB010000139.1:0-230 GCF_023631465.1 Caballeronia sp. GAWG1-1
CCAGCTATAAAATATACGGCGACCACATAGTACTAAACTCTGTCATCTAGGTCGGCACCGTCAGATGTGAATTGTAGACTGCGCTGGCATAGAACGCGTCGGCGATTGCGGAGAAGGGCGGCGCGGTCGTGGCGGGCGAGGTGCGCACACTCCGTCTCATATAAACTACTCCGTACCCACTAGACACGTTCCAAGAGCTGTGTTCGCGACTCGGGTTTGATAGCACGGGT
>NZ_JALQDB010000140.1:0-229 GCF_023631465.1 Caballeronia sp. GAWG1-1
CGGCAACTCGGCGATCTCGGCGAGCGGTTCCTCGCAGGCAAGCAGCCTTCGCTCGAAGCACAGATCGCGAATGTCGCCGATGAAATCGCGTACAACAATCACGACGTGGACGACGGCCTGCGCTCCGGCCTCATCACGCTCGACCAGCTCGCGGAAGTGAGCGTGTGGCACACGCATTTCGAAGCGGCACGCGCGGAGTTTCCCGCCATCGAAGGGCGCAGGCTGATTC
>NZ_JALQDB010000141.1:0-225 GCF_023631465.1 Caballeronia sp. GAWG1-1
ATCTGCCGCCAGGGTCAGGCGAAGGAAGTTTGAGTTGTTGTTACAAGCTAAAGGGAACGGAGTTCACGGTCGAGTGGGAAGTCTATGACATGGAAGAATTCTCTAAAGACATCTATGCGCCCATAAAAAAGATCAAAAAAGTGACCACGGTTCATCTTGATCCTGTGAAGAGGTCTGACCGAGCCGGCAACGACGTCTTGGCTGTGCACTTCTATCCAGACGACC
>NZ_JALQDB010000142.1:0-216 GCF_023631465.1 Caballeronia sp. GAWG1-1
TGCTGCCGTTCGACTTGCATGTGTAAGGCATGCCGCCAGCGTTCAATCTGAGCCAGGATCAAACTCTTCAGTTCAATTCCTGTTACTGTTTTCGGTTGTTTTACCAACCGGTCGCTCACTCAACGTACTGACGATGATCAATCCGTCTTTCGACAGATAAACCTTCCTCTAATACTGTGTGAGACTTGATAACTTTCGCTAAACGTCCCAACCCCG
>NZ_JALQDB010000143.1:0-216 GCF_023631465.1 Caballeronia sp. GAWG1-1
CCCGCGCTCCTGACACGCTTGTCCGGCAATGAACTTAAGCCAAAAGGCGACATCTCTACTTGGCAGAAACACGACATAATGAAATGGCCAGCCCGAACCCAGCGATCGTCCTACTATGAGAGGTTCGATCCAACGTAGAATCCTCTTCTTCTACCGACGAACTGCAGGCGCTGCGCGCAGAACTCGCTGCCATGAAAGGCGAGTTGCGTGTGGTGA
>NZ_JALQDB010000144.1:0-206 GCF_023631465.1 Caballeronia sp. GAWG1-1
TGGTGGGCCGTACCGGTCTGTAGCACCGCATTCATGGTTTTCGCGTCTGCGTATTTGTGGAGGCGCGCTCGCGTCAAAGTGTTGAGCGCCGTGGTAGCCGCTCTCGCATTGGTTGCAGCCGTTCCGCTGATTCCAGGCGTTGCCGCGCACATGCCACGCGAAACGCCGAAGCAAGTGATCTACCGGTTCGACGATCATCGGTGGCT